>JBEISV010000007.1:0-32062 GCA_040375265.1 Verrucomicrobiales bacterium
CCCCCAGCTGGCCATGATCGCGATCCACAGCGGCTGGTGTTCCTTGAACTTGAGATGCCGATACCAGGCAAACGTCATGAAGATGTTGCTCAGGAACAGCGCCACGAACGGGAACCACTTGGAGTGCAGGAGGGCGTTCACGGGAGTTGCAGGCGGGTCAGCGGACCAGGCGGCGAACCGGGATGTTCCGTTGGGCCAGGTAGTCCTTCACCTGGCCGACGGTGAACTCGCCGAAGTGAAAGATGCTCGCGGCCAGCACCGCATCGGCCTTGCCTGCCAGAAGAACCTCGGCCATGTGCTCCAGCGTGCCGGCACCGCCGCTGGCAACCACGGGCACGCCCACGGATTCGCTGACGCGGGCGGTGATGACGAGGTCGAAGCCCTTCTTGGTGCCGTCGGCGTCGATGGAGTTCAGCACGATCTCGCCGGCGCCCAATTCCACCGCACGTTTGGCCCAGGCGACGGCTTCGAGTCCGGTGGCTTCGCGGCCGCCCTTGGAGAAAACCTCCCAGCGGTCGGGGGCAACCTTCTTGGCGTCGATGGACACCACGATGCACTGCGCGCCGAATTTCTCCGCGCCCTGCCGGATGAGGTCGGGATTGGCGAGCGCGCTGGAGTTGATGCTCACCTTGTCCGCGCCGGCCTGGAGCATCGCGCTCATGTCCTCGCGGGTGCGGATGCCGCCGCCGACGGTCAGGGGCATGAAGCAACGATCTGCGGCGCGTTCGATCACATCGATCATGGAACGGCGGCCGTGGGCGCTGGCCGTGATGTCAAAGAATACCATCTCGTCCGCGCCTTGGTCATTGTAACGCACCGCAAGCTCGACCGGGTCCCCGACGTTGCGCAGGCCGCCGCTCTCGGCCCGGCCGAACTGCACACCGCGAGTGACCTGTCCGTCATGGACATCAAGACAGGGAATGACACGCCGGGCTAACATGGTGCTAGGAAGGGGAATAATTCGCCGGGAAAAAACAGAAAAGCCCGCCGGAGCGGCGGGCTTTACGATCAGATCATTCGCAAATCACGCCAAGCCGAACTTGCCGTCGCCGTGATTCTTGAAGGCCTTGTCCGAATACAGCAGCGTGTTCAGGGAATTGGTCGGGTCCTTGGCCGTGAAGACGTAGCCGAGTTTGGCGACCGCCTTGAGGATTTCGGGCTTGGTCAGGGCCTTTTCCGCGAGCGCCTGGGATACCGCAGCCTTGAGGGAAACGCTGTTCTTGGCGCGTTTCCGGCCGCCGGTGGAGGCCTTCACCTTGGCCGCGGGGGCCGCGACCGGGCTTGCCTCGCCGAGGGCGGTGTTAATCTTGGCCAATTCAGCCTCGAGAGTGGCCTTGCGCTTGAGCAGGGACTCACGGAGCGAAACATACTGCTTCAACGGATCGCGTTTCATTTCCGGCACATCCTATACCAGTTGTCTTAGGTCGCAAGGTATTAGAACTCGGACGCAAGGCCCGGAACCCGCCGGTGCCGGCCCGCAGCGCCCAATCGCGCCCGTTGCAACTCGCCGACAAGTTTTGGCAACGCGCCGTTAGCGCAGCCGCCCGGCGCTGTGGCAGCGTTGGGGGATGAAGTTCAAGCAACACCTCACCGGCGCGTTGGCAGCAGCCGGGTTGGCATCCGTCGCGGGTTGGGCCCAGGTGCCGGCGCCAACTGGAGAAACGAATGTGCCGGCGGTGCTCGAAACGATCGTGGTGACCGCGGAGAGCGAGTCCCAGGCGTTGGTGCAGGAACCCTTTCTGCCCGACGTGCTGGGCGAGCGGATCTTTGCGGGCAAGCGGACGTCAGTGATTGATTTGGATGCGTTCCCGCGGGTGCAAGCCAACAACTACCGCCAAGCCCTGGCCCTGACGCCGGGGCTGCTGTTTTCGGAGGAAACGACACCGCTCGTGAGCCTGGGTTACCGCGGGATCGGCGAACCGCACCGGTCCCAATTCCTGCAGGTATTGCGCGACGGGGTGCCGATCCATGCGGATCCTTTCGGCTATCCGGAGGCCTACTTCACGCCACCACTCGACGTGGTCGACCGGGCGGAATTCATCCGCGGCGGCGGTTCGCTGATGTATGGGCCGCAGCCCGCCGGCGCGCTGAATTACGTGACCCATCAGCCACGGCGGGACCGGGAATTTTCCGGGAGGTCGCAGCATGTGTTGGGCAGCGACGGGCTCTATTCCACCTACAACGCCGTGGATGGCACGGTCGGTCGGCTGGGGTATCTGGCCTACTTCAATCACCGGCAGGCCGATGGATTCCGCTCGGACAACAGCGACTACCAACTGGACGGCGGGCATTTCAAATTGGTCCTGGACGCGGACCGCGATTCGCGGTGGACCTTGGCCCTCGACGCCTACGAGGAAAACCACGGGGAACCGGGAGGCCTGGGTTTCGGCGCCGGTCCGAATGACGCCAACTACCTCGCGGACCGCGACCAAGCCAGCCGGTTGGACGATCGGTTTGCACTTCGCCGCTACGTTCCGTCGCTCGAATACCAACTGACGGCCAATGACCGCACCTCCCTAAGCGTGAAGACCTGGGGCGGCTATTATGAACGCTACAGCCGGCGGCAGCGGGGCGGCGGCTTCGGCACCCGGCCGAATGGGGCCAATGCGAACTCCAACGACATCGAACGGCAGGAATTCTACTCGTTCGGGCTGGAGCCCCGGATCCGCCACGATTGGGAGGCTTGGAATGCCGGCCATACGCTGGCGGCGGGCTTCCAGTTTTACCGGCTCGACTCGCCCCGCACTGATGTCCGGGGAGCCACGGCGACGGCCACGACCGGCGTGTTGCAGCGGGATGCGCAGCGGGAGGTCTACTACGGCTCGTTGTTCGTGGAGAATCGCTTCGTCTTCGGCCGCCTATCGGTGACCCCGGGATTCCGCCTGGAAAACGTCGCGCAGGATTTGGCCATCCGGAACTTCGACGCCACCACCGGCGCGTTCGTCAATGACCGCGCGAAGGACAAGCTCGATACCGAACCGCTCTTCGGCCTCGGGGCGGCTTATGACCTGCAACCGAGGGTTCAACTTTACGGCAATGTGTCACAGGGCTACCGCACCACGGTGTTCACCGAGTCGCTCATTCCCACGCCGGCGGCGACTTTGGATCAAGATTTGGATCCGTTGAAGAGTTGGTCCTATGAGGTGGGCTTCCGGGGCAATCCGGAGCCGTGGTTGACGTGGGATACCAGCCTGTTCCTCGTCGACTTGGACAACAAGTTTGGCGGCACCGTCGTGGCCGGCGGCGTGACCTCGCTGCGCAACGTCGGGCGGACCGTCAACCGGGGCTGGGATGCCGCCGTCCAATTTGACGTGGTGGGTGCGCTTGACGAGTGGCGGGGAACCGAAAACGCGAGTTCCTTCGGCTCATTCGATCTTTACGGCAATGTGACGTTGCTCGACGCGGAGATTCGCGGCGGAACCTTAGGTGGCATGACGCCCCAATATGCCCCGGAATATCTACTACGGACCGGCATCATCTACCGCTGGCAACAGCGCCTGAAACTGGCCTTTCTGGGCACGTTTGTGGCGGATCATTATGCCACGGACGACCAAAACCCTTCCCGGCTCGTTCCCGCCTACATGACTTGGGACCTGACGTTGGAATGGGCGGTCATTCCCGACCGGTTACGGCTGCTGGCCGGCATAAACAACATCTTCGACGAAGACTATTACGCCCGCATCCGCAGCGATGGCATTGATCCGGCCTACGGGCGGAACTTTTACGCCGGTGCTTCTCTGGAGTTCTGAAGCCACCGCGCCGGTCCAGTTGGGTTGGGGCGCCCTCCATTGCCCGGGCCATCTCCGGATTTCCCAACGTTTCGCCCCATTTTTGGACGGCAATGGGCGGTCTGGAAAACGAATGCTTGCGCCGATTGCCGCGCTTGTGATTTTTTTCACGAGCTGTTCGCGGGCGCAGTTTCCTATCCTAGTCCAAGCTGGCTTGGGCTGGCTAATCGGTTGGATTAGGGACCGAAAACTTGGTTTTTGGCAGGAAACCGTGTCAGAGCGACGGCGGCTAAGGCTTCTCGCCTGATCCGCCGAAAGACAGGAATCTCGTCCGGAGCGGAGCTCGAAATCGAACTGACTGCGGTGACTGGTGCCCGAGGGGCCGGCACCGCGGATAACTTGTTGACCGATGCCACAGATTTTTCCCAAGTGGGCCAACCAACTGGCACCCAAGCTCGGCTTGATCGCCGTGCTGGCCGGCACCGTGGCGATGGCGGGCGTCACCTACTATCTGACGCCCAAGTATACCCGTGTCGGCTACCAGCCGAAGCAGCCGGTCGCGTTTTCCCACAAGGTCCACAACGAGCAGCTCGGGATCGACTGCCGGTATTGCCACAACAACGTCGATAAGTCGTGGTTCTCGAACATCCCGGCGGCTTCGACCTGCATGAACTGCCACAGCCTCATCCTTAAGGATGATCCCCGGCTGGCGTTGGTGCGTGAGTCGTATGGCTCGGGTAAACCGATCCCTTGGGTGCAAATCCACAAGGTGCCCGATTACGTCTACTTCAACCACTCGGTTCACGTGAACCGGGGCATCTCCTGCGTGCATTGCCACGGCGAGATCAACAAAATGGATGAAGTTCAGCACGCGCAGCCCCTTTCGATGTCCTTCTGCCTCGACTGTCACCGCGCGCCCGACCAAAAGATCCGCCCCGTGGATCTGGTCACCCAGCTCGACTGGAAGGGGCAGGTCGACGGCAAACAACTGGTCCATGACTGGAAGGTCCAGCCCGGCCAAAGTTGCTCCACCTGCCACCGCTAATTTTCCCGGCCCGAAACGCTGATGAAGACGATCCCACCGCCTTGCCCCGAGCCGGAAACCGGCCCGAAATACTGGCGTTCGCTCGCCCAGCTCAATGAATCGCCGGAAGTCCGGCAATGGATTGAGCAGGAGTTTCCCGCCGGCGCCAGCCTTGCCCCCGAGGGCGAGACCCGCCGCGACTGGATGAAGCTAATGTCCGCCAGCTTCCTGCTGGCCGGCTTGGGCGGTGTCGGCGCCGGTTGCCGCCGGCCCGAGGAGCAGTTCCTGCCGTTCGGAAAACAGCCCGAAAATTACGTCCATGGCGGCTGGCAATACTACGCAAGCGCCTTCCCGATCCGGGGAACTGCGGTGCCGGTCTTGGTCAAGTCCACCGATGGCCGGCCGGTCAAGGTAGAGCCCAACGACAAGCATCCCGCCTCGTTCGGCACCGACGCCCTCGTTCAAGCCTCGATCCTCGGCCTTTACGATCCCGACCGGGCCCACCGGCACATGCTCAACGGGAACGATGCCAAGGTGACCGCAGTTCAGGATGGCTTGGCGGTCCTCGCCAAGAAATTCGCCGGCACTGCCGGTGAGGGACTCTTCATTTTGGCGGAACGCAGCAGTTCCCCCACCCGGGCGAGATTGCAGGGTCAATTCGTCGAGAAGCTGTCCAAGGGCCGTTGGGTCAATTACGAGCCGGTGGATTTTGCCATCGCCCGCGTCGCCGCCTCGACGGCCTTCGCAGCGGACGTGCAACCGGCCTACAAGCTGGAAGCGGCCAAGCGGGTGCTCTCGCTGGACGCTGACTTCCTCGGTTCCGAGCTGGAATCCGCCCGTTACGGCCGTGGTTTTGCCCGGAACCGTAAGCCCGGCGAAAACATGAACCGGCTCTACTCCGTGGAGTCGCTCATGACCCTGACCGGCGGCCAGGCCGATCACCGCCTTCGGGTGAAGCCGAGCGACGTGGTCAAGGTCGCGGCCCAAATCGCGAGTTTCGTGGTCACCGGTGGTGAGCTGGGCGCGGCGCTGAAGGCGATCGCCCAAGGTTCGCCGGCCCCGGCCAAATGGGCCGAGGAATGTGCGAAGGACTTGGCCGCCCAGAAGGGCGAGGCCGTTGTGTTGGCCGGCTATGCCCAGCCGCTGGCGGTGCAACTGATCGCCTTGGTGCTGAATGAGGCGCTGGGCGCCCTCGGCAAGACGGTGGAACTGCACAAGGCCGAGCAACCCGCCGATGCGGGCACGATTCTGGACCTAGCGGCTGCGCTCAAGGCGGGAGCGGTGGATACACTGGTCATCCTCGGGGGAAATCCGACCTACAATGCCCCGGCCGATGCCGATTTCGCGAACCTTGCCAAGAGCGCCAAAACGATCGTTCGTTTGGGTGCGTTCGAGGACGAGACCGCCGGTCTCCGCGCCAAGGAAGCCACTTGGCACCTCGCGGCGGCCCACTACCTCGAATCATGGGGTGATGCCCGCAGCAGCGACGGTTCGCTGGTGCCAATCCAACCGCTGATCGAACCGCTTTTCGGCGGCCTGACCGAACTGGAAGTGCTAGCGCGCCTCCTCGGAGCAGAAAAGCCCGCGGCCTACGAGCAGGTCCGTGAGACCTTCAAGGGGCTCGCCGGGGCGGACGAGAACGCGTGGAAGAAGTTCCTGTTCCAAGGTTTCCTGGACGACAGTGCTTCGAAGCCCGTGGCTGCCGGTCTGGATGCAGGCAAAGTTGCGGCTGAACTTGCCACCTACAAGCCGGCCAAGGCGGATGGCTTTGAGGTGGTCATCGCCCGCGATTCCAAAGTGGACGACGGTCGTTACAACAATAACGGCTGGCTGCAGGAATTGCCCGACGCGATCACCAAGGTGACTTGGGAAAACGTCATCCAGGTTTCTGACAAGACGGCCAAACAGCTAGGATTCGGGTTGCGGAGCGTCCCCAGAGGCCAAGATCCTAAGCTGGCTCGAACCGAGGAAGAGCAGGCTCACGACGGCCAATACAATCAGACCATCCTTAAGATCACTGTCGACGGCGCCTCCATCGAAGGGCCTGTTTGGATTCAGCCAGGTCTCGCCGACGGAGTGGTAGCCGTAACGCTGGGTTACGGCCGCAAAGTGACCGGCCGGGTCGGGCGCGGTTGCGGCTTTGATGCCTATCCGCTGTTTAAGTCGGCCACCCGGCATTTGGTGGCCGGCGCCAAGGTGGAGAAGGTTTTCCGCAAGCAATACCTCGGTGTCACCCAGGAACACGGCCTGATGGAAGGCCGGCCGGTGATCCGCGAAGCGAATTTGGCCCAGTTCAACGCGAAGCCCGACTTCGCGAAGAACATGGATCTCGATGCGCACCTGCCGCACTTCGTGCCGAAGAATCCGGATGGTTCGCTGAAGAACATCTACAAGCATCCCTACAAGCAGGATCCGTTCACGAAATCGGATATCCACCAGTGGGGCATGACGGTGGATTTGGCGAGCTGCACGGGCTGCTCAGCCTGCGTGATTGCCTGCCAGGCGGAGAACAACATCCCCATCGTCGGCAAGGCGCAGATCATGCGCGGCCGCGAGATGCACTGGATGCGCATCGACCGCTATTACAGCCACGATCCGGCTCAGTTGATTACAGAGGAGTCCGCCGCGGATGATCCGCAGGTCGCGGTGCAGCCGATGTTCTGCCAGCACTGCGAAAGTGCGCCCTGCGAAAGCGTGTGCCCGGCGAACGCGACGGTTCACGACGAAGAGGGCCTGAACGTGATGGCTTATAACCGCTGCATCGGCACGCGGTATTGCGCCAACAACTGCCCCTACAAGGTCCGCCGCTTCAACTTCTTCGACTACAACAAGCGGGAAATCGGCTACGGCAGCGGCAAGGGGAACTTCTTCCTCAACGTCGAGGATCCGCTGTATCACGGCCCGCTCGGCAAGAACAAGAATACAGAGCCGGAGTGGGAGATCATCAAGCTGGTCAAGAATCCGGACGTCACGGTGCGCATGCGCGGCGTGATGGAGAAATGCACGTTCTGCGTGCAACGGATTGAGCAGGCCAAGATCGCCCAGAAGAACAAGGCCAAGGGCAGCGGTGATGTCCGTGTGCCGGATGGCACGATCAAGACCGCGTGCCAGCAGGCTTGCCCGGCCGAAGCGATCAGCTTTGGCAACTTGCTAGACCCGGATAGCGCGGTCAGCAAGCTGAAGCGCGATCCTCGTGACTATACGGTGCTCGGGTTCCTCGATAACAAGCCCCGCGTGACCTACCTGGCCCGCATCCGCAATCCGAACCCGCAAATGCCGGATGCCAAGGGGGCGCCGGACACGCTGCGCGACTACGAACGCTTCCGTCACGAAAACCCGTTCGAAGAACACGGGAAGGGACACGATGACAAACATGCCGCCCTGCCGGCCGCCACGAAAGGAGCAGCCTAATGGCTAAAGCCGCCGCCATCCCGTCCGGAGCCGCCGCGAAAGCGGACAAGCACGATCATCACGCGCCGCCCGTCCATGTGCAGGCGGCCGAACCGCCCAAGGAACTGGAACGCGAACCGCTGGTGCTGAACAACCGGTCGCTCGGTTGGATCACTGAGGCGATCGCCGGCGTCTGCGAGAAGCCGATGCCCAAGTGGTGGTGGCCTGCCTTCATCCTCAGCGCCGGTGGCATGGGGATGATGTTCTCGCTGGTAGCCTACCTGATTTCGACCGGTGTCGGCGTCTGGGGCCTCAACCAGCCGGCGGACTGGGCGTGGGACATCACAAACTTCGTCTTCTGGATCGGCATCGGCCACGCCGGCACGCTGATCTCGGCGGTGCTGTGCCTTCTGCGGCAAAAGTGGCGGACGTCAATCAACCGCGCGGCCGAAGCGATGACGATCTTCGCCGTGGCTTGCGCCGGCATCTTCCCGGTCGTGCATACCGGCCGCGTGTGGTTCGCGCTGTTCCCGGGCTACCTGATTCCGTTCCCCAATTCGAACGGCATCTGGCCGCAGTTCCGCTCGCCGCTGCTCTGGGACGTGTTCGCCGTCTCGACCTACGGAACCGTATCGCTGCTGTTCTGGTATACCGGCCTCATCCCTGACCTCGCGACGCTGCGTGACCGCGCAACCCACAAGGTGCGTCGTTTCTTCTACGGACTGTTCTCGCTCGGGTGGACCGGCTCAAACCGCCATTGGAGCAACTACGAGAAGGCCTACATGATCTTGGCCGGCCTGAGCACGCCGCTGGTGCTCTCCGTGCACTCGATCGTTTCCTTCGACTTCGCCGTGTCGCAGGTGCCCGGCTGGCATACGACGATCTTCCCGCCCTATTTCGTCGCCGGCGCGATTTTCTCCGGCTTCGGGATGGTGCTCACGTTGCTGATCCCGCTGCGGGCGCTGTTCAAACTGCACGACATCATCACGCTCCGGCACGTCGAACTGATGTGCAAGGTGCTCCTCGCGACGGGTTCCATCGTCGGTTACGCCTACGGGATGGAGTTCTTCATCGCGTGGTATGGCGGCAGTCCCTACGAACTCTACGCGTTCAAGAACCGCGCCTTCGGTCCCTACTGGTGGGCCTACTGGAGCATGATCTCATGCAACGTGATCAGCCCGCACTTCTTCTGGTTCAAGAAGCTCCGGACCAGCGTCGTTTTCGTCTGGATCATCTCGATCTTCGTGAACATCGGGATGTGGTTCGAGCGGTTCGTGATCATCGTCACCTCGCTGCACCGCGATTACCTGCCGTCCAGTTGGGGCTATTTTACCCCGACTTGGGTCGATGTGTTCACCTTCGTGGGCAGCTTCGGCCTCTTCATGACGCTGTTCCTGCTGTTCATCCGCTTCCTGCCGGCGCTGGCGATCAGCGAGGTCAAGGCAGTCACCCCGCAGGCCGACCCCCATCACCCGTTGGGTGGAGCCAAGGGCCATCATCACTAAGCCGCAGAGCACAAAGCAATGAGCGCTCAAAAATCCTTAGGCCTGCTGGCCCAGTTCGAAACGCCGGCCGACATCATGCATGCGGCCATGGCGGTGCGCGACGCGGGCTTCCGCAAGTGGGACGTGTTCACCCCGTTCCCGATCCATGGCATGGATGACGCGATGGCGTTGCCCACGTCGAAAGTCGGCTACTTCACGTTCGCGGGGGGAGTCACCGGCTTCTTCGCGGGCATGACCATGATCTGGTTCATGAACAAGTTCGACTACCCGCTGGTGGTCGGTGGCAAACCACTCTTCACGCCGTTGTTCGCGTTCCCGGTCAGCTACGAGATGACCATCCTGCTCAGCGCCTTCGGCACGCTGTTCGGCCTCGCGCTGCTCAACCGGTTGCCGCGGCTGAACAACCCCCTCTTCAACTCCGAACGCTTCAAGCGCGTCACCAACGACAAGTTCTTCGTCTACGTCGAGGCGGCCGACCCGAAGTTTTCACCTGCCGAGGTCCGGGCGCTGCTCGAACAGAACGGCGCCTCGGCCGTCGAGGAAATCCACGATTCGGAGGACTAAGCCATGTTTGAGAAAATCGCCCTCTTCGTCCTCTCGTTCCTCGGCAGCCGCTTCAAGGTGACCTTGGGGCTGCTGGCCTTGGCCGTGGTGAGTGTCATTGCGGTCGCGGGTTTCCGGGGCAACCCCACGACCCGCACCCCGATTGAGCTGTTCCCGGACATGGACCGCCAGCCCAAGCTGCGGCCCCAAACTGCGAGCCAGTTTTCGGCCTTCGCGGACGGCCGAACCTCCCGCGGGATTCCTGTCGGAACCGTCGCCCAGCGGAATGGATTCTCCGAGAACGCTTACTGGGAAGACAACGCGTTCAACACCGGCAAGGAAGGCGCGGTCTTCGTTGAAGCCAATCCGATCCCGGTGACTGCCGCGCTGTTGGATCGGGGCCAGCAACGATTCACAATCTACTGTCAGCCGTGCCACGGCGCACAAGCCGATGCGTCGGGTGGAATCACCAAGAAGCTGGGCATGACCTCGGTCGCCAACCTGATGGACCCGCGCATCATCAAGCTCAACGATGGCGAAATCTTCAACACCATCACCTACGGCAAAACCACGATGATGGGCTATGCCGCGCAGATTAACCCGGAAGACCGCTGGGCGATTGTCGCCTACGTCCGCGCCCTCCAACTCAGCCGCCTCGGTTTCGAGGCCGACGTGCCGGCGCCCGAGCTGGCCAAACTGAAGAAGTAAGCCGCATATGAACCTTTCACTCTTCTTCAAACGGACCCTGGCCGCCCTCGCGTGCCTGGGGGTCCTGACCTTCGCAACGGCGCGTGTCCTGGCTGCCGAACACGCCGACGCCCCGAAGGCATCCGCCCCAGTCGTCGCCAAGGCAGACGCCGCTCACGAGCACGCCCACGACGAGCATGCCGGTCATGGGCATGCGGCCGGCCCCGAGGTGACGCTGCTTTCCCAGTTTGGCTACAGCTACCTGACCGCCTTCATGTTCGTCCTGAGCATCTTGGTGGCCTCGATGTTCTTCATCCTCATCCACCATCTGTTCGATGCCGGCTGGAGCGTGCCGGTGATGCGCATCGCCGAGAACATGGCGTGCCTGATCTTCCCTTGGGGGTTGGTCGCCTTGGTTCCCATCCTGCTCCTTTCCACGCTCGGGCACATCCATCCCTGGATGAACATTGATGATCCGGCGACCGATCCGGCCCTCAACGTTAAAAAGATCCTGTTCAACAAGGGGAGCTTCAACGTCGGCTTGGTCCTGATCTTCCTGTTCTGGGGTTGGATGGCCCACAGCTTTCGCCGGTTCTCCTTGGCCCAGGACAAGGACGGTGCCGCGGTCTGGACGCGGAAGGCCCGTTTCCTCGCCGGTTGGGGCATCTTTGCCTTCGCCGTGACGGTGACCGTCGTTGTGTTCCTGCTGATGAAGTCGCTGCAGCACCAATTCTTCAGCACGATGTATGGTGTCTACTATTTCGCCGGCAGCATGTGGGTCACCTTTGCGACCTATTACGGCATCATGCGTTGGCTGGAGAAGCGGGAACTCAAGCCGGTGGTCAGCAAGATCACCGTCCACGCGATGGGCCTCCTGTTCTTCGCTTTCACGGTCTTCTACGCCTACATCCACTTCTCGCAGTATTTCCTGATCTGGAACGCCGCGATGCCCGAGGAAACTTTCTGGTATGTCCTGCGGGAACAAGGCTCCTGGTGGGGCGTGGGCATGATCATTCTCTTCGGACACTTCTTCGTGCCCTTCCTGCTGCTGCTGCGTATCGACACCAAGATGACCATGACGGTGATGGGACCAATGATTGTCTGGGCGTGGCTGATGCACTACCTCGACATGACCTACAACGTCATGCCGGTCCTTTACCCGGATGGACTGCACATCACACTTTGGGATCCGATTTGCTGGGGTGGTCTTGCCGCCGCCTTCGGTGTCCTCTGGTGGAAGTCCTACAAATCCTTCCCCGCTTGGCCGCAGAAGCACCCCCGGCTGAAGGAAGCGACCACCCACCACGAAGTTCCCCGTTCGGCTGCCGAAGCTGCTGCCGCTCAGCACTAAAGGATCCTGACCATGAGCGATTGCTGTTCCGAAAAATGCACCAAGACGACGGCCTTGTTTGCCGCCGGTGTGGGCACCTTGTTGGTCTTTGGCGCCTTGGCCTTCTATCTGGTCCGGACTGAGAAATTGGACCCTGTGGCCGCCCAGCGGGCTGCGTTCCGCCTCCAGACATGGACTGAACTGAAGCAAGCCAACACGGAGGTGCTTTCCAGCTACGGCGTTGTGAAGGCAGAGAATGGCGTCTACCGGCTCCCGGTCGCGAAAGCGATGGAAGTCATGGCCACCGAGTGGAAGGACGGCAATGCCGCTGGCCGGGCCAAACTCCTCGAGCGGCTTGAGAAATCCACCAAGGCTCCGTCCTACGAGTGATTCCGCGATGAGCGTTTCCGCGAACACACCTGCCGCTCCCGAAGCCCACGAGCAGACCAGCCGAACACCGGTGCTCTACCTACTGGGCAGCGGACTGTGCTGGCTGCTGGTCGGATTGATGCTGTCGGCGCTCGCCTCCCTGAAGTTGCACGCGCCGGAATGCCTGCCCTTTGCTTGGGCCGGCGTCGTCCGCCTTCAGGCGGCGGCCAGCAATGTCCTGTTGCTTGGGGCTGCCTCGCAAACCGGACTTGGAATTGCCCTTTGGTTGCTCATCCACTTGGGAAGGACCGAACTGGCATGCTGGGGCACGGCGGTCATCGGAACCGTGGTCTGGAATGTGGCGCTCACCGCCGGAGTTCCGGCCCTGTTGCTGGGCGGTTCCACCGGAATCCCCGGTCTCGAACTTCCCGCCAGCCTCGCGGTGATCCTGCTGGTGGGTTACCTGTTGGTTGCCGGAAACGGCATAGTGGCGATCGCTGGCTGCCGTCGCGGCGGTTACGCGCCCTCCCAATGGTTCATCCTTGGGGCGACCCTGTGGTTTGGATGGCTCTATACCACGGCCGTGGTCACCACCGTCGTATTCCCGGGCCGCGGCGTATTGACCGCATTGTCTGCCGGCTGGTTTGGGCAGGGAGTGCAATGGCTCTGGTTGACCCCGCTGGCACTCGCGGTCCTCTATTTCTTCATCCCGGAATTGTCCGGGAAAACCATCCGTTCGCCCGAACTGGCCCCGGTGGCCTTCTGGTCGTTGGCGCTCTTCGGCGGCTGGACGTCCGCCGCCGGACTCGTCGGGGGACCGATCCCTGCGTGGATCGTATCGGTCTCGGTGGCGGCGGGGGTGTTGCTGGTGATTCCTGTGCTGCTGGCCAGTGCCAACCTCAACGTCGGCGGATCGAGCAGTTCCCCGGCCCTGAAATTTGCGAAGTTGGCGACTTGGTCCTTCGCCCTCGGCGGGCTTGCCTACGCGGTAACGTCGTTGCGCTGTGCGCAGGCCGTCCTCCATTTCACCCAATTTGAAGTCGCCATCCGCGAACTGCTGCAATTCGGTTTTGTGACCGGGGCCCTGTTCGCCGGCGCCTACGCACTGGTTCCCCGGTTGGCAGGCCGTATGTTGCCGAACGCCGCCCTGAGCAACGCCCATTTCGGCCTCAGCCTGCTCGGTCTGATCATTTTGGTGATGGCCTATGCGGTGGGCGGATGGAAACAAGGCTGGGCGTTGGCGGACGCCAATCTCGAGCTGGTAACCATCAACGCTGCCCTCAAGCCATGGCTGCGGCTCCACACCGCGGGCTTGGGTGTGTTCCTCCTCGGGCAGGTTGCCTTTGCGGCGAATGTCGTCCTGTTGCTCGTGAGTTTTGCCCTCCCCGTCGGACGCACCTTGGTGACCGAAATGACCACGGGCGCGGCTCCCGCTCCTGCGGCCAAATGATGCCATGAACCACGGCCCCCTGCTTTTCCTCGGAATTCTGGCAACGCTGGCCGCATCGTGGCTCGGCTTGGTTGCGGTGCCGCGCCATCAGTTGGGCCCGCTGGATGCCGACCTCAGCACCAACGCCGCTAACATCGTGGTAACCTATCCGCCTGCCCGCAGCGGCGAGGCGGTTCAAGGTCATGAGCTTTACGTCACGCATGGGTGCGTGGCGTGCCATACCCAACAGGTTCGTCCGGCCAACGGCGGCAGCGATCTCGCCCGCGGTTGGGGCCAACGACGCACCGTCGCCCGCGACTATCTCCGGGACGGCCCGGTTCAATTGGGAGTCAGCCGACTGGGGCCGGATCTGGCCAACTACGGCGAACGCCTCGGCACCAACGCCTTCAACCTCGTTCGCCTGTTCAACCCCCGCTTGGTGGTGACCAATTCGACCTGTGCGGGCGTGCCTTTCCTCTTCCGGACGCGGGCCGTCACCGGTGGCAACCTGTCGTCGGAAGCCTTGGCAGTTCCGTCGGCTGCCGGCACCGAAATCGTCCCGACCACTGCGGTCCGCCAATTTGCTGCCTACCTAGCGAGCCTGAGCACCAGTGTGGAATTGCCCGAAGCGCCGTTGCCCTTGAAGGAGGAGGCCAAATGATGAACCCGAATCTCCGATCCGGCTTCGGCCTGCTCAATTCGTTCCTGCTCACCGGCAGCGCCGCGCTGCTGGTTTGGGGCGGCCTCTACGTGGGCAAATACAGCGGACGGTTCGACGGCAACGAGTTCAACGAGCTTCCCTACGGTCGCCCCGCAAAGGTGATCGCCGCGGCTGCCGATCCGTTGGCCGAACAGAAGAAGGCCGGTCTCGTCGCTTACTCCAAATCCTGCAATGCCTGTCATCAGGCCGACGGAATGGGGAATCCTGCGCTTTCCATTCCCCACCTCGCCGGTTCCGATTGGGTGCTGGCCGACGGTGCCAACCGCCTGATTCGTGTCGTGCTGCACGGGCTCAAGGGTCCGATCAAGCTCAACGGCCAGGACTTCAACATGGGTGGAGTGGGCGCGATGAATCCTTGGCTGAAGACGGCGGATAATCCGGCCGGTCTGACAACCGCGGAAATCGCCGATGTCCTGACCTACGTTCGCAATGCTTGGGGCAACAAGGGCAGCGCGGTGACAGAGGACCAGGTCAAGAGTGTGATGGAGGCCGAGAAGGCCCGCGATGGTTCCGAATCGTGGACCTACGACGAGATCATGAAGATTCCCGTCTCCGGTGGTGGCGGCCCGGCCCCGACGGCGCTCACACCCGATCAGCTGAAGGAAGCCCTCAAGAAGCTTTCCGCCGATGACCTCAAGGCGCTGTTGGATGGCGTGAAAGCCAACTGACATCCTCCCCGAATCTATTTTCCCGAAGACGCGGGCCCTGCGCCCGCGTTTTGCTTTTTCAATCCGGGTCCTTGCGGGCCAGCCTGACCGGGTCAATTTCCCTCCCGACTCATGCCGATGTTCTCCGACAACTTCCGCGAGCAGGTGCGTGCCGCCAGCGACATCGTGGATGTCATCGGCGGTGCCCTGCCGCTTAAGCGCGCCGGGGCGAACTTCGTCACGCTGTGCCCGTTTCATAAGGAGAAGTCGCCCAGCTTCAACGTGAACCCGGCGAAGCAGATCTTCCACTGTTTCGGCTGCCACAAGGGGGGCGACGTGTTCCGGTTCGTGCAGGACTACGAGAACCTCACCTTTCCCGAGGCGCTCCAGCGGCTCGCCGAGCGCGCGCACATCCCGTTGGAGTTCGAGGACAACCCGGCCGCCCAGCAGGCGCGTGGACTGAAGGATTCGCTGCTCAAACTGCACGAGGCGATCTGTGTCCGCTGGCAGGGCTGCCTGGCCACCGAAGCCGCCGGCCAAATCGCGCGTGACTACCTCGCCAAGCGTGGTGTCTCGGCCGAGGCGGTGAAGGAATTCCGCCTCGGTGCCGCGCCCGAATCGTGGGACGACACGGTCAACTGGGCGAAGTCGAAGGGCTTCCCGGCCGAACTCTGCGAACAGGCGGGCCTCATCATCCGGAAGGAGGAAACCGGCCGGCACTACGACCGGTTCCGTGGCCGGCTCATGTTCCCGATCTGCGACGAGCAAGGCCGGGTGATCGCCTTCAGCGGGCGCATCCTTCAGGGCGACGAAAAGACGGCGAAATATGTGAACTCGCCCGAGACCGCCATCTTCACCAAGGGCCGGGTGCTCTACGCGCTCGACAAGGCGAAGCGTGCCATCCTCGACGCCGGCCATGCCGTCGTGTGCGAGGGGCAACTCGACACCATCGCCTGCCACGCCAACGGGCTGAAGCACGTCGTCGCGCCGCAGGGCACCGCCCTGACGCCGGAACACGCCCGCATCCTCAAGCGTTACGTGGACGAGGTGATCCTTTGCTTCGACGGTGACAAGGCCGGCCGCAACGCCAGCATCCGTTCCTTCGATGGGCTGCTCGGTTCCGGGCTCGCCGTGCGGGTCGCCACCATTCCGCCGCCCGACGATCCGGACAGCTACATCAAGGCCCACGGCGGGGAAACCTTCCGGGGCATCCTGAACCGGGCCGAAGGTTACTTCGATTTCCTACTTCGGCACCTCGTCCTCGAAAACGACACCACCAGCGACCGCGGCCGCATGGCGGTCGTGCGGGCGATGGGCGAAGCGGCCCAGAAGACGGGCAACGCGGTGCTGCTCGACACCTACGCCCAGAAGACCGCGCAACGGCTCAGCGTCAACGTCGAGTCGGTCCGCACCGAGTTTCGTAAGGCCCGGCTCAATGCCGCCCCGGCGCGCGAAGAGGCAAACGAACCGCCCATCGAGGAAAGCGCCGAGCCGGAGGCGCTGCCTCGTCCGTCGGGCACCGAACTCTGGCTGCTCAAGCTGCTGCTCCTGGCGCCCGAGCACGCCCATTTCGCGGCCGACCATCTCGACCCCGGATGGATCACGCACCCGACCGTGCGCCGGATCGCCGCTGTCCATTTTTCCATGGGCACCGACGTGGCCGGGCTAATCTCGCAGTTTGAGGGCGACGATTTCGCCCGCTCGCTCATCTCGGAAAGTGCCAGCGAACAACGCGCCATCCCTGAGCCGGAAAAGCAGCTCGCCGACGTCATCCTGCGCCTGCGCAACGCCGCCCATGACGCCACGATGGCGAGCCTGTCCTCGACGTTGGCCGACGCCTCCCTGCCCGACCAGGAACGCCTCGCCGCGCTGTCGGAGCAAAACCGCCTGCGCTCCGAGAAACGGAAGCCGCTGCACCCGTTGGGCGACGCGTAATCACGCCCAGCCCGGCCCTATTGGAACCAGGTGAGCTCCGTCAGGTTGGTCCGGCCCCGGCCGGCGGCGTAGTCCCAATACACGGCGCTCGACCAGCGCGCGGCGTGGCCGTCGAGGAACAGGAAGTTTGCGCCAATGCCGTGCAGGTTCGTGTGGGTAAACGTCCAGCCACCGACCGCGGGCAGGTTCTTGCTATCGAACAGCCAGACCAATGTCCCGGGATTGGGCACGTTGCCGAGCTTCAGCGGACTGTCCGCCTCGAAGTCGCCCGTGTTGTCGGCATAGGCGTTCAGGCAGTAGTGGAAGAGGTTGTTCCCGTTGCTGCGCCGAGGATTGGCCGGGCAAAGCCACACGTTGCGGCCGGTCGCCGCCTGGGCGTTCGTGCGCCACGCCTGTTCGTGGTAGCGCGGCAGGCCGAGGATCTGCGGCAGTTGGATATACCAGCCCGTGTTGGTCTGCGTGGCCGTCGGATTGGGAAACCCTTCCGGCGGCAGCCGGTCGCCGTTGTCGGTGGCGTAGAGATGTGTCGCGAGGCCCCACTGCTTCAGGTTGTTGAGGCACGCAATCTGGTGCGCCTTGGCCCTTGCCTTGCCCAGTGCCGGCAACAGCAGCGACGCGAGAATGGCGATGATGGCAATGACGACAAGAAGCTCGATCAGCGTGAAGGCTGCTCGGGTGCGGGAAGCCGTTGGGTGGAATTGGGCCGCCACAGTTTGCGCCCATGGAGCTACCAAGGCCCCCCGTCGTCGGCAAGTGGGCAGACCGATGATTCGGCAGTGACGCGGCGTCGGCGAATTCAGGGTGGGGCCGGGCTGCCGCCCGGCCGGTGGCGCATCTGGTCATCGTGTTGGGCTGGCCGTCCGGGTGGCGGTGCTGGCCCAACGTGCTGCCGGCGTCTCGCCGGCAGGGGCCGAGCAGCCCCGGTGGCCGTAACGGTAATCCCGACGGCTTGCTTGATGGGTTAAGACTGCCGGCGGGACGCCGGCAGCACACTGTCGGCGCCGGTTCCCGCATACGGTGTCCAGGTGGGCCCCCGTTCACCGGTTCCGACAGAATCCGCTTCCTTCGATTCGCCATGCCGGCCGATGCTGTGCGCATGTTCTCCCGCGCCCGCCGCCTCGCCATCCTGCTTCCCGCGTTCGTGTTTGGTCTCGTGACCGTTCACGCTGCGGATTCCCCCGCGCCCGCCGCCGTCCGTCATTCCTACCTCGTGCTCGGCGGCAAGACCGCGATCATCGGCGAGGACGGGAAGGCCACGTGGGAATACGCCGGCGGCTCGCGCGACGGTTTCGTGCTGCCCAACGGCAACGTGCTCCTCGCCTTCGCCGACCGCGTTGAGGAAGTGGTGCCCGCCGGCGAAAAGCTCAACCGCAGCGTCTTCACCTATAAACGCAGCCCGGAGAACGGCGAACTGAGCACCGCCCAGCGGCTCTACAACGGCAACACGCTCGTCACCGAACTCGGCGCGAAGCCGCGCCTGCTGGAGGTGAATCCGCAGGGCCAGGTAGTGCTCACCGTCCCGCTCCAGCCCGAGACCGACAACACCCACATGCAGACCCGCATGGCCCGGCAGCTCCGCAACGGCAACTACCTCGTGCCGCACCTGCTCGCCTTCGCCGTGAAGGAATACGCGCCCGACGGCCGCGTGGTGAACGTCCTACGCACCGACCTGCCCGAACTCGGTGGCCGCCCCGCGGAGAACTGGCCCTTCACCGCCATCCGCCTCGACAACGGCCACACGCTCGTGTCGCTCACCCACGGCAACAAGGTCGTCGAGTTCAACGGCCGCGGCGAAATCGCGTGGCAGGTGAACAACGACCACGTGAAGGGGCTGTTCAAGGACCCGTGCGGCTCCCAGCGCCTGGCCAACGGCAACACCGTCGTCGGCAGCCACGCGGCGAACACCGGAATCTCGATGATTGAGGTGACGCCCGACCACCGGATCGCGTGGACCAGCGACCACCCGCTCGCCGCCGGCGTGCACCACTTCCAGATCCTCACCACGAACGGAAAGCCCGAGCCGGGCATGCCGCTGAAGTAGGCCGCCGCCGGGAGCGCGGCTCTCCGAGCCGCGAGTCTAGCCACCTTCTCAATTGGAGCCTCTTGACGCGACTCAGAGAGTCACGCTCCCGGAGTTTCCATCCTGACCCGTGGCGGCATTGCCATGCAGGCGCCGCCTGCGTAAAGTGCCTGCATGACGGAAGCGCAATACACCATCCGCGCCGTTCCTGCGGCGATTGACCGGGCGCTGCGGCGGCGGGCCAAGGAAGAGGAAAAAAGCCTCAACACTGTCGCCGTCGAAGCCCTGGCCCGCGGCCTCGAACTCGACACCCAGCCCCGCGAACACACCGACCTCGATGCCCTGATCGGCACGTGGCAGAAAGATCCCGCCTTCGATCGGGCCATCGCGGAATTCTCCAAGGTAGACGAAGACGCCTGGAAATGAAGGTCGCCCTCGACACCAATGCCTACAGCGACTTCATGCGGGGCGATGCGTCCCGGGTCCACATCGTCCGCACCGCCGTGCGGCTTTATTTGCCCCTGATCGTGTTGGCCGAACTGCGGGCCGGGTTTGCGGCGGGCAACCAGGAGTCTACGAACGCGGCCAACCTCCAGCGGTTCCTGAACAGCCCGCGCGTCTCCGTGCTGCTGCCCGACGAACAGACGACGCACCACTACGCCCAGCTTTTCCTTCAACTCCGCCGCAAGTCGGTCGCTATCCCAACAAACGATCTCTGGATCGCCGCCCTGGCCGTCCAACACCATCTTGTGCTCTGCACCTCCGATGCACATTTCCAGCACCTGCC
The DNA here is from genome assembly GCA_040375265.1 of Verrucomicrobiales bacterium. Taxonomy (GTDB): domain Bacteria; phylum Verrucomicrobiota; class Verrucomicrobiia; order Limisphaerales; family UBA9464; genus CAIWAH01. Next base: position 20,116 of record JBEISV010000007.1, read on the forward strand.
GCAATTGCCTCGGTGTTGATGGTCGCGAAGAGGCCCGACCACCCGCTCGCCGCCGGCGCACCACTTCCAGATCCTCACGACCAACGGGAAGCTGGAGCCTGGTATGCCGCTGAAGTAGGCCGCCGCCGGGAGCGCGGCCCTCCGAGCCGCGAGTCTAGTCGTCTTCTCAACTCGAAACTTGCCTGACGCGACTCAGAGAGTCGCGCTCCAGGGATTATACTGTCGACTCTGGACATGCCTTGCTGCCCCAGCCCCAAGCTGGTCCTGGTTTTGGAGATGAAGGGCGACGAGATCTCGGCGTGGAGGGTGGCTTCGCTTGGCTGCGCACATGACCACGCCGCCTTGGCAGACTATGCAGGCCTGGGCCCAGGCACCGTTCTTGTCCCATTCCACCAGTAGCGCTTGAGCCAGGGCACGGCTGCAGAGCTAACGAGACCGGTGGTCATAGTTCCAAAGCACGTTCTGCTGCGGATCCTCACGCCGAAAAAATTGGCGTGCCCTTAGCGGTTCCACATGGCCGTCGCAGAAGGCGATGTTCCACCAACCCCGGTGGCGTTTACTCATCGCAGCGCGGCTGGGTGCCGTTTGCGTTGGAAACAGATCCGGCGCGGCGCTGCCAGCTTCCAGGAGTATGGGCACGGAGTCTAGCCCTTCAGCCAGCGACGGATTCCCAATGGTGGGGTAGGCTCCGCCCGAAGCATCAACGCCGAGAGGAGCGTCACCGAGTGCGATCATGCCTGATGGGTTGATCACTTGGGCGGGCCGAACCGAAAGACTGAAGGGCGGATTTTCGGTTCCACCGACAGCGAGCCGCCAGGTTCCACCCAAGCCTGATGGGCGCGGCGGCAGGTTCGGAAGCGCCGCCCCAGCGTCATTGTAGCCGTATCCACCCGTTGGGAAGTGTCGGTCTGCGTCGGTCCCACGCGCGAAAGCACCACCAAGACGTCGGTAGACCGGGCACGCCCAAACCGATGAGTTGCGTGGCGATGATCCGGCGCGCTGAAGGCCTAGGGACGGCCACGGTTGACCGACTGCTCCCTCCAACTGGTGAAACCAACGTTCGCCCCAAGGATAGGCAGACGTGGGTGGGCCGCCGCTCGGATAGAAGTCGTGGTCCCCGGAATACATCTCGAGGCCGATCCCGATCTGCCGGAGATTGTTTTTGCAAGCGGCCGAATCCGCGGCGTGCCGCGTGTTGCCAAGGGCCGGCAACAACATGGCTGCCAAGGCCGCGATTATCGCGATGACCACCAAGAGCTCGATCAGCGTGAAGCCGCTAGTTGGATGCTTGGAACCGAAGCGGCTGTCCGGCGGGACGGAGCCGTTGCGGGTCACCCAAGAATTCATGTAATTCCGACTACCAGCGACAGCCGCGTCAGGCAATGCGCTTTCCGTCCTTGCCCCAAGCGGTAGACGAAACTGGGAACTGCTTGGAATGCAGGGCGGATGCAGCCCGCGTTGGAAGGGACGCGACAGTATTGCTGGGGTGGCGATTGAAGCACCCAACCTTAGCGGGAATGACTAGCGCTGGCCTTGGTTAGCGGTCGTGTGGTCAATCCACGTAAAGGAACTCGTTCGCGCTCAGCAGGGCCTGGCAGAGGTTCGTGAGGGCCTGTCGTTCGGGTGTGGGTTTCGGTTCGGCCTTGGCCTTTTCGTCCTTCTTCGCCTTGTCGTCGGCTGGAGGCGGGGGAAGGGATGCGAGATGGGCGACCTGCCGTTCCACGAAGGCCAGTGCCTCGGTCTGTTCGGCGGCGGTGGGCGGGCGCTGGAAGGCGAGTTGCCAGGCGCGCCGGACTTGCGCTGCGCGGTCGGGACCGGCGTCGGTTTCGAGGCGGGCGGCGAAGCGGGCGGCCTGGTCGAGCAGGAACTGGCTGTTCATCAGCATCAGCGACTGCGTGGCCACGGTGCTGTGCTGGCGGCGCTCGCAGTTCACCTCCATCACCGGCGCGTCGAACGCGTGCAGCAGCGCCAGCGGCCGGCTGCGGCGCATCTGCACGTAAACCGAGCGGCGGAATTCCTCGCCGTTCAGCGAGCCTTCCACGGGCATCTTGTTGTCGCCGGTCGTCTTGTCCTCGCCCACGACGATCTGCCCATGAACGTCGGGCCGCACGGGCACGGGCGGGCCGAACTGCTTCCGGTTGAGCGAACCGCTGGTGACGAGCACCGCGTCGCGGATGACCTCGGCGTCGAGACGCTGGACGGGCTTGCGCCAGTAAAGGCGGTTCTCCGGATCGCGCCGTTCCTGCTTCGGGTCGCGGCGTGAAGACTGCCGGTAAGCCGTCGAGGTGAGGATTAGTTTGTGTAGACGTTTGAGCTTCCAGCCGTGCTGCATGAAGTCGCTGGCGAGCCAGTCGAGCAGTTCGGGATGCGACGGCTTCTCGCCCATCGCGCCGAAGTCGGCCGGGGTGTTCACGAGGCCGCGGCCGAAGTGATGGAGCCAGACGCGGTTGACCAGCACGCGCGCGACGAGCGGATTCGTGCCGCTGGTGAGCCACTGCGCGAAGGCCAGACGCCGGCCGCTGGTGGCGAGGTCGGCGCGATTCGTCGGGAACTCGATGGGCTGTCCCGTCGCGCTGAGCACGGTGAGTCCACCGGGTGAAACGGCATCCTTGGGTTGGTGATAATCGCCGCGATGGAACACGTGCGTTACGGGTTGGTGATGAGCCGGCTCGGTGAGCACGCTGAGGAAATCCTCGGCCGGCTTCTTCGCGCGGGTCTCGCCGATCTTGGCATCCATCACCTTCAGGTCATCGGCGGCCTTCGGGTTGTATTGGTAGAGGACGCCCGGGTTGATGTTCACGCTGGGGTTGTCGGCGAGCAGCTTCTTCTGCTCGGGCGTGCGCTTGTCGGCGGGCGTGTCGTAGGCGGCGCGGAGCGGGCCGCGCAGGGCTTCGTCGAACTTCTCCAGATGTTTGGTCAGCGCGTCGTTGAGGTATTCCTTCTGCTTGGCTTCCTTGGCGGCGGCGAGCTTCTGCGCCTCGGCCTCGATCGCGGCCGACTGCTTCCGGTCGTCGTCGGTGTAGAGGGAGACCAGCCGTTCGCCGGGCGTGCGCCACTGCCTGTAGTCGTAGGCGGGCTCGAACACGGCGCGCAGCCGGTAGTAATCGGCGTGCGGGATCGGGTCGTAGCGGTGGTCGTGGCATTGCGCGCAGCCGACGCTCAGGCCAAGCAGGGAGGTGGAGACGATCTTCAGCGTGTCGGCCATGACCTGATTGCGAACGGCGTCCCGGTCGGTCAAGGCGTCCGTGGCCGAGCCATCGACACCCATGCGAAGGAAGCCCGTGGCGGTCAGAAGGTCGCGGGACTCGGCGCTGGCGAGGGCGACGGATGCGGCGTTGGCGGACGTGGCCTGCGCGAGTTCGTCGCCGGCGAGCTGTTCGGTGAGGAAGCGGTCCAACGGCTTGTCGTCGTTGAAGGCGCGGATGACGTAGTCACGATACTTGTAGGCGTAGGCGCGCGGCGGATCGGCGTCGCTGTAGCCGTCGGAGTCGGCGTAGCCCGTGACATCGAGCCAATGGCGGCCCCAGCGTTCGCCGTAATGGGGCGAGTCGAGCAGACGGTCCACGAGACGCTCGTAGGCGGAGCCGGCAGATTGAATTTGGAAGGCAGGAAAGCCGGAAGGATTGGAAGCGTTGGAGCCGCCCGGTTTGGTTCCTGTTTTCCTGCCTTCCAGATTCTTCTCCTCCGCGCATTCCCGGACGAACGCCTCTACTTCCTCCGGTGTGGGCGGCAGGCCCGTGAGGTCCAGCGTCACGCGGCGGATCAGGGTCACGGGATCCGCGTCGGGCGAGAAGCGGACGCCGGCTGGCTTCATCGCCGCGACGAGGAAGGCATCCACCGGCGTGCGTGCTCGATCGCGGGATTTCGTCTTAGGCACCGCCGGCTGGCGGATCGGCTGGAACGACCAGAAGGACCGTTCCTCCTCGGTGATGCCGCTGGTGCCCTTGGGCAATTCGGCCGGCTCGGGTCGCGCGGTCTTCGCGCCGGTCGCGATCCATTGGCGGAGCAGGGCGATTTCGGCCGGCGTGAGCTTCTTGTCGCGCTTCGGCATCTTGCCGCTCTCGACCAGCTTCAGCAGTTCGCTCTGGTCGGGCTTGCCGGGCACAATGGCCGGGCCGTCATCGCCGCCCGCAACGAGGAAGCGGCGCAGGCGCACATCGAGGCCGCCTTTCAACTGCTCGCCTTCGCCGTGACAGTCGAAACAGTGCGCCTTGAGGATCGGCCGGATGTCCTTTTCGAAGGTGGGCGCCGGAGCGGAGTGCGACACTGCAGGCGACAGAACAGTGGCAAAGAAGAGGACAACAGAAGGAAACAAAGAGAACGAAGGGAAGACAGGTGAAGAGGCTTTGTCATAACCGCGACGAGGGAAAAGGTTCACTCCTGTCGCTTCGTTGCCTTTGTTTCCTTCTGTTCCCATAGTCCTAGGTCCCACCGCCTTCATGCGTCGCGCAGGATTTCCTTCACCACGCGGCAGGGTTTGCCGTCGGTGAGATGCTGGCTCTGGCCGTTCTGGAAGTAGGCCAACTCGGCGTGATCCATGCCGAACAGGTGCAGGAGCGTGGCGTGGTAGTCGTTCGGGCTGACCGGATTCACGACCGCCTTGTGGCCGAACTCGTCCGTCTCGCCGTAGGTCATGCCGCCCTTGAAACCGCCGCCGGCGACCCAGCTCGTGAAACCCTGGCCGTTGTGATCGCGTCCCGCCTTCTCCGCGGCGCCGTGATTCTCCGTGACCGGCAGGCGCCCGATCTCGCCGCCCCAATGCACGATCGTCGAGTCGAGCAGCCCGCGCGCCTTAAGGTCCTTCACCAGCGCGGCGGACGGCTGATCGGTCTTCCGGCAACACGTCGCGAGGTTCGCCTTGATGCCTTCGTGGTTGTCCCAGATCTGGCCGTTCACGAAGAGCTGCACGAAACGAACGCCACGTTCCACGAGTCGCCGCGCGAGCAGGCAACGTGCGCCGTATTCGCGGGTCTCGTCCCGGTCGAGACCGTAGAGCTTCTTGGTCGCCTCACTTTCGCCGGAAAGGTCGAGTGCCTCCTTGGCGGCGGTCTGCATGCGTGCCGCGAGTTCGTAGCTGGCAATGCGCGCCTCCAAATCCGCTTCGCCCGGATGCCGCGCGAGGTGCTCGCGGTTCAACTGGGCGAGGAAGGCGAGGTTCTGTTCCTGCAACGTGCCCTTCAGGTGCGCGGGCGGATCGAGGTTCAGGATGCGCGGTTCGGCCGAACGCACGACGGTGCCCTGAAACAGCGGCGGCATGAATCCGTTCGACCAGTTCCGCACGCCGTCCACCGGATGCCCGCCCGGATCGGTCAGCACCACGTAGGCAGGCAGGCTCTGGCTTTCGGAGCCGAGCCCGTAGGTCAGCCACGAGCCGAGCGCGGGGCGGCCCGGCTGCGCGCGCCCGGTGTTCATGAACCAGATGGACGGCTCGTGCCCGTTGATGTCCGTGTGCATCGAGCGGATCACCGTCACGTCGTCCACGATGCTGGCGAAATGCGGCAGCAGCTCCGACACGGGCGTGCCGGACTGGCCGTGCTGGCGGAATTCCCACGGGCTGCCGAACAGCTTCTTGCTCGCCCGGTCCACGAAGCTGAACGTGATCTCGCCCGCGTAATCCTGCCCGCTGCGCTTCGTCAGCTCCGGCTTCGGGTCGAAGAGGTCGATGTGACTCGGCCCGCCGTGCATGAAGAGCGAGATCATCGCCCGCGCCCGCGGCGCCCGCGCCGGCTGCTTCTGCTTCAGGTCAAACGACTGCGGGTTGCGCGGCACGTTGGCCGGCGTGGCGAGCAGGCGTTCCTCCCGCAGCATCCAAGCGAGGGCCACGCTGCCGACGCCCATCGCGTTGCGCGCGAGGAACCGGCGGCGAGAGAGGATTCCCGGCTCGGCAAAGGGCGGCTGGAACGGATTCATGGGGCGATACGGGCAGCATGGACGCACCGAGGCGCGAGGGGAATTCAAGAATGGGCAACCGAACGCGAAGGAGGGCCGGAGGCCGTTCGGCGGCAAAAAGCTGGCACCGCGACTGCTACATTGTGAACCAGTTCCCGCAAAGCGGCCCTAGCCACCGTTGGCACCTACTCCAACAAACTCCCTTGTTCCGTGAAGATCAACGCGTCATTCGCCACGTGCCTGCTTTCGCTGGCCCTCGCCTGCGCCGCCTGCGGTAACAATATCACCATTGTGCCCCGTTACGCACCGGCGGGCACCATCCTCCACTCGTCGGGCTTACCATCGGCCGACGGGCGCTACCTCGCACTGACCGGAGATGTGCTAAACGACGATCCAGAACGACCAAATGGCTGGGGCCAAGTGTTCCGCCTCGATCGGCAGACAGGCGAAACCAAGCTTGTTTCCCGCAGTCAGGCGGGCGAGCCGGGCAATAACAATTCCTTCGGCGCGGCGATTTCACCAGATGGAAGACGGATTCTGTTTCGGAGCAGTGCATCCAATCTGGTGGCGGGCGACACCAACAATTGGACCGACGTGTATCTTGCGGATGTGGATGCTGGCACCCTCACGCTCGTCAGCGCCCGTGACGGCGGCGAAATGGGCAGTCAGACGGCCGTGAGCTCATCCTGGTCCCCTCCGGTGATGTCGAGCGACGGACGATGGGTGGCCTTTGACAGCGAAGCGACCGATCTGACCGCCGGCTTCGAAGGCAGCGGCCGGAACGTCTTCCTCCGCGATACGGTGGAACGGAAAACGTGGTGCATCAGTCCCAATGGCAAAGTGGACAACCCGGGTTCCGCCAATGGGCCGAGGATTTCCGATGATGGGTCCAGAGTGACGTTTGTTTACGCCAGTGCGACGAATCCGGCGAGCTATGGGCTCTACCTTTACGAGCGACCAACTTCGACCCTTGTGCCGTTGGCACCCGGAGCCACCGTGCTGACAAACAATTTGGCCACGTCCGGAAACGTGGTTGCCTACGTCGAACGCCGCGTTAACCCGGGCCGTCATGTGCTCTGGCACCAGCGGTTGGGCGGATCGAACCAACCCGCAGTGGAGGTCACGACGCTGACCCTCAGCAGTCCGCCTCCGTTCCCCTTGTTGTCGGCCGACGGAATGCGCCTCGCGTTTCAGTCATCCACCACGCTTCCGTCGTCTCAGACGGGTTTGGCAGACACCAACGATACAGCCGACATCTTCCACTATGATGCGACCACGGAACGATTGCGCATCGTCAGCGTGGAGCCGAATGGCCAGCTCGGCTATGGCGGTGCGTTTCCCTCGTTGAGCCGCGACGGCTTGCGGGTAACATTCAGCGGCACTGCACCTGCCCGGTTCATAGGGTTGGGCGGTTACCACAGAAGCGACGTCTATGTCCATGACCTGGTAACCGGCCAGACCACCTTCCTCACCGCCAGCTCGACCAACGGCCCCTACGCCAACGGGGAATCGGGCTCGCCCAAAATCAGCGCAGACGGGCGGACCGTGTTCTTCAGTTCCTCCGCCTCAGACTTGGTGAACGATGACACCAACGGTGTGCCGGATCTTTTCGCCGTGGCGCTGCCTATTCAGGTCAATCTCGATGCCGACGGCAACGGGCTGCCTGACGCCTGGGAGCAGGCTCACTTTGGCGCTACAGGCCAGAACGCCACAGAGGATGCCGATGGGGACGGACAAACCAACCGGCAGGAATTTGATACGGGTTCCGACCCGAAACAGGCGAACTCGCCGCTTACCGTGCAAGCGACCCAAGATTCCACAGGCGGCCTGACTGTCCGGTGGCCGGGTGTGCGTGACGTCGTCTATGTGGTGGAAACCTTTAACCCGGGACAAACCGACGGTTTTCAACGCCTGGGAACTTCCATGGTGGGCACCGGCCAGGAACTGACGTTCAGCTTGCCTGAAGGCGACGGCGCGCTGCTGTTCCGCGTCCGCGCACAACGATAATTCATTTCACGCCAGCACCTGCCGGATCACTTTCCCATGCACGTCAGTGAGGCGGCGGTTCGCGCCGTTGTTGCGAAAGGTTAGCTTCTCTTGGTCGAGAGTCGGGGTGAGAACGGGTGTTCTCGTTCCAAGGCCAATGGATGACTGATCGGGTGTCCAAGCGGAGACTGTCGTCCGCCTCCGTTTCCCGGCACTTCCCCGAGTTGGTCCGGCGCCGGCGCCCACTTTCCGCGAAAGCTTTTCGCGGAATTGCCGACGTATCCCTTGGGTGCCCTGCGGGGCGCCAACGATTTGCCTGTCCGTGTGGACGGGTCGCGGGCTTGGGCCGTGTCTATTCGTGTGTCGGTCCAAGCCCGTGTGTTTCCGGCGGGTCCCCCTTTTGCCGGATTGCCCGCGGCTTCCCGGCGGCGGACTTCCCTCGTAGGGTCGCCGGGTCTCCGCGGCCGCTCCGGTCGCGGAGCCGCTCCTCCGTGAAGATTTTTCGTCTGCTCAAGAAGCTGCTGCTGGCCGCCGTGCTGCTCGTGACCGTGCTGGGACTCGTCGCCGGGGTCGCCTGGCTTTATTTCCATCCCAAGTTCACCTGGACCCGCGGCCTCGCCTACGGCCAGCGGAACGGCGAGACGCTGACGGTGGATGTCCTCCAACCGCCGACGCCGAACGGCCGGGGCGTGCTGCTGATGGTCAGCGGGAGCTGGAAGTCCGGCACCAATTCGCTGCGGCCGTGGCTGGTCGCCCCGCTGTTGCGGCACGGTTACACGGTGTTTCCGGTCTACCATGTGTCGCAGCCCCGCGCGACCGTCATGGAAATCGTTGCCGACGTGAACCGGGCCGTGCGGTTCGTCCGGACCCAGGCCCGGGAATACGGCGTGGACCCCGACCGCCTGGGTGTCACCGGCGGCAGTTCCGGCGGGCATCTCAGCCTGATGCTGGCGACCCGTGGCGGCCCCGGACCGGCTGCCGCCCCCGACGCGGTCGATCGCGCCAGCAGCGCGGTGCAAGCCGTGGCGATCTTCTTTCCGGTCACCGACCTGCTGAACCTCGGCGACTCGACCGAGAACCTGCACGACGGCGGTCCGCCCAAGAGCTACACGAAGGCCTTCTTGCAGGAGCCGAAGAACCTGCCCGTCTGGCAGGTTACCGGCCGGGAGATGTCGCCGATCTACTTCGTCGCCTCGAACCTGCCGCCGACCGTCCTCTACCACGGCGACGCGGATACGCTGGTGCCGCTGGACCAATCGCAGCGCTTCCGGGCGCGGGCGCAGGAGGTGGGGGCGAAGGTGGACCTCGTGATCCATCCCGGCTTCGGCCATGGCCCCGTGCCGGTCGCCGGCTGGCCGAAGTGGCTTGAGCCGGTTTCCGCCGTCCGCGGCGTCGGCATCATGATGCTGGACCTGATGGAGTTCGCCGACTGGTTTGACGTCCACCTGAAGGCGAACTGAGCCGTCGCTGAACGCCAACTCGTCGTTGGTTTCAGGACGTAGCCAAACACAGCGTCGGTGACTCCCTCGCCCTGCGAGGCACGAGTGGGGCGAGGGGCTGCCCCCGTTTCGGAATGCCTCCTCTCCCCGGCCCTCTCCTCCCTCCTGCGTCGGGAAGAGAGGGAGGGAATGGCGGGGCACGGCCATTTGACGTCGGCTTTCCCGGTGAAAAAGTTCGTGGTGGCCACCGGCGGCGGCTCCCGCCGATACTGCCTCCCAGACTCCCGCATGAACGCGTTTCGTCATTCATTGGCCGCCTCCCTGACGGCCGGGTTAACCCTGCTCGGGCAGGCCCAGACTTACACCGCGACCGATCGGCAACCGACGCCGGCGGAGCTCGCCCAACTGCCTGCCGTCGTGCCGGAGAAGGTCGCGGCGCTGCTCAAGGACGTGAAGGTGCCCGACGACTTCGATGTGACCATCTTCGCCACGCCGCCGGCGGTGAATTATCCCGTGTTCGTGGCCGCCGCGACCGACGGCACGCTCTACGTGTCCAGCGACGGCAACGGTTCGCTCGACCGCAAGCCGCACCTCGGCCGGGTGCTGCGCGTGCGCGACACGAACGGCGACGGTCAGGCCGACGAGGTGAAGGCGTTCGTGCCCGACGTGGATTCCCCCCGTGGGCTCGTGTGGGATCACGACCGTCTCTACCTGCTCCATCCGCCGGACATCAGCGAGTTCATCGACAAGGATGGCGACGGCGTGGCGGAGGAGAAGCGCACCCTCGTCCGCGGCATCGGCTGGACCTTCAAGGACCGGCCCGCCGACCACGGTTCCAACGGCCTCGAGCTGGGCATCGACGGCTGGCTCTACGCGGCCATCGGCGACTTCGGCTTCATGGAGGCCACCGGCACCGATGGCCGGAAGCTCCAGATGCGCGGCGGCGGCGTGGTGCGCGTGCGCCCCGACGGCACGGGCCTGGAAACTTACGCCGAAGGCACCCGGAACATCGTCGAGGCCGCCGTCAGTCCCGAACTCGACGTGTTCGCCCGCGACAACACCAATGACGGCGGCGGCTGGGACGTGCGCCTGCACCACTTCAGCGGCTACACGCAGCACGGCTATCCGCGGCTCTTCAAGAACTTCCCCGACGAGATCATCCAGCCGCTGGCCGACTACGGCGGCGGTTCCGGCTGCGGCGCGGGCTGGATTGACGAACCGGGCATCCCGGCGAAATGGAACAACGCGCCCTTCACCGCCGACTGGGGCCGCGACTGGATCTACCAGCACACGCTGACGAACAAGGGCGCGACGTTCGGCGCCGGGCAGGCGGAATTCATGCGGCTGCCGCGCGTGACCGACCTTGACGTGGACGGCAACAGCGCCGTTTACGCCGCGAGCTGGAAGGGCGCCTCGTTCACCTGGGTCGGGCCCGAGGTGGGCTTCATCGCCCGCGCCACACCCAAGGGCTTTAAGCCGGAGCCGATGCCGGACTTCGCCAAGCTGGCCGACCCGGACCTGGTGAAGCTGTTGGAATCCCCCAGCCACTGTCGCCGCCTGGAAGCGCAGCGCACGCTCATCCGCCGGCAGGCGGCTTCGTCCTCGCAGCTCCCGGTGTGGGAGCAGGTTGCCGGCGTGGTCACCAACAAGGCCAAGCCCAACGCGTCACGGATCGCCGCGATGTTCGGGCTGAAGCAGGCGCTGGGCACCAATTCGCACGCGACGTTGCTCCGGCTCATTCCCGGCTTCCGCCCGGTCACCGGCCCGATCCGGCTGGAGGAGACCAACACCTTTTCCGCGGGCTGGGACCGCAAGCTGGCGCCCTGGGCGTTGCGCGCGCTGGTGGATCGTGATGACCAGCTGGCCGCAGCCCCGGTGCGGGCGGCCCAGGCGGCGCTCGCCGACGCGTTCCTCATCTCGGCGAACCAGCGCACCCGCAAGGAAGCCATCCTCGCGCTCGGCAAACTCGGCAAACCGCGCGAGACGAAGGCGATCACGTCCTACCTCGACGACGCGGACCCCGTGGTCGCGCACACCGCGCTGCAGACGCTGATCCGGATCAAGGCGGTGGACATCTGCCTCGAACTCGCCGGCCGCACCAACGACGTGCGGAAGAAGGTGCCCCGGATCCGCGCCGATTGCCTGCGCGTGCTCCAGTCCATCCCGGAACCGAAGACGGTCGCGGGCCTGATCGGCCTGCTGGAAGCCGAGACCAACGCCGAACGCCGCGAGGGGCTCATCACCGCGCTGTGCCGGCTGCACTTCGTCGAGGGTCCGTGGAAGGGTGATTCCTGGGGCACTCGGCCGGATACCCGCGGACCCTTCTACCAGCCGGAACCGTGGAGCGAGACGCCCAAGATCGCCGCCGCACTCAAGGCCACGCTCGACCGGGCCGACGCCAAGGAAGCCGCCTTCATCGGCCGCGAACTGGCCCGCCATCGCATCCCCGCCGGCGACGCCTTGGCGAAGCTCATCGCCCGCGCCGAGGCCGAGCCCAGCCTCCTGCCCGCCATCGCCGCGCAGCTCGCCGAGGCCGAGGAGGTCCCGGCCAACGCCATCCCGCTCCTCGTCCAGACCGCGACCGCCGAGGCCACCGCCGACGCCGCCCGCGCCCAGGCCGTCATCGCCCTGGC
>JBEISV010000679.1:0-1725 GCA_040375265.1 Verrucomicrobiales bacterium
GCGCGCCACGGCGGCGAGCTGTTTCACGGTGAATCCGGCCCGCAATGTGCCCGGTGCCACGTCGTCGCCGGCCGGGGCCGGAACTACGGCCCGGAGCTGACCGGCTTGGTTCGCAAGTTCCCACGGGCGGCCGATGTGCTGGATCACATCGTGAACCCGGCCAAGAAGGTTGCCCCCGAGTTCCAGCTCCATCTCGTTGAGACGCGCGACGGCGAAAGCCTGAGCGGCTTCGTGCAGGGGAAGGCCGCCGGCGGACTCCAGCTGCGGATTGAATCCGGCGAGTTGAAATCACTGAAGAGTTCGGCCATCGCCTCGGATGTTCCGGTTGCCGGTTCCGCCATGCCGGAAGGGCTGCTGGCCAACCTCACGGCTCAGGAAGCGGCGGACTTGCTGGCGTATCTGCTGAACCCAATGCGATGAAAACCACTGGCGTGAATGGGTGGACGACATTCCGGGGCCTTCAAGCTTCGGTTCCGCGTTGTCTGATCGCGCTGATTTTTTCCGCCTTTGGTCCGTTCTCCCAATTCGCCGCCGAACCACTCGTCAACTTGTCGCCGGCCGAGGCGCTGAAGGCTTTCGAAACGGAATCCGGCTTCACGGTCGAATTGGTCGCCGCCGAACCGCTGGTTGTGGACCCCGTGGCGCTCGCCTTCGATGAACATGGCCGGCTCTACGTGGCCGAGAACCGGGATTACCCGCTGGGTGCACCTGACGGCAAACCGACCGGCATCGTGGCGCTGCTGGAGGACTCGGATGGCGACGGCCGCATGGACAAGCGGACCGAGTTTGCCTCGGGAATTGGCTTCCCGAACGGAGTCATGTGCTGGCGCGGCGGCGTGATCGTCACGGCCGCGCCCGACGTGCTTTGGCTGGCGGATTCGGACGGTGACGGCCGGGCCGACCGACGCGAGGTGTTGCTCAGTGGCTTTTCGCTCGGGGGTTCGTCGCAGTTGCGGGTGAACGATCCCACCTTGGGACCGGACGGGTTGGTTTACTTCGCGGGCGGCCTAAGTGGCGGGGCCGTGTTTTCACCCAAACATCCCGAGGTGAAGCTGGACCTCGGGCGCGGCGACGTGCGGTTGAACCCAGACACCGGCGAAATCGAACTGACTGATGGCAAGTCCCAGTTCGGCCTAGCGTTCGACGACGCCGGCAACCGCTTTGCCTGCATGAACCGGGTGCCAGTCCAGCACGCGCCGCTGCCGGCCAAGGTGCTGGCGCGGAACCCGGCGGTCGTATCGCCCGCGGGGTTGCAGGATTGTCCCGAAATGGTGCCCAACCGCCTGCTGGTGAAGCACCACAACTCCGGCGCGCGGTTGTTCCCGATCAGCGGTAACGTCACCACCGCAGACAGTCACGAGGGCACCTATAGCGCGGCGTGCGCGGTCCACATTTACCGCGGCACCGCGTTGCCGGCGGAATATCACGGCGCGGTGTTTTCGTGCGATCCGACGGCAAATTTGGTGCGGGGCGATCGCCTGGTGCCCGTGGGTGGCAGTTTTGCTGCGCACCGTATCCACGAGGGCACCGAGGCGTTGCGGTCGCGGGACAACTGGTTCCGACCCGTCTTCCTCGCCGACGGCCCGGACGGCGTGCTCTACGTCGCCGACATGTATCGGGGCGTGATTGAGCATCCGGTTTATCTGCCGGACGAGGTGCGGAAGCGCAGCAACTTCGACCTCGGCAAGGACAAGGGGCGCATCTGGCGGCTGCGGGGCAACCACC
>JBEISV010000207.1:0-7712 GCA_040375265.1 Verrucomicrobiales bacterium
ACGTGGGAGTTGCGGCGGCGGCTGGCGGCCATGGCGTTTGCCCGCACAGCCGCCTACGCCGCGGCGATCGCCGCCCATCTGGGCAAGGAATTCTGCGCAGCAGACGCCGCACTGCCGACCCTCGCCGTCAGCGCGCCGCTCGCACAACCGCTGCGTTACGGCGAAAACCCCCACCAGAAGGCCGCGCTTTACGGCAAGTTCCGCGACTACTTCACCCAACTGCACGGCAAGGAACTTTCCTACAACAACATCCTGGATCTCACCGCAGCCGCGGCCCTGATCGGCGAATTCAGCGGGGCCGCCCCAACTCTCGCCATCCTCAAGCATACAAATCCGTGCGGCGTGGGCCAGGGCACCACGTTGCGGGATGCCTGGGACAAGGCGTTCGCGACCGACCGGCAGGCGCCGTTCGGCGGCATCATTGCGGTCAATCAGACGTTGGATGGCGCGTGCGCCGAGGCGATTGCCGAGATTTTCAGCGAAGTGATTGTCGCGCCGGATTTTACTCCCGAGGCGTTGGCGTTGCTCCAGCAGAAGAAGAACCTCCGCTTGCTGAAGGTGCTCAAGAATCCCACCGCCGCCGCACCCAGCGACATTCGCAGTGTCGGTGCGGAATCGTTTCTCTGGCAGGAACGGGACCTCAAGATCACCACCGCCGCGGACCTCAAGGTCGTGACCCAACGTCAACCCACCGAAGCGGAGCTTCGGGCGATGCTATTCGGTTGGCGGGTAGTGAAGCATCTCAAGTCCAACGCGATCGTCTACGTGGGGCCGGACCGAACGCTGGGCGTCGGCGCCGGGCAGATGAGCCGGGTCGATTCCAGCCGGATCGCCGTATGGAAGGCCGGGGAAGCTGGCCTGCCGCTCAAGGGCAGCGTGGTCTGTTCGGACGCCTTTTTCCCCTTCCCCGATGGCCTGATTGCCGCCGCCGAGGCGGGAGCCACCGCGGCAATCCAGCCCGGCGGTTCCGTGCGCGATGCGGACGTCATCAAGGCGGCCGACGAACGCGGGTTGGCCATGGTCTTCACCGGCCACCGTCATTTCCGGCATTGAACCCGTGGAACGGCGGTGTTCCGTCCCGGAATAGGGCGCGGTTTTGATTGCCACCGGGGGCACGGCATCGCCAACGTGTCCGCCAGACTCACCTATGGCTGAAAATTCGTCCGCACCCCACGGATTCCCCCAGCGCGTCCTGCCGTGGGCGCTGGCCGGGGTATTTCTCGTGGTCTACCTGCTGACCCTCAATCCGTGGGTCGGCGCCAACAGCCTGGACCTGTTGACCCGCATCTCCGGCCGGGACGGCGACAACCTGCTGACCGTGCCTCTGGTCTACATCCTGACCCTGCCGATCAAGGGACTCGGCCTGGCCAAGCTGCCGGTGGTGACCAACGTGCTGGCCGCCGTGCTCGCAGCGTTGGTGGTCGGCATTCTCGCCCGCTGCGTCGCGCTGCTGCCGCATGACCGCACGCGGGAACAGCGGATGCGCGGACAGTCGGAACCGGGACCATTGCGCATCAAGCTGGCATGGGCGCCGCCCGTGTTTGCCGCCGGGTTGCTGGGACTGCAGCTCACGTTCTGGGAGCAAGCCACGACCTTCACCGGGGAAATGGTTGATCTGCTGATTTTCGCGTTTTGCGTGCAGTGCCTGCTGGAATACCGCGACCGGCAGAATGAGCGCTGGCTGCTGGCGCTCGCCCTGGCGTTCGGCCTCGGGCTTGCCAACAACTGGGCGATGTTTGCCTTTGCACCGTTGTTCCTCGTCGCCGTGGTTTGGACCCGGGCTTGGTCCTTCTTTCACGCCGGCTTCCTGGTGCGCATGACCTTGGCCGGGATGCTGGGGCTGAGCCTGTATCTGCTGATGCCCTTGGTGGTCAGCTCGCAAGCGGGCTCCGAAACCAGCTTCGGATCCGCCCTGAATGCGCTTCTGGTTACCCAGAAGACCTACCTGATTGGCGTTCCCCGGGGACGGTCCCTGCTGGTGGCCGTCGTGACACTTTTGCCGCTGGCGCTGATCGGAATCCGTTGGATCGGGGCCAAGGGCACCAGCATGGAAACCATGCTGAACATCGCCGCCGTGGCGGTGCTCCAAGTGGCTTGGCTGGGGGGCAACATCTTCTTCGCGTTCGATCCAGGTTTCAGCCCCCGGAAGATCGTCCACCTTGATCCGGCCGGGGGCGGCATGCCGCTGCTCTCGTTGGCCTTCACGGGCGCCCTCGCCTCGGGCTACTTCCTCGGCTACCTGCTCGTGCTCGGCAGCAAGGATCCGGAAAAAGCCTGGGATCGCCCCGGCGCGCTGGTGGGCGGACTCATCAAACTCGGATTCTTCGCAGCCCTCGGCGCCACCGTCGCGGTGCCGGTTGCCTTGGTGGTCAAGAATGTCCCGGTAATCCGGACTGCCAACGGGCCCGTGCTCCGGGAATTGGCGGATGCCCTGACGGCGGATTTGCCGAAGCAGCCTTCGGTGGTGCTGGCCGACGACGCGTTCACCTACGGACTCGCGGCCTTCCGGTTCGCCGCCGACCCGAATTCTCCCAATCACGCGCTGATCCTGACGCCGCGCGGGGTCCTGCCCCGCTACCGGCGGGCCTTGGCGGCGCGGCATCGCGACGAATGGCCGGAGTTGCAGGAAATGGCGGTCCGGACGGATTTCGTCCAAGTGCCGTTCATCTTCATGCTGGCCCGGGCCGCCGAAACCAACCGGGGCTTCTACCTGCATTCCAGCCAGTCCGTGTCCGCCGAAAACACCTGGCAATCCCCGCTGGGGCCAATCTTCCGGCTGCACCGCTACGAGGCGAATCAGATTACCCCGCCGGCTGCGGCATCCGCCGACCTTGATGCGTTGGTCCGATGGTGGAAGGGCAACCAAGGCCCCTTGGACCGTGCCGTTGAATCAGCCCGCGGTGGGTCCGCGAACGGCCGCGTCGCCTGCGGCGTCTGGTCGCGCGCCGCCAACGCGGCGGGGGTCATGCTCCAACGGGCCGGCAGACTGGACGCAGGCGGCCAGCTTTTCCAGCTGGCGACAAAACTGAGCGACCTCAACGCGGCCGCGAAAATTAACCTCGGGGTCAATGAAGCGCTGCGAAACAAGCAGGCCCTGGCTCCGGAATTGGCGAAGCCGGCCCTGGGCCGTCGCCCCTTCGAACTCGTCGGGCAAGGCGGCCCGATCGACGAACCCCTGCTCCTGACGGAACTGGGCCGCGGATTCCTCAATTCCTCGGACCAACTGGTCCGCCGGGCGGCAATCGCCTTCCAACGGGCCAACGAGCTCAACCCGAATCTCGTCCCGCCGCTGTTGGGCTTCGCGGAGGCCTGCCAGGTCGCGGGCCAGCACGAACTGGCCCTGACTTCGGTGCGGTCGACCCAGCAGCGCAAACTGACGCCCGGCGAGCAGGTGCAGGCCAGTTACCTCGAATCTGCCGCCCTGTTCATGCTCAAGCGCAACGACGAGGCGGAGCGGATTATCAAGGCCCGGCTCAAGGAGTTTCCCGACGCGGTCCAGTTGCTCGACCTGCTGAGTTACTATTACCTCAGCCTACCCAAGCTCGATGAGGCGATCCCGTTGCTCGAACAATGGACCAAGGCCCGGCCCAGCGATCCGATGCCGTTCATGCGCCTGACGGCGGTGTTCATGGATCGCGCCCAATACGACCGAGCCTTGGTCATGCTGGAGGCCGTCATGCGGGTATCCCCGGAAAATCCGGTCGCCAAGGCGCGCCGCGCCGAGTGCCTGCTGAAGCAAGGCCGGCTGGCGGAAGCCAAACGGGATTACGATTCCCTCGCGCGCAAGTTCCCCGAGGAATCCCAGTTCCAGTTCGGTCTCGCCCAGATCGCGGAGAAGCAGAAGGACCCGACGCTGGCCCTGAAACACTTCGAGAGTTACCTGCGGTTGGCGCCCACCAATTCGGCCGACTACGCCGCCGTCCTGTCCCGCGTGAACCAGCTGAAGGCGGGCAAGTAGGCGCTGCGCCGCGATGCGGGTCACGCATGTCATCACCCGGCTGATCGTCGGCGGCGCCCAGGAAAACACCATCGCGTCCGTGCTCGGCCTGCGCGCCCGCCCGGGACTGGACGTAGACCTGATTGCCGGCCCCACCATTGGCGCCGAAGGTTCGCTTGAGCCCGTGGTTGAGCAGGCGGGTTGCCTGACGCTGGTCCCCGAGCTGATCCGCGCCGTCCGTCCGTGGACGGATTGGCTCGCTTACCGGAAACTAACCGGGATCTTCCGCAACCGCAGGCCGCATATTGTTCATACGCACAGCGGCAAGGCCGGGATCCTGGGTCGCCACGCGGCCCGAAAGGCGGGGGTGCCGTTGGTGATCCACTCGATCCACGGGCCGAGTTTCGGACCGTTCCAGGGCATGGCCGCCAATATGGCCTTCACCGCCGCCGAACGCCGGGCGGGCCGGATCACGGATCATTTCGTGGTCGTGGCCAATGCCATGACGCGGCAATACCTCGCCGCCGGCATCGGCCGCCCAGAGCAATACACCCGCATCTTCAGCGGCTTCGATCTGGGTTCGTTCCTAGGGGCCGGACGTGATCCGGAGCTGGCCCGCTCGCTGGGTTTGCGCGAAGGGGATTTCGTGATCGGCAAGATTGCCCGGCTGTTCGAGCTGAAAGGACACGACGACGTGTTTGCCATCGCCCCGGAACTGGTCCGCCGGGTTCCCCAGGCGAAGTTCCTGTTCGTCGGCGACGGCCCGTGGCGCCAACGGTTTGCGGAAATGGCCCGGACGGCCGGGCTCGCCGACCGGTTCGTCTTTTCCGGATTGGTGCCGCCCGCCGAGGTCAGCCGCCTCGTGGGCGTGATGGATTGCCTGATCCACCTAAGCCGGCGCGAAGGACTGCCGCGGGCCCTGCCGCAGGCGATGGCCGCCGGCAAGCCGGTGGTCGCCTACGATTGCGACGGCGCCGGGGAAGTCTGCCACGATGGTGAAACGGGTTTCCTCATCCAACCGGATGACCACGCCACGCTGTTGAACCGGCTGGCAACCTTGGCAAACGAGCCCGAACTTCGGGTGCGCTTGGGGATGGCGGGCCGGGAATTCGTGCGCGATCGCTTCACCGTCGAGCGGCTAGTGGAGGAACAGCACGCACTTTACCTTCGCCTGGCCGCCGGACGAAACTGGGCCACGCACTGATCATCGTTTCCACCGTGTCCTTTCCCGCCAACGCCTACCTGCTGTCATTCCTCGGCGCGATGATCGCGACCGCGGCAGTGGTGCCACTGTGGCGGGCCTGGTGTGTTCGAACCGGGCTGGTGGACGATCCTGGGCATCGCAAGATCCACCAGACGCCCATCCCGCTCGCCGGCGGACTGGCGGTGTTGACCGGCCTTGCCCTCGTCGTGCTGGGGGGCGCATTGGCCGTGAGCCTCGAGCTGCTGAGCGCCGACGCCGTGGCCAAGCTCGGCTATGGCTTGGGCAAACGGGCGCCGCAACTCGCGGCCATCCTCGTCGGCGCGCTGGGCATGGTGGTCCTGGGCTGGTGGGACGACAAACATGAGCTGAAGCCAGCGGTGAAATTCGCTGGCCAGTGTGCCATCGCCCTGCTCGTCGCGGCCAGCGGAGTGCGGGTGACGCTGTTCGTGCCCAGCGTGGCCTTCAGCTACTTCGTCACCGTCGGGTGGATCCTTACGGTGACCAATGCGGTCAATTTCAACGACAACATGAACGGCCTCTGCGGCGGGCTGGGCATCATCGCCTCGGGCTGGATCGCGTTTCACGCCGCCGTGCAGGGACAATATCTGGTCGCCTCGCTGGCCCTGCTGGGCGCCGGGTCGTTGCTCGGATTCCTGCCATTCAACTTCCCCAAGGCCTCGGTGTTTCTCGGCGACGCCGGCAGCCACCTCGTGGGTTACCTGCTCGCAGTGCTGGCCATCCTGCCGCACTTCTATTCGGCCAAGCAGGCGGAGCCAAGCCGCCTGTCCGTGCTCAATCCGCTCCTGCTTCTCGCCGTGCCATTGCTCGACCTGGCCAGCGTGGTCTGGATCCGAACGCGGGCCGGCCGGCCGTTTTGGATCGGCGACACGAACCACTTCTCCCACCGGCTCGTCCGCGCCGGACTTTCCAAAACAACGACGGTCCTGGTCCTGTGGCTGACCGCCATGGCCGCGGGAGCCGTCACCCTGATCTGGTAGACCCCGCCGGCGGCCGGCTGCGGGTGCGCCTTTGACAGCTTCGGCGACCTCCCTACCCTGCTCCACCGATGCGCATCGTCCGTCATTCCGATCCCGATTTTGCCACGCAGATGGCCGCCCTCGCGGCCCCGTCGAGCCTGTTTGATCCCGTGATCGAGGAACGCACCGCGGCCATCCTGAAGACTGTCCGGGAGCAGGGCGACGCCGCGCTGCTCGAACTGACGGCCAAGTTCGACGGCGCCCAACTGACCTTGGAGCAGTTGCCCGTTACGGCCGCCGAGCTGATGAATTCCTCACTCCGGGCGGACGCTAGCCTGCGGGCTGCGGTCAAGGACGCCCATCGCAACATCGCCAACTTTGCGCGGCGTTCCCTCCGCCGGGGTTGGCAGGCGCGGAACTCCCACGGCGCGTTGGTCGGCGAGAAGTTTGATCCCTTCCAACGGGTCGGCATCTACATCCCGGGCGGAACCGCGCCGCTCGTATCGACGGCGCTCATGACAGTGACGCTCGCCCAAGTGGCGGGTTGTCCGGAGATCGTGGTCTGCACCCCGCCCGGCAAGGACGGGAGCATCAATCCGGCCCTGCTGTTTGCCGCGCGGATGGCGGGTGCCACCGAGATTTATCGCGTCGGCGGATCCCAGGCGATCGCCGCCCTCGGCTACGGCACGCCCACGATCCGGCGGGTGCAGAAGATTTTCGGGCCGGGTAACGCCTACGTCGTGGCCGCCAAGCGGCTGCTGTTCGGGCACGTCGCCGTGGATCTGCTACCGGGACCGAGCGAGGTGTGCGTGCTGGCCGACGATTCCGCCAACCCCGCGTTCATTGCCGCCGATCTGCTAGCGCAGGCCGAACACGGTTCAGGTCACGAACGTGTCTGGGTAATCACCACTTCCGGCAAGCTGGCCAAGGCCGTCGCCCGGGAAATCGACCGGCAACTGCCCAGCCTGACCCGGCGGGAATTCATCGAGAAGATCCTCGCGGACAACGCCTGGATCATCCAGGTGAAGGACCTGAAGGCCGGTATCGCGCTGGCCAATCAGCTCGCGCCCGAACACTGCGAACTGATGGTCAAGCAGGCCCGCAAAGTGTCGGCCCAGATCTTGACCGCCGGGGCGATCTTCCTCGGGAACGATTCGCCCACGGTGCTCGGCGACTACGTGGCCGGTCCCAGCCACACCCTGCCGACCGGCGGCGCGGGCGCCTCGTTTGCCGGGCTGACGGTGGATCAGTTCCAACGCCGCACCAGCGTCGTGGAATATCGTAAGCCCGGCGTGCGCAAGGCGCTCAAGAGCGTCCAGAAGTTCGCCGCGCTCGAAGGCTTGGACGCCCACGGGCGCTCCGCGGAAATCCGGCTCGCCTAGCACCGATCCCGCTCAAAGCACACGCATCAGCACGACGGTCAGGTCGTCGTTCTGCGGATCCGGCGCCGTGAAATCGCGGGCCGCCTGGCATAGGCGCCGGACCAGTTCCGGCAGCGGACTGGCCCGATGCTGCCGGACGATTTCCAGGGCTCGTTCGAGCCCGAAACCCTCGCCGTCGGAGCGCATTGCTTCATCAATGCCATCCGTCAGCA
>JBEISV010000005.1:0-32275 GCA_040375265.1 Verrucomicrobiales bacterium
ACGTCCGATCTGCCGAGTTCAGGATGCTTTCTGCCCTTCATGGAAACACTTTCCATGACGAGGTAGGCCAACCGCTGGGCAACCGGCTCCTATTTTCGTTATCTACATACTCCCGATCCGGAGCGCAATCGGGCTACAGATGTCCGAGGGGTTGCTTACAGTTCCCGCTCAATGTCTGGCCTCGCTCTACAGCTCTTCCGCGAAGTGCGCCCGGAGTTCTTCCGGGTGCTGGCGGGCGGTTTGGCCCGGCTCTATGTGGATGCGTTGGACGCGCTCGAAGCCGAGTCCGCGCGACGAAGCCAGGGTCTGGAACGGGACGAGGCGTTGGCGCTTGTGGAACAGGTGCTGGAACGCCACGGCGATCTTGTGGCCGAGCCGGGCGAGGACTTTGTCCAGGCCCGGACCGTCCGGGAAAAAGCGCTCGCGGTCTTCGACACCTTGAAGCGCGCCGGCTGGCTGGTGGATGAGGCCAACCGCTCTGACTACCGGCAGATCGTATTCTTCGATCCCAACGGAACGGTCCTGCTCCAGGCTCTGCGGAAGATTGCGTTGCCGGAAGGAGCCATCTTTTCCGACAAACTCGTCCACGTTTGCACCACGCTGGCCAACCGCGACGCGATGACCGAACAGCCTTGGGCGCAGGTCGAGAGCTGTCTCGCGGCACTGGAAACGGGTCTTGCGGAACTGCGCGGGATGCAGAAATCCATAGAGCGCCACACTCGCCGACAACTCGCCGCTGCGACGCTGAAGGAGAACCTCTCCTTGCTTTTCGACCAGTTCGCCGAGCACATCGGTCGCAACTGCTACGCCCAGCTCGTCCATGCGCGGCTGCCCGCCAAGCTGACCGAGGCCCGTCGCGCCGTAGATGAACTCGCCCAGGCCGACAGCCTGACCGTCATGCAGACGGAGGTGATGCGGCGCGAACCCGCGCTCTCGCCCGAGAACGCGATGGCCCGCGTGAGGCTGCGCCTCGACGATCTTGCGCAATTTTTGGAGCAGGTGGAGCCGTTGGCCGACGCCATCGACCGACGCACGGCGGAGTTCACACGGCGTTCCCACGCCCGGTCGCGCTACCTCCAGGAAACGACCAGCGAGAACCGTGCGACGGTGCAGACGTTCTTCGAAGGATTGAACCACCGCTTCGCCGGTCGCCGCGTGGCGGAGCTGGACGAACTGGCCGACGACGTTCCGTCGCTGAAGCTGCACGAGGTCCGCATTTTCGGCGGGATCGAGTCGCTCTACACGCCGCGCCTGCGCCGTGCGGCCGGGGAGATTGAGCCGCTGGACGACACCGACACCCGCCAGCAGGACCGGGCATTGGCCCAGCTGGAAAACACGATGCGTGACTCGCTGACCGTGGGCCGCGCCAACCAGTTCGTCGCCGCTTTGCCGAGCGCAGCAGGCGAGGGTGTTGCTTCCGACCGATTGCTCGGCGAGTTCGTCCACAACGACGAGGACATGGCCAGCCTCATCGCCTGCCTGCTGCACGCGCGTTCGGCCGACGCGCGCTATCGCGTGGAATTGCCCCGCGACCAGACCGACACCGACCACGCCACCTCCGACGCCAAGCTCGGCTACCGCGTCGAGCGTTTCCACCTTGTGAAGAAATGACCGATTCTCCCGCCCCCTCCCAGGGTCTCCTTGCCCGACTGTCCGAGAACGACCGCCAGCGGCTTGGCGAGGCGCTACGCCGCCTGCTGGCGCAGGGATCTATCCTCGGCCACGAACCGGCCTCCACCGATCTCTACCATTGGAGCCACCAGAACCGCGATTGGCTCGACGAACTTGCCGGGCTCTTCGACCTGAAGCTCCAATGGGACCATCAGGACCGTGTGGTCCAGGCCGTTCCACAGTCCGCCGCCTTCCTCCTCCGGGTGAACCTCCGAACCACCCTCGTGCTGCTGACGCTCTGGTATGAGTTCGACACGGCCGTGCGCGACCGGGGCGAGACCCCGCCCATCCGGCTCACCGCGCAGCAGCTCAACGATTCGCTCACCGCCAAGTTCGAGCCCTTGAAGAAACACCTGCCCAGCGCCGCTCAGCTCCGCGACATCCTCGCATTGGCCCAGCGGAAGAATCTCGTCCGCTACGAGCCCGATCCGGCCTTTGAGCATACCCGCATCGAAGTGCTGCCAACGCTCAAGCGGGTGATTCCGTTTCAAGACCTCGCCGAATGGAACCGCTATGCCGAGCGGTATCTGACAGGGACCGAGCTGGCCGACCCCGTTTCGGGTGGAAGGGCAGAACCTTCGGAGACAGAGGAACAGCCATGACCCGCACCATCCGCCTCACCCGCCTCCACGCGCTCAACTGGTATGGCTATCAGGACACGTTGCCGGTCGAGGGCAACCTGCTCCTCGCGGGCGTCACCGGCTCCGGCAAGTCCATCCTGATGGACCTCGTCCAGTTCGTCCTTGTGGGCGACCAGCGCGCCGTCCGTTTCAACCAGTCCGCCACCGGCGACCGCTCCGACCGCACGCTCAAGGGCTACGTCCTCGGCGACACCAAACAGGAGATCGACGGCGTTACCCAATACATGCGGTCCAGCGCCGTCACCTACGTGGCGCTGGAGTTCACGTGGCCCGGCGGCCGCAAGAAGGAGCGCGCCGAGACCTGGGGCATCCGCGTGGAGTTCACCAGCGCGGCGGAGAACCAGGGACGCGTTACGCCCTTCCTCATTCCCGCTTCGCTGGAACGCAGCGATTTCCTCGACGCCCAGCGCGTGCCACTGGAATACGCTGCCTTCAAGGCGCTGGTGGAATCCCGCCAAGGCCGGCTCTACACCGAGGGCCTCGAAGCCTACCTGCGCGACATGGCCCAGCCGTCGCACCTGAACTTCGACCGCAACATCCTCCGGGCGCTGCTGCCGTCGGCGATGTCGTTCACCTTCCTCAAGAGCTTCAACGAATTCGCCCGCCAGTTTATCCTGCCATCCGACCGGCTCAACGTAGACGACGTCACGGCCAGCTACCGTTCATTTCTCGCCTACGAACGCGACTTGAACGAGCTGAACAACCAGTTCCAAAGGCTTGAATCCATCAGCGCGACCGCCCTCCGGCTCGACGAACTGAAGCGTGACCGAGTTGTTTCCCACTTTCTGGAAGCCCAGCTCCGGCAAGAACACGCGGCTGGAGCATTGGTTGAGAAGGAGGAAGAACTGGGCAAGCTGCGCCAAGAATTTGCGATTGAGGAAGCCCGACTGACCGAGCTCGACACCCAGTTGGAAACCCTTCGCTTCGAACGCGACCAGACGAACGCGCTAATCAACCAAAGCTCCGAAGGGCAACTCTACAGCTTCATTAAGAACAGAAATTCTCTGCTCTGCCGCCAAATCAGTGATCTCTCAGAGATTGGCTCCTCGCTGGAGCAGGCCCTGAGACACCGTCTGAAAACCGCGCGCCAGTGGGTCAATCAACTCCGGGGCCTGCCACTGGACTTCGATGCCGCCCCAGCCGCGGCATTGGAACGCACTATTGCCCTCGCCGAGACCGCTGGCTCAAGCAAGTCGGACGAAACATTGGCCGCCCTTGGGAAAGCCGCCCAAGCCGCCGCAGCCGAGGCCAGCCGCGCGGCCGGTCCCACCCAGAAACGGCTCGGCGAAATCCGCCTAGATCTTGGCCGACTACGTGACGAGATCGCCGCTTTGAAGCTGGGCAAGCTTCCATTCCCCACGCGTTTGCTCGATGCACTGAACGGCGGGCTCCAAGCCAATGGCGTCGATCTTCCGGCACAGCCGTTGTGCAAGCTCTGCGAGGTGGCGGATGAACGCTGGCGCCCGGCGGTGGAGATCGCCTTCACCCGCAAGTTCGCCGTCGTCGTTTCGATCGAGCACTACGACACGGCCGAAAAAATCTACCACGGCCTGAAGACGGCCGAGCTAGGTGGCGAAACGACGCGAGAATCGCTAATTCATCCGGCCAAGGCGCTCCGACTGAAGAAGGCCGTCCGGTCCGGTTCCTTGGCTGAGAAGCTCCGCTGCCGCCATCCGGTGGCGGAGTCCATTGTGGCCCAGCTCTTCGGCGACCTGATTTGTGTCGAGCAACGCGAGCAGTTGCGCGAGCACGACTTCGCCATCCTGCCCGACGGTTTCATGACACGCGGCGCATTCGTCGAGCGGCCGCGCTTCTATGACGGCTATCCCTTCGTGGGTGAAGGGGGCGTGAAGCAGCAGCTCGTCCTCAAGGAAAAGCGGCGGGAGGAGCTGGAGATTGAGGAGCGTCGGCTGCGGCCCGTTGCCGAGGCGGTTCAGGCGTTGAACGACAATTGGCGCGAGCAGTTCGACGTCCCCAGCAGCCTCTACCAGGATCTGGCCCGTGCCCGCGAGTTACCCAAGCTCCAAGCCGAACTGGCGGACAACATCGCCAAGCTGAAGACCATCGACCGTGCCAAGTTCGACGAGCTTGCAGTGAAGCTCGCCGCGATGGACACCGAACTGGCGCGGATGCTGAGCGAGCAACGCGCCCTGCTTCAGAGCGAAAAGCGTTCGGTGGTGCGGACGCTGGAAGGCGCCTTGGACCGTCAACGCCGGATCGTGGCAATGGCCAAGGAGCGTTTCGACCAGGTGCGCGGCGAAGCCGACGTGTCGCCGTGGCTGAAGCGGTTGGAAGAGGTCCGCGCTGAGATTCTGGCGAAGTTCCCGGTAAAGGACGTGGCGGCGGACAAGCTGGCGGACCGGTTCCACGATTGCCGAGAAAAGGCGGCCGCGACGTGGGAGGCGCTGAAGGCCTTGCGGCGCGAGTTGGCCGTGGCGCATCCCAAGTTTGAGGATCTGCCGATCGAGGCCGAATCCAACGCCAGCCACGACAAGCAGCTGGCCAAGCTGCGCGAGAGCGAGATTCCCGACTACCGCGCCAAGGCCGAACGCGAGCGCAAGCACTGGGAAGGCCTCTTCCGGTCGCAGGTGCTGGACAAGCTCCACGGTGCGCTCCAGGCGGTGAAGGACCTGTTGACCATCCTCAACCAGGAGCTGCGGAAGCGGCCCATTGGCCAGGATACCTACCAGCTCAGGCATTGGCAGAATCCCGACTACAAGCTCTACCACGAACTCGTCGAAGCCAGTGTGCTCGCTCAGGCGGACGAGCTATTCTTCGCCTCGGCCGACGTGAGATTCCGAGACGCGATTGCCCAGTTCCTACGGGTGCTGACCGAGCAGTCGGACAGCGTGGAGAAGGCGCGGCTCCTGGACTACCGGCACTACTTCGAATACGACATGGAGGTGCTTGAGCCGGACGGACGGAAGACCAGCGTGGATCGGCATTCCGGTAAGTTCAGCGGCGGCGAGAACCAGTCGCCCTACTTTATCGCCATCCTCGCTAGCTACCTCCGGGCCTACCGCCGCTACGGTTCGCGCAAGCAAGAGCCGTCGCTCGGGCTGGTGCCGATCGACGAGGCGTTCTCCAAGCTCAGCGGCGAGCGCATCAAGGACTGTATCACCGCGCTAAAGGCGTTCGATCTCCAGGGGCTTTTCTCCATGAGCACGGGCAACATCCCGTATGCCTTCGAGCACTGCGATTGGCTGATCGTGGTGTCCAAGGAAGAGCGCACGCAGGGTAAGCGCACGCTCACGCGGAACATTCCCGTTAGCCTCGCCCGGGATTCGGACGATGCCCGGCGGTTGATGCGGGAGTGAGGCATGAAACCGCGTTCTCCCGTCTTTGCCGAACTGGCCCGTCGCTACCGGCGCAGTCTGGCCGGCCGGACCGGGCAGGGACGCCGGGCGGTCTTGGTTCCGTTGGAAGACGCGTTACGCGCCGCCGGCTGCGCCGAGGGTGATGCCCGCGAAGTGGCGGAGCAGGAACTGCGCGAGGCCGAACGCTGTGGCGTGCTGGAACTGGTCCGCAGCCACCGCCGTGTCGCCGACGACTTCTCGGACATCCGGCTGGTGCCGGAAAAGGAGACGGCGTTCTTCCGTCACCTCGGCGCATCCTCGCCCGCCGAGGAACGCCAAACCTTGGCCGAGCAGTTTGCCGCGGCGATGACCGCCGACGTGCCGGAACGCTGGCACGAGGGCTGGCGCGCCTTTCTTTCCGCGAAGCGCGACGCGGCCTTGGCGGGAGGATCGGTCGAGCCGTTCGAACGATTGGCCGGAGCTTGCAACGCCGAGCTGCTGGCGCTCCTGCCCAAGTTGCTGGCGTGGGAAGGGGAATCGTTGCGGCGTTTCGCCAGTTGCGTGCTGTGCGGTTCTTCCAAGCGGCTGGAGCAACTGGCCGGCCCGGTGGAGCGAATCCTGGCGGAACTCACCGCAGGCCAGATCACGACCCTGGACGATCTCGGCATCGTGCCCAATCCCCGGTCGGCACTGGTCCATGGTTCCCTGCGGCTGCGGCTCGACGGCGAGTGGCTGGACCTTGGCCGCCTGCACGGCGCCTTTCGTCTCTCGTTGGCCGACATCGAACGGGCCGAAGCCATCGAAACCAGCGCCGTCCGGTGTCTGACGGTGGAGAACGAAACCAGCTTCCACGAATTGGCCAAGCTCCGCTCCGGCGTGCTGCTCATCCAGACCAGCTTTCCCGGATCGGCCACGCTGGCCTTGCTGAAGCGGTTGCCGGCCACGCTGGAATGCCACCACTTCGGCGACAGCGACGACGCCGGATTCCAGATCCTTGAAGACCTGCGCCACCGATCCGGCCGAAACTTCCGTCCGTTTCACATGGTGCAAGGCCGCATCCCGCCGGAACAGGAGGCACTCGGCCGCCCCAAGCATCAGGAATGGCCTTATTACTGAAGAGCTCGGGCGCTGAGATCTATCGCCTCCCGAATGGCTAAATGGCTTTGGTGAGCCACCCCATTTCGGCCGGCGCCAGCGGTGACGAACGGATAGCCGAGGCTGCGGAGCACTGCGGCCCCGCCGGTATGAAGGGCTACAGCTACGTGAAGACGTTCTCGCTGCCCTGGTAACATTTCCCACTCGCCGATTCAGGGCCGGCACCGGCCCCAATTCATGTTTGGGGCAACGGCAGATTGCGGGAAGCGCGATTGACGCCTTTGGTCACCCACGGTTCCTTCCCGCCGGCGCTTCCGCGCCACCACACAGACCATGAAACTCATCCCGCTCTCGCCATTCCTCCTTGCCGCCGCCCTCCTCCCGATCGGTTGCAGCGAAAAGGAATCCACGACCGCCCCGTCCGCCACCGTCGACACCGCGAAGAGCGAATCCGCGTTTGCCTCCGCGGAGGCCAGCGTGAAGGCCGGCTATGACAAGGTCGCAACCGCGATCAAGAACACCGATTGGTCGGCCGCCACCAGCGCCGTCCAAGACTTGGCCGGCAATGCCAAGCTGACCGACGACCAGAAGGCAACGCTCAAGACCCTTTCGGACGACATCAAGGCCAAGGCCGCCGCGGCGACCGCCCAAGCGAAGGAAAAAGCCGCGCAGCTCGCGGAAGACGCCAAGAAGGCCGGCGCCAAGGCGGTCGACGAGGCCGGAAAGCTGGCTGAGAAGGCCAAGGAGGCGACCACGAAGGCAGCCCACGACGCCTCGAAGGCCGCCGCCGATTTGCTGCCCAAGAAGTAGGTAGCTTCAGGAGTCCAGCTGGCGCAGCAACGCGAGGCGCCCCGGCTGGATGCCCTTATACTCCGCGATCGCGTCCGGCATGGTCTCCAGCATCTGCCGGAACGATTCGCGGGCGGTTCCGTCGGTCAGCACCGTCGCCAGCGAATGCACGGTGAGGTGGATCACGAACAACAGTCCCCCGGAAGCGGGCAGTGCCCGGAACGCCTGGTGTTCCACCCGCAACCAAACCTGGTCCAACGCCACGTCCGCTCCCAACCGGGGTTGCCGCCGGCGCGGGTGCAGGTTGCGTTCGGGCACGACCGCCAGCCCCCAGTTCTCCCGCTCAAACACCTGTCCGGGCGGCAACTTGGCCAGGAAGGTCCGGATGCGTGCCCCCAGCTCGGCGTTGAGCGTTGGCACGGGTTCGTGAATGGCATCGACGGTCTGACCAAGCTTCTCCTCCGGCGCCCACGACGACGGGAAGCACACCGCGCCGCCCACCATGCGAAACTCGGATTGTTGGTCGCGCCGGAGGAGCACAAAGTCGGGTTCCCACGCCGCGGCCAAGGCGCCCAGCCGCTCCCGGTCACCCCTCGGCAGGCCGCGCCGCCACGTTTCAGGGAACAAGCACAGCGCCTCTTCCAGGACCGGGGCGCCTTCGGCCTGCCAGAAACAAACCGGAACGTCGGACTGGGCCAGCCAACGCCGCCGCTCGGCCAGCACGCGCGACTCCGCCCCCGGCACGAACCAACGATCGTCGCCTCGGCGAACCCCGAACTCGAAGCGGTAGCGGTCTCCGCGGAACAGCCGGGCGAAGAATTCTGGCGACAGTGTGACCACGCCAGTCAGGCCTCCCGGCCGGGCGACCGGTGGGACAGCACCTTGGCCGTCTGCTCCGCGCGGAACCTTTCGTAGGCGGCGCGGAACTGCGGGTATTTGTTGCCCAGGATCGCGACCGCCAGCAGGGCGGCATTGATCGCGCCGGCCTTGCCGATGGCCATGGTGCCGACCGGAACGCCGCCGGGCATCTGGACGATGCTCAGCAACGAATCCATGCCGTTGAGCGCCTTGGACTGCACGGGCACGCCCAGCACCGGCAGTGCCGTCTTGCTGGCGCACATGCCCGGCAGGTGGGCCGCCCCGCCGGCGCCGGCAATGATCACCTCGATCCCCCGCCCCGCGGCCGCGGCGGCAAACTCGAACAGCAGGTCCGGCGTCCGGTGGGCCGAAACGACGCTGGCCTCATGCGGGACACCCAAGGCCGTGAGCTGTTGGGCGGCGTGCTGCATCGTTTCCCAATCGGACTGGGACCCCATGATGATGGCGACTAGCGGGGAACTCATGACCCGGCGAGTGAAGTCGGCGGACGCGAAAGCTCAAAGCTCAAAAAGCAGGCACCCGCCCGTCGCCGCCTGGAACCGCGACCGACCCTCGTCGAAACTCTTCCTTTCCGTGACCGGACCGACTTTGCCCTTCCGACGTCGCGGCCGTGTCCGCATCCTCGCCCCATGTCTCCGACCTCGCTGTCCCGGCGCGACTTGTTCCGCGGTTCCGTGGCGCTCGCGGCCTACACCCTGGCGGCGCGGCCGCTGCGGGCGTTCGGGCTCGAGCCGAAGGCAGGCGAGGAGTTGATTCCCTTCCTCGATCCCCAGCCCTACGACCCGAAGCGCCCGATGCTGCGCTGGGCAAATCTGAGCTCGTGGATCACCCCCAAGGAGGATCTTTACGAGGTCAGCCACTATCCCCGGCCAAAGATTGATCCCGCCACCCAGCCCGCCGACTGGAAGGTCGAGTTCACCGGCTACCTGAAGAAGCCGGTGACACTGACCTTGGCCGACCTGATGAAACGACCGCACAAGACGATTGCCGCAACGCTGGAGTGCGGCGGCAACGGCTCGAATCCCGGGTTCGCCGGCGCGTGCGGCAACCTGCGTTGGACGGGCACGCCGCTCGGGCCCCTGCTCAAGGAACTGGGCCTCATGAAACGCTCCGAGGAGATCGTCTTCTACGGCGCCGACGAAAAGGTGGAGAAGATCCGGGAGAAGGATTACCCGCAGAATTTTGCCCGCAGCCTGTCGCGCGAACATGCGCTGCGGGAAGAAGTCCTGCTCGCTTGGGCGCACAACGGCGATCCGCTGATGGACAGCCACGGTTTCCCGCTCCGCTTGGTCGTGCCCGGTTGGTTCGGCGTGGCGTGGGTGAAGTGGCTCAAGCGCGTGGACGTCCTGGACCGGCGGTTCATGGGCCGCTGGATGGCCCGCGAATACGTCACGATCCGCGGCGAAGATCGCGAAGGGTCCGACTGGACCAACTGGCGCGAGACCAGCGTCTGCAACCTCTGCTGCAAGTCGGTCACGGCCCGGGCGGTAAAGCGCCCCGACGGCTCCATTCGCCTCACAGGCGCCGCCTGGAGTGATCGGACGCCGCTCAAGTCGGTGGAGGTGAAGGTGGGTGACGGACCTTGGCAGCCCGCCGTCATCGAAAAGAAGCCGGCCCGCGGACTGGACGCGAAATTCACCTGGAGCTTCTGGCATTTCGACTGGCCGGCACCGACCCCGGGCGAATACACGGTGGTCTCCCGGGCCACCGACACCGACGGCCGCGTGCAACCGGCAGTGGACGATCCGACGATGAAGAAGAAGGCAACTTACTGGGAAGCAAACCAACAGTGGGTCCGCAAACTGCGCGTGAACTGAAACCGAACTCTAGTCCCCCCCTTTTACCATGACCTTCGACGACGAAATCCAGCGGCAACTCAGCCGCCGCGCCTTCCTGACCCAAAGCACGACCGGCATCGGCGCGCTCGCGCTGGCGTCGCTGCTCAACCCGAAGCTGTTCGCCGCCAACCCGGACTCGACCGGTTCCAAAGGGGCGCTCAAGACGCTGCACTTCGCCCCGAAGGCCAAGCGGGTCATCTACCTCTTCCAGTCCGGCGCGCCGTCGCATCTGGACCTCTTCGACCCCAAGCCGAAGCTCAAGGAGATGACCGGCGAGGAACTGCCGGCGAGCGTCCGCATGGGCCAGCGCATCACCGGCATGACCGCCGGCCAGGCCGTCCTCAAGTGCGTGGGTTCGCCCTACGAATTCCAGCGTTACGGCAAGTCCGGCGTGGAGATGAGCAGCCTGCTGCCCCACACCGGCAGCATCGTGGACGACATCGCGCTTATCCGCTCGATGCACGTGGACGCCATCAACCACGATCCCGCAGTCACTTTCTTCGGGACCGGCAACCAGCAGCCCGGCCGGCCGACGATGGGGGCGTGGATCAGCTACGGCCTCGGCAGCGAGAACGAGAACCTGCCCGCGTTCGTGGTGCTCACCAGCGGCAGCGGCGGGCAGGCCTTGCAGGCGCGTTATTGGGGCAACGGTTTCCTGTCCGCCACCTACCAGGGCGTCCAGCTCCGCAGTCAGGGCGATCCGGTGCTCTACGTTTCCAATCCGCCCGGCCTCAGCGGCACGGCCCGCCGGCAGTTGCTCGACTCGATGCAGGAGCTGAACCGCAAGCAGCTCGGCGCGCTGGCCGATCCGGCCATCGCCACGCACATCGACAACTACGAGCTCGCCTTCCGCATGCAAACCAGCGTGCCGGAACTCATGGACCTCGCGCAGGAACCGCAGTCCGTGCTCGACCTGTATGGCGCCACCCCGGGCAAACCGTCGTTCGCGAACAACTGCCTGCTGGCGCGCCGCCTCGCCGAACGCGGCGTGCGGTTCATCCAGCTCTGCCATCGTGACTGGGATCACCACGGCGGCTTGCCCGACGGCATCAAGGCCCAAACCAAAAACACCGACCAGGGCAGCGCCGCCCTGATCAAGGATCTCAAGCAACGCGGCCTCCTCGACGAGACGCTCGTGATCTGGGGCGGCGAATTCGGCCGCACGGCCTACTCGCAGGGCGACATCACCAAGAACAGCTTCGGCCGCGACCATCATCCGCGCTGTTTCTCCATCTGGATGGCCGGCGGCGGGATTAAGCCCGGCACGGTCATCGGTCAGACGGACGACTTCGGCTACAACATCGTGGCGAACCCGGTCAGCGCCCACGACCTGCACGCCACGATGCTTCACCTCATGGGCATCGAGCACACCAAGTTCACCTACCGTTTCGAAGGCCGCGACTTCCGCCTCACCGACATCCACGGGGAGTTGGTGAAGGACTTGATGGCGTGATACCCCCGGGACGGCCCATGGCGCGAATGGTCTTGCTGATGCCGAGGGCGATGCCACCGCGCCGCGGAGGGGAACGGGCGATCCAGCATCACCAGTTGGGTGACGGGTCCGGTCCGGGACGAGCAGCCACCTTGGGCCGCAGCATGGCTTCCAACTGCTGCACCTGGCTGGGAAACAAGTCGTCCGCCTTGATCAGCTCCGCCTGTCGTCGGCCTTCATCCGGTCGGCCGGTAGCGCAAAAATAGCAGACCTTCGCGAAACCAATCATCCCTTGCGACGACGGATCCATGCTCTGGGATTGGGCGCGGCTCAGCAACGGGGCGGCCTCGCCGGCGCGACCAGCTTGGATCAGGGCGACCGCATGATTGACCAACGTCGTGCCCGACTCCGGCATCAGCTGAAGGGCCAGCAGGGTCAACGGCAGCGCCTCCGCGAAACGCTCCCCGTGGATGATGAGCGCGGCCGCATGATTGCTGATGATCCGGTAATCCCCCGGGTGCCGTTCGTAAAGCTCGCGCGACGCCCGGGAAAACCATTCGAGATTCCGCGAATGGTAGGCGATCCGCTGAAGGTCCACCAACACCACGTCGTCCGGCTGCCCCCGCTCACGCAACTGCGCCAGCACGGCGAGGGCGTCCTCCGGAAGACCCGAACGGTCCAGGACGCCGGCGGCCCGCAAAACCAAACCGACACTGACGGGCAATTCCCGGCGAAACTCCGCCCAGCCGGCCCGGGCACGCGCCAGCCGCCCCTGTCGATGCTCCGCCAAGCCCTCCAAAAACCAAGAGTAACCCCTGAGCTCTGGCGGAAACTGAACGATTTGCCGCAAACGCACCGCATGTTCGCGCAATCCGTCCCAGTCCTCCAAACTGATGAGCGCTTCGCCAACGGCCACCCAGAGCGAAGGCGCGTTACCCCAGCGTGCCAATGCCTGCTGGCTGACCAGTTCCGTGGTGTCCTTCAAGCCGAGTTCGGCCAGAACCTGGAGCAGCGACTCGGCTTCTTGGACATCACCGGGGAGGCTACCCGACTCCCGCGCCAAGGTGGCCGCCCGTTCCGCCTGCCCCGCCCAACGCAGCAGGCGCCAATGCCGGACCCGACTCGCCAGCCCAGACGAATCCTCATGACGCCCGGCCGCCAGTAGCTGTTCGTAGTGCCACAGGTCCCGCCGGGAATATGCCAGGTCCATCAGCAGTCGAAGCGCCAAACTGCGGGTCGCGGGCGCCGCCAACGCCGCCTCCAGCTCATGCTGTAAGCGGTCTGCCTCGGGTCGGCCGGCCAACAACAACGCCCGACGGCCGACCGAAATCAGCGCCAGTTCAGGATCCGCCTGCAGGCGCCGGGGAAATTGGGCCAGTTCGGCATCGAAGGCGCCAAGGTCCCCACTCTCAAACTGCGCCCGCGACCGCAGTGCTCCCAACCCGTCCTCGGAGGCAACCGTTTCGCCCGTGAGGCGGGAACCCAGCCAGCGCCAATTGCCATGGCGGGCGAGCATTGGTGCCAACCACCGCAAGGTTTCCCGGTTGGTGGCGCTCAGGTGAACCAGCCAGTCCGCCGTGTCCGGCATCCGATCCCGGGCCACCTCGGGAAGACGGTCCAGGCACCGCATCATGCCGTGCACGAAGTTCGCGTTGCCTGGGTTGTTCGCCGCGGCGTTCTGCCAGGACACCAACGCCGCCGAATAGTCGCCGGCGGTTTCCAACCGTTGCGCCGACTGGCCCAGCGAACGGCTTTGCAGCCAATCCAAGCCGCTGATTCGCAGTCCGCGCCCAGCGGGCGTCCGGGCGACGGTCCAGAGCCGCGGCAATAACCCGACCACGCCCAGCGCCCCGAGCGCCAGCAACGGCAGGACCCAGCGCAACGAACGGTCATGCCGCCAAAGGTAACCCACGTAACTCGGCCGGGCTGAAATCCCAGTCTCGCGGTTGGAGCTTTCGGGCATGGGCAAGAATCAATTGGCGTCTTTGGCTCCGCCGCCGTCATTGCTCCACGACCCGGAAAAACCCGGCCGCGGGCGCCGTTTCCACGCTGATCTCGACGGCACTGCCGGTGCCGGCCAGCGGACTTCCCACGGCCGTCCACCCGGCATCGCCCAAGGACAAATTGCGCTGGGCCTGATACGAGCGCCCGTTCCGGGTGGTAAAGCGGAGTTTCAAGGCCTCAGTCCCGATCAATTGGGCGACCGGAGCCACCGCCGTGGCGGGTTCGACCAACACCTCGAAGGTGCGCGACGCGGCCAACGCGGGCACGCCGGCATCGGTGACCTCGACCGTGATGACATGGGTGCCCACTTGGGCCGCCGTCGGGGTCCACCGGAAGGACCCACCGTTGATCACGGCCCCCACGGGGGGATTGACCAGAGCGAAGGTCAATGCCTGGGCCGGGAGATCAGCATCGCTCGCCCCCAAGGCCACGGACAGCGGCACACCGGCCGTCCCCGTCTGCGCGGCAATCATTTCCAGCGCGGGCGCCTGGTTCACCTCGGATACGGAGATCGTGAAGGTTGTCTCGGCGGTCAGGGCCGGCGAACCGTTGTCGGTGACGCGGAGGGTCACCGGGAAGGAACCGGGGCCGTCGGTTTCCCCCGGCGTCCAACTGAAGGCGCCGGTCGCAGGATTCACGGTCGCCCCGGCCGGCGCCCCGGCTCCGAGCGAGAAGGACAGCGTCTGGCCAGCGTCGGCGTCCGTGGCCGAGGCGGTGAACGACACCGTCGCCAACTCCGCGACCTGCCGCGCGGGCAGCTCGCCCAACACCGGGGCCTGGTTGGGTTTCAATCCGCCGACGGTGTGCTGGTTGGCCAGCACCGGCGCCGATACATCCCACACCGCGTTGCCGATCTGCGGCGGCGCCGCGACGCCGATCCGGAACAGCCCGAAGGTGTCGCCGGCCTTAGGCACGAACTGCCCGACGGGAACCTCGCTGGTCGGCGCCGTAAAGTTCCACAGATAGAAATAGATCGTCGCGGTCTTGAGTGAGTCGTCGGCCGCGATGCCTGCCCGCTGGTAGCGGCCGGCTTGGCTGCCCAGAATCGTTCCGTCCACGACGTCCTCGTAGATCAGCACGTCATCCGCCCCCAGGACGGCGCCGGGCGCCGGGCTAGTGGGGACTCCGTCGCCATTGCGGTCGGCGACGAACCAGACCCGGGTATTGACCGGGGCCGGCGTGCCGGTGGTCAGAAAGAGTTGGGTGGCCAGCGAGGAACCGCTCACGGTGCGGCCCGTGGCGAGGTAGGCGTGGGCCGATTGCGGCATCAGGAGGGCGGCACCGGCCAGGATCGCGAGGCCGAAAAGGGACGAGGTGGAAAATTTCATGGAGACGAAGCGGAAGTGTGTGGTCGGTAGTCGTGATGGAACGAGGGAGAGCCCACGCAGGCCCTCCCTCGTCCAGTCTTCAGGAACCCCGGCACTGGCTCAGTTACCAGTTACCCGGAGAAATTTCTTGGTGCCGCCGAGGGCGACCGTCTTGCTGGCGTCAAAGCCAGTGCCGGTGCCGCCGGTGCCGGTGATGGTGGCGCCCTCGTTGGTCCAGTTCACGCCGTCGGTGGACGACTGAACTTGGTAGGTGGCGTTCAGGACCGAGGCCCAACTGATGGTGGCTTGGTCCAGGCCGGCGTTGTAGGTGACCTCCGACAGGATCTTGTTCACCTTGAGGATGCCGCGGCGCGACAACGTGGTCCAACCGTCCATCCAGTAGTCACCCGGTCCGAAGGCTCCCTTGTAGGTCGCCGTGGTATCGTAGAAGCCGTCGGCGGGGATCGACTGAGTGGTGCCGCTGAAGGCCGGCCCAACTGCCGAAGGAACGGGGTCCAAGGTGCGATTTGAGCCGCGGTTGATGCCGCCTAGGACGGGGTCGACAATCTGGTTGTCCCACGGAGCGGAGAACAAGGCGGCAGGCGTGTTGGTGCCGCTAGTGATCGCGATGTTCGCTATGGTATTGTCGATCACCCGCGAACCAGCGGGCCCGGACGAGAATCCGAACCAGAGATTATGGTCCAGGGCGATCGGGCTCAACGCAGTGTCCGAAGCGAGGAAGTTGGTGCCGACGTTTTCCAGCGCGATGCCACGCTCGGCGTAGTCGGTGAAGATGCTGTTATAGACCTTAACGCGGGAGCCGTCCCGGATACGGAACGTGTTGTTCGCGAAGCCACCGACGGTCGCTGTCTGAACGCCGCCTCCGATCCAAGTAGCATTGAAGACCTGATAGGTCGCCTGCGGTGCGCGATCCATGAGCGCGAAAGAGCTGCTGCCCGATCCGTTCACGAAACCATTGATTTCCGAACCGCGATCCCGGGCCAGCGGGTCCTGAATCGAGAAGAGGAACTGGTTCTTGCCCCGGAAGCCCTGGTCGGTGTCAAAGGTCTCGTCGTCATTGAAGGCGCTGACGAGATACTTGTTGTTCACGGTGCCGCCGAACCACTCAAAGCCATCGTCCTGGATCGCGTAACATTCGACATATTCGACCACCGTGCCACTGCCGACGGCGCAGAGCGACAGACCGTTCACCTCCTTGTTCGTCGTGAAGATCTTGCCGCCGTGCTTGATAACCACGTAGCGGATGACGCCCGAGTTATCCGCGTCATCGGTGCCGCCAAAGGTATAGCGACCGTTGTCGGCAGTTTCCGGGGCGGGATTGCTCAAGCCCTCATAGACGTCAAACGGAACCGTCGCCGGATTGCCGTCTGAAGAATTGGCGTTACCCGTCGCATTCGCGGCGCTATTCAGGTTGGCCTTGCCCAGCACGACTACGCCACCCCATAGCCCGCGCTCATAGATACCGAGGTTCCAGTTCAGCGTATCCGCCTCGGCGGTAAAGATGATCGGCTTCTCCGCAGTGCCAAGCGCCATCAATTTGCCACCGCGCTCCACAAATAGGCAGCCGAAGTCGTTGTTACCCGTGCCCGCCGAACCCTTGATGATGGTGCCGGCCTGGATGTTCAGGGTGGCTCCGTCATCGACGAAGGCGAACCCTTGGAGGTGATAGACATTGTCGGCGGTCCAGTTGACCGAGCCCGTCAAGACAGTGTTGTGGGCGATGTTGATGTCAGCGCCCACGGCGAGGCCAGCCGACGCCACCGTGGCGGCCAAGGCCGCGTTGATTCGGGAGATTAGCTTCATGGTCATGCTTGCGTTCAGGATTGCGGTGGTTGGTCAGCGGCGGTTCGAGCGGCGCCAGAGGGCGAAACCGACCAAGGACGCGCCAAATAGGGCAGCGTATTCCTCGGGTTCGGGAACGACGGTGAACTGACTGGCGTTGATGTTCGACGAGATGTCCAACCGTCCGTTACCCGCGGTCAGGATGTCGTCATGGGTGAAGTTGAGGAACGTGCTGCTGACCCCAAAGGTCACGCTCGGGACCACTTCCCCAAGGTTGTCGGGATTACCCAAGGTGTTGCCGCCGTTGGTGGGGTGCCAGAGGAACGCGTAGAAACGCTGCCCGGCGACATTGGCCGAGTCGGTGAGGCTCAGGCCAAGCTGCTGGAATCGGCCGGTCTGGTCGCCCAACAGACTGCCATCCACCTCCAGGTTCATCACGATCTGGTCGTCTGCCCCGAGCAGGCTGTTGACATGGACGTTGCCCGAACCACCCGGACTGAAGGGCAGGCCGTTGCCGGTCGAGTCCCACACGATCCAGAGGGAGCTGCCGACCGGCGCCTCATTGGCAGCATTGAACGGGGAGGTGAGATACAGACGATCGGTCAGGGTGTTGACGTTGTCCGCCGTCGTGGTGCGCAGATCAATCAAGCCGACGGCCCACGTCGAGGAAACGGGGAGGACAGCCAAGGCGAGGGAGCAGAGGAATTTCTTTTTCATGGTCACAAAAGGTATCAATGTAAACTGGGTCGAAACAAAACAGGCGAATCAGGGAGTGGGGGCCGACTGGCGCCAGATGAGGTTGCCGCTGCCGGCTTTCCGGAAATAGAAGAAGCCCACGGCGGAATTGAGGGACGCCCCGGGATTGCCGCCTGCGTAGAAGCCAGCCGTAGCCAGGGAACCGTCGTGGTAGATGATGTCCGCGGAGAAGCTCGTGCCGGAGGTCTGGAAGATGACGTCCTCGTCCGCCACGTTGAAGCCACCGTCGGAGTCCACCACGATGCCGCCAGCCAGCGCGCTGGTGGCCAAATCGGCCGAGGCGCCAAAGCCGGTGCCCAAGCCGATCGCGCCGCCCTGCGGGATGAAATGAGTCAGCGCCGTGGTCTGCAGCTCGCCGACCGCCACTGGCGTCAGGGAACCCGCCTTGCGGAACAGGAAAGCCGCCTCATCCGGGGCCAAGGTGACCGTGGAACCATCAAACGGGCCGGTGCCACCTACGTAATAGCCGGCCGTGGCCAGTGAACCGTCATGGTAGATGATATCGCTGGAAAAACTGGTGCCGCTGACCTGGTAGATGACGTCCTCGTCATCGACATTGGCGCCGCCGTCCGAATCCTTCGTGAGAGTGGTGGCGCTACCGACTCCGAAGAGCTCGCCCACAGTGGTCAGGCGGCGGATCTCGACGCCGTCGCCGGCGGCCAGCGAGCTCGCGGGCGTAACCGCACCGGACAACTGGTTGACCAGCGTGACTTCGTCATCGCCATTGCCGGAGATGTAGAACCAGTCGCCCTGGTTGCCCGGGGTCGCGGAAGCGTCCGACGTCAGCACGAGGACGTATTGGTGGAACCCGTCCTGGAGACCGAGCGCACTGGCCGTCCAAAACGGAGAACCGGTCACGCGCACGGAGGAACCGGAAACGGACATGACCTTGCCGGAATAAAGCGGCTTCGAGTGCACCGGGGCCGAGAAGAAGTTGGCGCCAACAGCCAAGGACAGCTTGTGGGCTCCGCCGGAGGCGCTCTGGGCCGCCTCAAGGGGCAGCGCAGCGGCGCAAGCCGCCGCCAGCAGCCAAGCGGCAGGAGCGGCAAAACGAGGGGATTTTAACATGGTTAGATAGGTGACAACTGTGATGAGACTGTGCGGACCAGCCCCACGGCCAATCCACGCGATCATCTTAAGTCAGCCGGCACGCCCCGAGGCGACATTACGATTGCTACATGTCGGCAGCGCACCGGTAGCGCCGGAGATTCAAGCAGGTCACGACAGCAGCCGATTTGATGACGACACGGTTACGAACCACAAAGTCTGGTGTTTTCCTGGAAGGTAAACTTCCACATACAATTGCAGGGGAGTGGGTTGTGAGCCGAATTCGATTGCTTCACGTCGTCACCGTTTTGTCATGCAACCCTTGGAACACCGGATCCCGACGGGTTTCGCCGTTGAATCGCCGGTGGGTGACCAGGAAGCGCGGATCTGCCAGTCAGGAGGAGCTGCTTCACCGTTGGGTGGTTGGCTCCTCCGTTTCGGCCGAGTGATTTGCTCTGAAATTTGCCGGATTGTTTGGGTTAGGAACCATTTAGCGAAACATTGGCCGGTCCCCGACGTTCTCGATGACAGTAACTTTGCTGTAACATCGGAGGCCGATTCAGCGTGTTCACTTCTCCAAGTCGTTACCAATGCGCCACCCCGGCGAAGCGGTGCGTCTTGCACATTATCGGCCGTATCCGAATGAACGTCACACAATCAGGGGATTCGATACCCCGCACCCGGCTGATACCGGGAGATCCGCTGTGCGAAGAGGTGTTCACGTCCTGTGCCTTACGGCTGAGCTTGGCTGCCTGGCTGGCCGGCCGGCCGGCCTTCCCGAATCCAGGGGATCACTTGGATGGCTTGGCCGCCCAGTCAGAGCGGTTGTCGCTGATCCCCACGGACCCGGTGGAGTGCCTGGCCTTGTTGGCTCACCTACAGCATCGTCGCGCTCACGAGACCGGTTGGCTGCGGTCATCCCAAAGCGTCGGGGTGCTCTCCGTGTGGCTTTTCCTGCGGGTCGCCGATTTGCCAACACCATTGGACTGCCTGGACATCCATGGGGAACTCCGATGGCGCCAGTCCGCAGCCCATGCCGCCCGGGTTTCCGCGGCTGCGCGCGGCTGGTTGCTGGCGGACCTACTGAACCGCGGTAACCATGGGGCGTGGCGCGGGTCCGAAGCCAAGACCGGGCCCGGCAGCGCGTGAGGTGCCGGTTGCGCGATGCACCATCCAATCAGAACTGATACACCAAGCTCAGGCTGAACACTCGGCCGCGCCGGTAACGGCCGAACACCGGCCCGTCGGCGCTTTCCCCGTAGGTGCGCAGGAAGGGAGAGTCGAGCAAGTTGCGGGCGGACAGGCGGATTTTGAGGTCGTGGCGCACCCGCTGTTCCACCGTCGCATCCAGTTGAACCGGCGGGTGTTCGAAAATGTCTGGGGTAGTCGGGCTGGTCAGAAAGATCCGTTCCCCGGTCAAGTTCGCCAACAGGCTGACCGTGGTGGCAGTCACCGGATTCTCGTAAGTCAGGTCGAGGTTGACGATGTAGGGCGATTGGTCAAACAGGGGCCGGGTTGGTTCGGTATCCGGGAAGGAACCCGCCTTGTTGATGTATTCGACGAAGGTCAGTTCCACCTCGGACCGGATCAGGGCAGCGTTCACCCCGACCGTGAAGGAATCCAACAGCGGATCGATGAAATCGAGGCGCTTGCGGGCTTCGAATTCGAGGCCGCTCACCTTGCCAAGCTCCCTGTTTTCGAACGAGATCTTGGCGTCCGTGAGGCTGAGGTAATACTTCTCGATCGGGTTCTGGATCTCCTTGGAGAAGACACTGACGGAAAGCACCTCGCCCGGCCGGGGAAACCATTCTGCCCGCAGGTCAAAGTTGCGGATGGAACTGAGCTTCAAGCCCGGATTGCCCACCACCAACTCGTCGCCCAGCGGGTCGTAGCTCTCATACGGGGCGATTTCGCGAAAGGTCGGACGCGCGATGGTTTCGGACCAGTTGGCCCGGAGATTGATGTCCGGTGCCAATTTCCAGAGAAAGCCCAGCGCCGGCAGGACATCCGTCTGGCTGATTTCAGAGTCCTTGTCGGTGATGTCGGGCGAGGGGGTCTGCCCGGTCACGGTCAGTTTGGTCGACTCCAGCCGAGCTCCGCCAATCAGGTGGAATCGGCTGATCACCGGGAGGTCCAGCATTGCGTAGGTTGCCCTGACGTCCTGTTCTCCATCGTAGGTCTGGGTGCCGTTGCCGGTCGAGATCGGCCGGGTAATGGCGTAGCTCTTGGTGAACGGCGGCACCGGCAACGTATTGGTGATGATCCCGAGGTTCTTGGGGGCGAGGTAAGTATTGGGGTCATCATTGAATCCCCACCCCGACTGTCCGGGAAAGGTAAACGTCCGTTCGTTGAAAACCCGCTCCGAGACACTGCCCAGCAGTCCCACCTTGAATTCCGCGGCGTCCCCGCTCCACTGGTCGAACGGAATCCGGAGGTCCGCTTT
This sequence comes from Verrucomicrobiales bacterium, assembly GCA_040375265.1. Lineage (GTDB taxonomy): Bacteria > Verrucomicrobiota > Verrucomicrobiia > Limisphaerales > UBA9464 > CAIWAH01. Next base: position 21,002 of record JBEISV010000005.1, read on the forward strand.
GCCGTTGCGGTTGCTCTCCTCCAAATCGCGGAAAACCCGCTGCGGCTGGAATGGCACGGGCAAATTGTTGGCACCAAAAGCGACGTCATAGGTGCCATCCCCTCGGTCGGTCCGCCCATAGTTGAAGTATCGGACATCCGGCTCCTGCTGCGCGGTTTCCGACATCGAGCCCAACCATTCCAGGTTGGCCGGCACCGCGGCTTCAAAGCCATGTCGCCCCTTGAGTTGGAGGTTCGTCAGCGACCGCTCCGTCCAGTTGAGCACTTCGCGGACGATCTTCTCTTCCGGCCGGTTGTTGGACCCATCCTCCAAGACCGGTGATTCCCGGTGCCGAACCTGATCCTCGGCAGACCGGTTATGCAGGACGCTGAATCCGAGCTCGTGTTCCGGCGACAGCTGCCACGCCACGCTCCCGGTCAGCGACCAATCGACTTCCATCCGGCTCTGGGTGTCATCGTAGATAACGAGCGGAACCAACCGGTCGTCATACCGTGCCTGCACGCCACCCGCGTAATGGTTAAACGAGCGGGAATAGCTCATGCCACCAAAGACCCCAAACGGCCGGTCCGCCAGCAAAGTCGTCTCGCCGAAGGAGAAGGAGAAGGAGTTGTTAACCGGCGAACTACCCTTGATCGGGCCGAACGCCGGGCTGAAGGCAGATGCACGGTTCAGGGCAACCTGGGCCTCCTCGGGGGTCTTGAACGGGCCATTGAACAGGCTGCCGGCCCCCGGCCCCAGCCCCGCCGGCATCTCGCGGGTTCCGTCATCCATCGCCGTCCAATCCGATTTCCCGCCGTCGTAGGTCAGGAAACTGTCGTTCAGGCTGGCCTGCGTGTTGTAACCGACCCCGAGGCTGAGTTCGGCAAACGGCTTTTCCGGGAAACTCTTCGTGACGATGTTGATCGCCCCGCCGGCAAATCCACCCGGCTGGTCCGGCGTGAAGGTCTTCGTGGTGACCACCCGATCAATCATGTTTGCCGTGAACATGTCGAGCTGCACGGACTTGCGGTAGGCATCGGCACTCGGCACGTCCGCGCCATTGAGGACCGTTGTGGTATAGCGATCACTGAGTCCGCGGACGACGGCCACCTTGCCATCGACGACCGACGCGCCGGTGATCTTGGCCACAACCTCACCGGCGTCGCGGGCCGCAGAGCGGGTGATCTGTTCCCGGCTGAAGGAGTCCTGAACCGTGACCGAGGACTTCCTCTCTTCCAACACCGACTCAACAGTGCTTGGTTTGGTTGCTTCCGCGGAGAAGGCGCTGGGCGCGGTGGTCGAAGGCACCACGGTTGCCGGCGCCTTGGTGCCGGTGCCCGGCTTGGATTGTGCCTGCACCACCGGGGCCCGCTGCGCTCCCGGTTGCCGGACATCCGCGCCAAACGCGCTCGCACCACCGATCGCAGGGGCGCCAGGATCGGCAGCCTTGACCGTCGGCGGAGCGGTTGTCGGCGGCGGTTGATTCGGCGGCGGCGTGGGAGCTTCGGTATTCGCCTGGGCCACCTCTTCCTTGGAGGGCGGAACCTCCTCTGGCGGTTCCGGCGGCTTTTCCTCCGGCTTCTTTTCCGGCCTGAGCGCGGTGATCGGGATGAACCGGTTGGGGATCAACCCGGTCTTCGCGGCGACGACGAACACGACCACGATGACGCCGGCATGGACGCCGGCCGACACCAATAGGCTGGTGGCCGTAGAGGATTTGCGGACGCGAGGCATGGCGACTCAGCGGGTGGCGGTGTCGGTGGCGAGACCGATCTTGGTCACGCCCGCCTCGGTGAGAACATCCAGGACGTTGACCACGTTCTGGTAATCCACCCCTTGGTCGCCCCGGACCATCACGTGGATGTCCGGATCCGACTTCGCATAAGCGATCAGCCGGTCCCGAAGATCCTTAAGCGTGATGGGTTCCGCGTTGAAGAAGACACCGCCGTTCTTGGCGACCGAAACATTGTTGATGTTGGGTTTGGGTTCGTCCTTTGGGCGGACAGCCGCCGAGGGAAGATCCAACTCGATATCGTTCGCGGTCGGCGCAGTCGTGATGATGAAAATAACGAGGAGAACGAACGCCAGATCGAGCAACGGCGTGATGTTGAGCTCGTTCAGCGTGTGGTGATGGGAGGAGGAATACTTTTTCCTCCCTCGGCGGCCGGATCGCGACGCGCTCATGATTCAGGCGCGGTTGGCGGGATTTTTGTCCTGCGCGGTGCCGGACCGGACGGGGTCCAGCCCTGGCAGACCCATGTTCCGGAGCGCGTCAGCGATTTCGTCCGCCAGCGGACGCTGGTCGACATACTGATGCTCCAACGCGGTCCCGAGCTCGCTGTTAAAGTTATCGAGTTCCTGAGTAATGCCCCGGACCGAGGTGATCATCAGGTTGTAGGCAAACATGGCCGGGATTGCCACGAACAGGCCGACGACCGTCGCAATCAGCGCGCCGGCCACGCCCGGAGCCATGGCGGTGAGGCTCGCGCTTTTGGCAATGGCGATGCCGGAGAACGTTTCCATGACGCCCCATACCGTTCCCAGCAACCCGATGAACGGCCCCCCGGCCACGGCGGTCGTCAGCACGATCATGCCCTTTTCCAAGCTCAAAGTCTCGGCACTGACCGTGCGATCCATCGCCACGAGGACGGACTCGAAGGATCCCTGGCTGACTTTCACCGCCTGCGTGCGGGCGAACACGTCGGTCTGCCCCAAGTCTGCCGCACCGCCAATTCCCTTCGCGCCGGGTTTCACCGTCACGGGGTTGTTCTTCAGGTGGTAGGTCAGCTCCTCCGTGCCCGCAGAATAGACTTCGTAGGCAGGCGACCCATCAAACTCCTTGCCCGCGCGGGCCAGCTCCAGCGGATCGCGGACCGCGCGGAAGGCCTCGATAAACTCCCGGGTCCGCCGCCGTGCTTTCCGGACTTGCAGGGCCTTGTTGATGATCACGGTCCAACTGAAGAGCGAAAGCAGCACCAGTAGACTGATGGTGACCTTGCCCTCAATGGTGGACTTTTCGAAGGCGAAGTTGAGCGCGTTCGCCAGTATCGGGGAGAAGTTCATGGGCGGATTCTCCATTCACTTGCCCGCGGGCATCGCCGGAACGAAGCGTTGCTGGCCAAAATCCTCCCGCTCTCCGAAGGCAACCACCTTGCCCGCCTGAAGCTTTACGACAAATTCCCGCCGGCCGCCGGCGCCTTTGGCCAAGAGGTTGTAGGCGAGATACTCCACGTCTCCCTCGGCACTCACCGAGTGAGGCCGCCCAAGCACCTCAACGACTTCCTCATGCCCCAACCCCAGCTGAAGCGCGTTCAAGCGGGAAGAAGAGGTGGCGCAACCAGGGAGCAAGAAAAAGACCGCCAAGGCGGCGACGCAACAAGCACGCATCCCTCTATTCTAGCGTTGGTGGTCACGCAGGAAGGACACGCCCCTCACGATTCGGCAACACGACCTCCTGAAAATGATGGCAAACGCGAAACGCCGACACGTATCCGTGACATTCAAGCCCTGATCGGCGATCCCCGGCCATTGCCAACCGGGGTCCGGCGGGCAAATCTCAGGCGCCTGCCATGCGTTGCCCCGCCCTGTTCCTGCCGCTGTTCGCCAGCCTCGCGTTGCTTGCCCACGCCGCGTCCCCGGCGGGCAGTGCGGGCGCCAAGGTGGACTTCTCCGCCGAGATTCGGCCACTCATCGCCAAGAAGTGTTACCATTGCCACGGCCCGGACGAGGGTTCCCGCAAGGCGAAGCTGCGGCTCGATTCCTTCGACGAAGCCACCCGCCCGCGCAAGGACGGCACCGCCATCGTGCCGGGCAAACCCGCCGACAGCCTACTGATCAAGCGGGTTCTGGCCCACGATGCGGAGGAGGTCATGCCGCCGGCGGAAACCAAAAACGCACTCACCACCGGCGAAGTGGCCCTGCTCCAACGCTGGATTGCCCAGGGCGCCAACTACACGCCGCACTGGGCGTGGGTGAAGCCACAGCGCCCGCCCCTGCCCCCGGCGGGCAAGGCGTGGGCCGTCAATGGCATCGACCACTTCGTGGCAGCGAAGCTGAAGGCGAACGACCTTGAACCGTCGCCGGTGGCAGACCGCCCGACTTTGGTCCGCCGCCTGTCGTTGGACCTCACCGGCCTGCCGCCCACGCCGGAGGAGACGGACGCCTTCGTGAACGACCGGCGGGCCGACGCCTACGAACGGCTCGTGGACCGCCTGCTTGCTTCTCCCCACTTCGGCGAACGTTGGGCGCGGGTCTGGCTCGACCTCGGCCGTTATGCAGATTCCGCCGGCTATGGTTCCGACCCGCTCCGGCCGAATATCTGGCCCTGGCGCGACTGGCTTATCCAGGCGCTGAACCGGAATCACCCGTTCGACGAGTTCACGCGCGACCTGATCGCCGGCGACCTGCTGCCCGGCGCGACCGAGGAACAGAAGATCGCCACGGCGTTCCACCGGAACACGATGACCAACACCGAGGGCGGCACGGACGACGAGGAATGGCGCGTCGCCGCGGTGAAGGATCGCGCCGCGGTGACCGCGCAGGTGTGGATGGGCCTCACGATGGGCTGCGCGCAGTGCCACACGCACAAGTTCGATCCTATCAGCCACCATGATTACTACTCGTTCTACGCCTTCTTCAACCAGTCGGAGGACAACGACCAACCCGACGAACGACCGACGCTGCCCGTGTATTCCCCGGCCGAAAAACAACGCCGCTCGGCGTTGCAGGCCGAAATCGCGGGACTGGAGCAGCAGTTCCGAGCCAATCCACCGGAGTTCACCCGGGAACTCGCCACCTGGGCCGAGGCAGCCGCGCGACCGGTGAATTGGACAACGCTGAATCCGATTGGCGCCACCTCGATGCTGACCAATGGGGCTACTTTTCAAATTGGCGAGGATGAATCCATATTTGTGTCCGGGGCGGCCGCGGCACGGGATACCTATGTAGTCCGAGCCACCACCACCCAGCCAAGCTCGCCCAAACCCCTGACCGTCGAGGTTCGGAGACCTGAACGTCCACAACGCTTCACCGCATTGCGCTTGGAAGTCCTGCCCGACGATCGTCTGCCACAAAAGGGGCCCGGCCGCGCCGGCCAAGGCCAATTTGTGCTGAACGACCTGCGCGTGGAGGTCGCCCCCAACCAACCGCAGCCGGTCACGGCGCGATTTGTCCGGATCGAGGCCCCGGGACCAAATCGATTCCTCAGCCTGGCGGAGGTGCAGGTGTTCAGTGCCGGCCAGAACGTCGCGCCAAAGGGCACGCCCAGCCAGTCGAGCACCGATTACCTCGGTGACGCCAACCGGGCCGTGGACGGCAACACCGACGGCAACTACGACAGCGCCCGCTCCACCACGCACACCCGGCAGGAAAACGATCCGTGGTGGGAACTCGACCTCGGCAACGCCTTGCCCGTGGAAACGGTCGCCCTGTGGAACCGCACCGACGGCTCCGGCGAACGCCTCGCGAACAGCCGGGTGGCGCTGCTCGACGCCAATCGGGCGGTGGTCTGGGAGACCAAGCTTGAGACGGCGCCCGCGCCCGTCGCCAAGGTTGGCCCGGCGGCGCCGCGCGCGGTGAAACTGGCGTTTGCCAGCGCCGATTACGCGCAGGCCGAGTTCGGCCCGGAACTCGCCATCGATGCCAACCCGGGACAGCGCTCCGGCTGGGCCGTGGGCGGCGCGCTCGGGCAACCCCACACGCTGATCGCCGAGTTCGCGGAACCGCTCAAGTCCGATGGCCCGCTGAACCTGACCGTGACCCTCGCGCATAACTACGGCGACGGCCACACGCTCGGACGCTTCCGGCTCTCCCTCACCGACCGGGCCCTGCCCGTGCGGGCTTTTCCCGCCCCGGTGGCATCGGCGCTCGCCCCGCCCGTAGCCGAACGCAACGCCACCCAGCAGCAGGCGTTGGTGGACTATTTCCGACCGCTCTCGGCCACGCTCGGGCCGATTGCCCGACAAGTTGCGACCAAGCGGAAGGAATTGGATGCCGTCCGCGGCACGCCCGTGCCGGTCGTCCGTGAGGTCGCCACTGCTCAACGCCGGACGACCCGCATCCTGAACAAAGGGAACTTCTTGGATCCCGGCGCCCCGGTCACCGCGGCCGTGCCGGCGGCGTTTCCCCCGCTACCTGCGGGGGCCGGGCCCGATCGCCTCGGCTTGGCCGCCTGGCTGACATCCCCGGAAAATCCGCTGACGGCACGGGTGGCAGTGAACCGCTTCTGGGGTCTGCTTCTGGGCCAACCGCTGGTGGAGACGGAGGAGGATTTTGGCACCCAGGGCACGCTGCCGACAAATCCCGAATTGCTCGACTGGCTGGCCGTTTCGTTCCAATCGCGAACCCCGAGGAAGGCGGCGTCAACGGATCCGTGGGCTCCGGCGTTGGGCTGGGATTTCAAGGGTCTGCTGAGACTCATCGTGCTGTCGGCCACCTATCGGCAGTCGTCGGTCACCACGCCCGACCGACTCGCGAAAGACCCCCTGAACCGGTTCTATTCGCACGCACCGCGACGACGCCTGGACGCGGAGAGCCTGCGGGACCAAGCCCTTGCCCTCAGCGGACTCCTCGCCCGCAAGGTCGGCGGCCCGAGCGTGTATCCGCTGCAACCGGACGGCCTGTGGCGCGCGGCGTTCAACGGCGAACGGAGTTGGGCAACCAACGAGGGCGAAGACCGCTACCGGCGCGGCCTCTACACATTCTGGCGACGCACCGTCCCCTACCCCAGCATGGCCACCTTCGACGCCCCGAGCCGCGAATCCTGCACCGTGCGTCGGCAGCCCACCAACACGCCGTTGCAGGCGTTTGTCACCCTGAACGATCCGACGTTCGTCGAATGCGCCCAAGCCCTAGGCCGCCGCCTCGCCCAAACCGAAGGCAGTGTCGCCGACCGTCTTCGCCGCGGTTTGCAGTGGGTGACCGGTCGCCCCGCGGACGCCAACCAAACCGCGAAGTTGCTCGAACTGTTCGAGACCGAGCGCGCCGGTTTCGCCGCTGATCCCGAGGCGGCCACCCGCCTCTCCACCCAACCCCTCGGCCCGCTTCCGGCCGGTCACTCCGCGGCCGAAGCCGCCGTCTGGACCACCATCGGCAACATCTTGCTGAACCTGGACGCGGTGCTGACGAAGGGCTGAACGGATATCGACCACCATTTCCAGCGCGAGAGGCGCAGCCCGCTCCAAGGACTTCCCCGAGCAGCACTCACCAGGTCAGTATGAGCCAGCGTCGAAGATGGTGGCGGGCCGCCCAATTACAAACGTCCACCCCTGCACATTTCCGCCCTACCGCATCGGCGCGGCTCCTACTTCACCCGCACAAACTGGAAGCAAACCGGCGCCCCCACGGAGAAGGTTGTTCCCGTGGGCGCCAGCTTGCCGGTTTCGGAGTCCACCGAGAACACCACGAAGGTGCCGGAATCCTGGTTGCCGGCGAACAGGAAGCGGCCGGTCGGATCGAGATTGAAGTTCCGTGGGGTTTTGCCTTGGGTGCTGACGTGTTGGACCGTCCGCATCTTGCCGCCCCTGACTTCGTATACGACGATCGAATCGTGGCCCCGGTTGCTGCCGTAGATGAACTGGCCGTTCGGATGGACCCGCACTTCCGCGGTTGAATTGCCCGGCACGGGCTTCGCATCCGGCAGCGTCGAGAGCGTTTCATCCACGGTCAGCTCGCCCGCCCCGCCGTTGTAACGGAAGCTGACCACCGTCTGGAGCAGCTCGTTGATGACGTAGGCCCGGCGGCCCTTGTAGCCGAAGGCAAAATGGCGCGGCCCGGAACCCGGCGGCAGCACCGCATCCCGTTCGGGACTGGCCGTCAGCAAGCCCGCGTCGGCGTCGAACTCGTAGGCGTGAATCGTGTCCGTGCCCAAGTCGGCCACGAAGGCAAACCGGTTGTCAGGCGATACGTTCACGGAATGCGCATGCGGCTCCTTCTGCCGGGCCGGATTCACGCTCGACCCCGTGTGTTGCACAAAGGCGCTGTGCGGCTTCAGCGAACCGTCGGAGGCGAGCGGCAAAACCGCTACGGAGCCGCCGCCGTAGTTGGCCACGAGCACGTTTTTCCCAAGACCGTCCACGACCAGGTGGCACGGTCCGTCGCCCCCGGACGACTGCTGGTTCAGCTCGGCCAGCTTGCCGGTAGTGGTGTCCACGCTGAACGCCGTAACGTAACCGCCGGCCTTTTCGCCCCACTTGCCCGTTTCGTTGGCGGCATAGACGAGTTTTGCCAGCGGATGAACGGCGAGAAAGGTCGGGTTCACCGACTTGGCCGCGAGTCCAAGGTCCTTCACCGAACCGGTTGCGGAGTCGAAGCGGTAGGCATAGATGCCCTCGCTCTTCGCCCCGGTATAGGTTCCGACATAGACGATGAACTGGTCGGCCATCACGGGCAGGGCAAGCGACAAACCGACGGCAGCAACCCTCCGGGACAACACTTGGGACTTCACGCGGCGCAGCAAACACGGCGCGCCGACAGACTTGAAGAACATTTCCGCCGCCCCCCGCGGGCCGGCAACGCCCAAAAACAGTCGTCGGCGACGACGGAAAAGTGCCCGAATGGCGGATGACCACACACACCATGAAGCGGAAGCTGAACTCCGTGCGGTCCCAGTCGCCACACTCCGGGAAATGAACTTATGGTGCACGGGGCGGGGGTCGAACCCACAACCTTCGGCTTCGGAGACCGACGCTCTATCCAATTGAGCTACCCGTGCAAACTTTGGGCGCGCGAAACCTAGTTAGCGGCCGCCGACAGGGCAACGAGTTTGTGCGTCATCGTCCAGGACGCTGCGGCGGAAGATTTGTCGGCAGGGCCAAGGTGCCCGGCGGACGGGGGCGGGGTTCGACCAAACCGGATCCAAGGCGGTCCAGCGGGTCCGCCTTGGGCGAGGATTGCCAGGACTTGAAGGCGAACCAGCCGATCACCACCAGCGCGGCTCCCAAGGCGAGCGGAAAGACGATGGTCCACTTGACGCGCGACAGTTGGAGCATGACGAAGTCCACGGCGCCGCGGGACCGTCCCGTGCCCCCGGGACCGCCATCGAATTCGCCGAGGTTGCCGACCTCACCGACGACCTCCTCGACAATCGCGCGATCATCAAGGCGCAGGAATTTCGCGTAGGTGCGGGCAAATCCGCGGATGTAAACGGGCGCGGGAAAGCTGCCCCACTCGCCGGCTTCGAGCGCCCGGATGTGGTCCGTCTTGATGTTGGTCCCGTCCGCCGCCTGATGGACGCTCAGGCCGCGGCGCTCCCGTTCGGCACGAAATTTTTCTCCAACCGTGGGCATCTGGGCGGAAATTAGCGGATTTCGCCCGTCCGCAGCAATGCCGGAAACCGGTTCCCACGAACTGGAACCGAAACTTCGGCGCCGGATTCCCGGATTAGACGTCCGCAGTAGCCACCGAGGGGGTCATGATGGCGGGCAACGCCATGGTGTCCGCGTGCCGTTCAATCGCGCGCCAAATTTGCCCGAGGGGAAGGACCTGTTGGACTGCTCCCCGGCGGATCGCTTCCCGCGGCATGCCGAAGACGACGCAGGTTTCCTCGTTTTGGGCGATGGTGGAGGCACCGCCGTTCCGCAACCGCAGCATCCCTTCGGCGCCGTCGCAGCCCATGCCCGTCAGCACGATGGCCAAGGCATGGGATCCCGCACCGGCCTTGACCGCCGAATCGAACAGCACGTCCACGGCGGGACGTTGGTGGTGCACCGGCGGCCCTTCGGTGAGTCGGACCTGATATTGGCCGCCCGACCAGTGGAGGAGCATGTGCTTACCGCCGGGGGCCAGCAAAGCCAGCCCCGGGACGACCCGGTCGCCGTCCACGGCCTCGCGAACCTGGATTTGGCAGAGGCTGTTCAAGCGGTCGGCCAAGGCCTGGGAGAACTTTGCCGGAATGTGCTGCACGATGCAGATGCCGGGCACATCGCTTCGCAGCGGCATCAGCACTTCCTTCAGGGCCTCGGTGCCGCCGGTGGAGGAGCCGATGAGGATTACCTCCCGTCCCACGAAACGGCGGGCCCCGTTGCGGGCGGCCTCGGCGGTCCGAGCGACCGGTGGACGCACCACGGGCTCAACGGGAGGACGGACACGGGCCCCAGCGGCCATGCGAACCTTGTCGGCCAGCCGGCCGTCCTCGGCGGACGCGGAGTTGGAGCCGTTGGGCTTGCCCATCACGTCCACGGCTCCCGCCTGCAAGGCCTCGAGGGCCATGGCGGAACCATCCTGCGTCAGGGAACTGAGCACGATGACCGGCATGGGGCGGTGCTTCATGAGCAGCCGGAGAAAACTGATGCCGTCGAGCCGGGGCATCTCCAGGTCGAGCGTGATGACATCGGGGTTCAGCTCGAGGATTTTGTCCCGGGCGACATACGGATCAGGCGCAGTGCCGATCACCTCGATGTCCGCCTCCTTAGAAAGGCTGTCGGTCAGCACTTTGCGGGCGACCGCGGAGTCATCGACCACGAGCAGGCGGATGCGTTTCGAGTTCATGTCAGGAGCCTGACTGCACCAAGGTTTCCACTCCGGCAAACTCTTCCTGGGTGCGGATCATGTAGTGTTGGAAGCGGTCGGCATCGAGCCCAAGCAGTCGGGCCGCGTCGGAGCTTCCATTCAGGGCGAGCGCATGGATGCCATAGCTCTGACCGATCAGGTTGGCGACCATGTTACCGGCAAAGGTGCAGGCCGCCAGTCGCTGGAAATCGCCGGCCGAGGCTGGTTCGTGATGCCACCAAACCGCCTGAACCAAGCTGGGCGGGAAACTCCAGCGGGCCAGCAATCGGCCGCCAATCTCCGCGTGCTGGACGCCCAGCAGGGCTTTCTCCGCCTCCAGCATCGAACGCCCGAACTGATCCACCTGCTCCGCCACCTGGCGGTAACGGCCTTCCAACGCCTGGGACAGGACGAGTTTGCCGACGTCGTGCAACAAACCGGCAGTAAAGGCCAGGCTCTCGTCCTCATGACAGTCGCGGGCGATGATCTGGGTGGCGACGGCCGCGGTCACGGAATGCTGCCAAAGCTCGCCCGGATCCAATCCATAGCCGGCCTGGGAAGGCCCGAGCATCTTCGAACCGCACACGGCGACGACCAGCCGGTAGAGGGTTTCAAAGCCGAGGCGGCCAACGGCTTCATTGAGGCTCTGCACCGGAGAGCCGCGATTGAAGGCAACGCTGTTGCCCAGGCGCAGGACGCTCGCCGTCAGCGACGGATCATGGGCGATCAGCCGGATGACCCGATCCATATCCGTATCCGGCTGCCGCAACAATTGGAGCAGCGGCGGCAACAACTTCGGCGCCGGCGGCA
>JBEISV010000015.1:0-27514 GCA_040375265.1 Verrucomicrobiales bacterium
CAGCACATCGGCCGCCCGTGGGAACTTGCGAACCAAGCCGGTCAGCTCCGGGCCGTAGTTCCGGCCCCGGCCGGCGACGACGTGGCACCGGGCACATTGCGGGCCGGATTCACCGTGAAACAGCTCGCCGCCGTGGCGCGCGTCGCCTTTCAGGGCCAGCACCAACCGCGGATCAAAGTCGGCGCCGAGAACATGGCGACGTTCCGCGGCGGGCAGAAATCGCTCGAAAAGGTCGCGAACGAAGGCGTTGGTGGACTTGCGGGCCTGGGCCACGTAGCCGGGCAATTTCGCGGCGTCCTGTTGCGCGGCGCGTAGGGCGGCCAAGGCGCCCGTGGTCGTATTGAACTCCGGGGCGGCCCGCCGTGCGTCGGGGGCGAGGGATTCGATCCACGCAGCCAGCAGGCGGGAGGCGGCTTCATCCGCCGTGCGGCTGCCGAGGTGTGGCATGTGCCCCTGCCCCTCGGTGTTGAGCCGGAACCAGAGCGTGCTGCGTTCCGGCAGTCCGGGCGTAATGACACTGGCGTCCGTGAGGCCAAAGGTGCCGCGGGCCGGCGGGTAGTTGAGCAGACGCGCGTCGGCGAGCTTGGTGTCGAAGTTGAAGAAGCTCGCCACGCTGCCGCCTGCGCCAAACCGATGGCAATGCGCGCAGTTGGCGTGGAGCAAGGAACGGGCGCGAATTTCCAAAGGTTCGGATAGATCGTCAGAGGACTCCAAATACGGATGTTTCCAATTGCGCGGACTTTCCACTACTCCTCGCTGAACCAGAGGGCTTAGTCGCGTGCGCGGCCTGTCTACAGATGATAGCTTCGTAGGGATCAGCAATTGTTCGAGGTTGAACCCCAACACATTGCCCGACCACGGATTGTGGCAACGCAGGCATTCTGAGCGGCTGAAGAACCGCCAATTGAGTTCCCGGTTGCCGCCGGGAGCGGCGGCATCCTTCACGGATAAAGTCGCATTCGCCCCGTCCTTGCCGACCAGTTCCGCGTCGGTCTGCGCCTCGTTCCAACGGTAGCTGTAGGCTGCCCAGGCCTCGCCGTTGAAGTGGAGAAGCTGGGTTTCCAGACGCCGCCTGGAGCCACGAATGCCGGCTTCGAGTTCGAGCGAGTAGGTCTTCGCCAGCACGCTGTCGCGGGGGAATTGCCACTTGCGCGAGTTCGGATCATCGCTCCAGACCGTCTTCACCGCGTTGGTTCCTGGAACTGCGATCCACCGTGAACCAAATGCGCCGTCGGCCCAGCGAGGCTCCGCCACCCTGTAGAGTTCGACGCCCGGAGCCGGCTCCTGTTTCGCAGTGTCGGCGAAGAGCCCCGTTTCGCTCAGCCGGCGGGGAAAGTCGCTGGATTTGCCCGCGTCCGCATTGGGCACCAGCCGGTAAAGGCCGCAGTTGGATGAATGGTCGGCAAACAGCACCTCGCCGTTCCGGTCGTTGGCGAAGGCAACGATCCGTTGGCTGGTGTCCACGAGTTCCTCGGGCATGGCGTCCGGACGGTCCGCGAGCGCCCAGATCTTCCCGGTCTCCCAATCGCCGTAAATGAACTGGCTGGCGAGCCGCGCCATCCGCTGGCCCCGGTAAACCACGCCGCCCGTGATGGACGAAGCCTCGCTGTGCGCGTGGCTGGCCGCCGGTTTGGCAATGGGGGTCGGCCCCACCTTCACGTCGTTGCGGACGGCGGGGTTCGGCCCTTCGACGACGGCCCAGCCGCCGTTGTAGCCGGCGGTGACGCGGTGGACGGTTTCCCACAGTTCCCAACCCACGTCGGCGACCCAGAGCACCCCGTTGTCGCCGAAGCCCATGCGCCACGGATTGCGGAAGCCGTAGGCCCACACCTCGCCGCGGGCGCCGGGGCGGTTCACAAAGGGATTGTCGGCCGGAATCCGGTAGGCCATCCCGGCGTCGGCGTGATCCACGTCGATGCGCAGGATGGACGACTGAAGATCGCTGATGTCCTGGCCGGTCTTGCGGGCATCGGGCGGCTCGGGCGACGTGGTGTCGCCGATGGAGGCGTAAAGCATGCCGTCGGGTCCAAATCGGATGCAGGCGCCGTCGTGACCGCCCGCGTAAGTCCGCAGGATGATGGCTTCGCTCGCGAGGTCGAGCTGGGGCGGTTCCGCGGCGGTCAACTGGTAGCGGGCCAGCACCCAGCTGTTGGTCGTTCCCGTCGACTCGAACAGCGCGGCAAAAACAAACCGATTGGTCGCGAATCCCGGGTGGAACGTGAAGTCGAGGAATTGCCCCAGCTTCGGGTGGCGGGAGCGCAGATTGCCTACCTCATCGGCCCGGCTGACATCTTCGCGGTCCGGGAACGACAGCAACTGGCCGCCAATCTGGCCGACGAACCAGCGTTTGGTAACCGGCTCGTAAACAAAACCCGCTGGCTCGTTGAAGTTGAGATTGGGGAAGGCGCGTTCAACCCGGCACGCCAGCGGGGGCTCCGGCGAGCCAATGATCCGGGAGTTGGTCCAGGGCGTGCGCTCGGCCACGGCCGGCAGCGTTCCGAGGAGCATTGCAACCAGCCAACCCCACGGCCAAACGCCGGGGAAGACGTTCCGCGAGGCGCGGATGCGGGCGGGGACAAGATCAGGACGGCGGGAGTTCCTCATGCGCATGTCGGAGTGACGGGACGAGCGGGCTGGTTCAACGCTTCACGAACTTGTAGGCCTTCGCGGCGTTCTCGTGGAAATACTTGGCGGCAACCCGGTCGCCTTTGCCGGCGAAGAACGATTCCACGATCTGCTGCACGGTCGCATACGACGCGAAATGGGTGCAGACCGGCCAGTTGCTGCCATAGATCAGGCGATCCTCGCCGAACGGCCGCCAGAGCCAGTCGATCACCTTGAGGTAATGCTGCGGGTCGGTCGGCGCCTGGCCACCGCGGCGTCCCGTGCCTTCCACCAGACCGCTGACCTTGATCGACAGGTTATCGGCGTAATGGCCGGCGGCAAGACCGCCAAACCAGTCGTTGGGCGGGCGTTCACCGACCGGGGCGTTGGCGCAGTGATCCACGATGATCCGCAACGACGGCAGGTCGCGTCCCAACTGGGCTGCCGCGGGCAATTGGTCGGGCGGAATCAGGACGTCGAGCGCCAGGTCCAGGTCCGCCAAACGCCGGAGATCCTCGAACACCTTGGAACCCGGCTTGGCCTGCTGGAGCGAGTCGTTACCGATGCGGATGCCGCGGAACAGCGGGTTCCGGGCGAAGCGGTTTAGGTGGGCGGCAAACTCCGGTTCGCCCGGCTTCAAGTTGCCGACCACGCCCACGATGAACGGGTCGCGCTCGGCGAGGTCCAGCAGCCACTGATTGTCCTCCACCCAAGGACTGGCCTCGACCACCACGGTGCCCACAACGCCGTGAGGCTGCGCGAGTTCCCGGTATTCTTTCGGCAGCACCGACCGGTAGAGCACCGCGTCGTCCTTGGGCGGCCACGGCACCCCTTGGGCGCGCCGTGGATCGTAGAAGTGGGTGTGGGTGTCGATGATTCCGCCGAACGGCTTCCGCGGGACGACGGGGGCGGAAGTGGCGCAACCGGCCAAGGTGGCAGCCCCGCCTAGCACGGTAGCGGCCAAGAATTCACGACGGTCCAGTCGGGACATGCGCGCGAGTGTGGGCGCAACGGTGCCCGGATGGGAAGCCGGGCGTGGGAAACAAATCGCGCGGCGGGACCGCGGCCGGGTCCGCCGAAACCGATCAGGCTCCAATCTGAGCCGAATAGGCTTCGGGCGTCAGCAAGGCGGACACTTCGTCCGGATTGCTGACCTTCAGCTTGAAGAAGAAACCGTCTCCATACGGGGCCGTGTTTGCCAACGCCGGATTGTCGCTGACGGCGGCGTTCACCGCGATGACCTCGCCGGCGATGGGCGAATAGATATCGCTCGCCGTCTTCACGGATTCCACCACGGCGCAGGCTTCGCCGGCGGCCACCTTGCGTCCGACCGCCGGCAATTCCACGAACACGACGTCGGTCAACTCATGCTGCGCGTGGTCGGTAATGCCGATGGTGGCGACATCCCCTTCGAGGCGGACCCATTCGTGAGACTTGGCGTAGCGAAGACCGGCGGGCACTTGCGAACTCATTTCCGCGGAGTGTTGGAAGCAGGCGCCGCCGGGTCAATGCCGTTCCCGCCGGCGGTTTAAAATGGGTTCCCTGCCCCTCCGGATGGCAGGCCCCCGGCCGGACGCTACCCCGATAAAGGCAGCCGGCCAACCCCTGCCCCACAACGCCTGTTTGCCGCGGGGCAAGTTCCTGCTTAGCTCGCGCCGATGTTACTGACTGCTGACCTACGGCCCCGGCTCCGGAGGATTCGCCTGTTCCTGACCGACGTGGATGGAGTGCTGACAGACGCCAGCGTGCTGATGGGTGCCGGCGGCACCGAGCTGAAGCGTTTCGACATCCGCGACGGGCTCGGGCTCAAGCTGCTCCAGCAGGAAGGCATCAAGGTTGGTTTCGTGTCCGCCCGCCCTTCCGCCGCCACCACCGCCCGGGCCGAGGATCTGGGCATTGATTTCCTGCACCAATCGCCCGCCCCGAAGGTTGAGGCCGTGGAGGAATTGCTGGCAAAGACCGGACACGACTGGACCGAGGTCAGCTTCATGGGCGACGACGTGCTCGACTTGGGCGTGCTCAAGCGGGCCGGGTTTGCCGCGGCGCCCGCCGATGCGCATGAGTCGGTGCGGAACGCGGTCCAACTCGTGACCCAAGCCCGCGGCGGCTACGGCGCGGTGCGCGAGGTGGTGGAACACATCCTGAAGGCCCAAGGACGGTGGCCCGCCTTGCTGGCGAAATTCGCTTCCTAACGCCACCGCCCGCCAACCACACTGCGCCACCGTGAAGTTGCCCGCATACTTGGTCGCCCTCGTGGCCCTGCTTGCCCTGCCCACGTCACGCGCCCAAGGCCCGGCCGGTGGCGGCGCCGGCGGCTTCAGCATGCCATTCAAGAAGGACGGGCGAACCTACCTGTGGTTCAAGGGTTCCGGCACCGAGGCAATTTCTCCCTCCGTCGTCCGCATCCGCGACTTCCGGGTGGAGACCTTTCGCGAGGACGAGACGCCAGAGTTGGTTGGCGAAGCCCCGGATTGCCTGCTGAACCTGACCACCAAGAGCGCCTCATCGGCTGGACCGATCCGAATTTCCCAAGCAGGCGGACGCTTCACGCACGAGGGCGTGGGCTTTTCGTGGGACCACGAGAACGGTCGGCTGGTGCTTTCCAACAAAGTCCACTCCACGATCAGGATGAATCCGTTTGGCCGTCCCTCGAAATGAACTGCTTCCGAGTTTCCATGAAACGAATCGCCGCCCTGTTGCTGGCCACCCTCGCCGGCTCCGACCTCTGGTCCCAAGCTGCCACGGATGATCTGGTCACGTCGGAGATCACCTCCGATGCCTCGGTGTATGACCAGAAGGCCAACAGCTTGCACTACTGGGGCCGCGTTCATCTGAACTCCCCGGGCACGCTGGACCTCCGTTGTGAGGACTTTCAGATCCAGCTGAGCACGGGCAACAAACTCGACCAGATCGTGGCTAGCACCAACGTCGTGCTCCTACTCGTCCAGCCGGCGACCGCCGGCCGGCCGGCCCTCACCAACACCGCGTTTGCCCACCAGGCGATCTTTGACGGAACCAGCAACCTGGTGACGTTGGCGAAGTCGCCCGCGGGCGTCCAACCGCGCTTCGAAGGGCCTGACCTCGTCGCCGAGGCGGACGTGATCATTTACAACCGGAGCAGCGAACGGTTCGATCTCAAGGGCAACCACCGCACCCGGTTCAAGCCCGGCAAGCTGCCGAAAGGCGGCTTCTTCGCCCCGAACAACACCGCTTCTCCGGCCGCCAAATAGCCCGCCAGCCCCGTGTCCGTCCCTGCTTCCCAACCAAATCGGCTGCTGACCGTCGAAAAACTGGCCAAGACCTATTCCGGCCGGCGCGTGGTCAATGGCGTCTCGATCCACGTCGACGCCGGGGAGATCGTCGGCCTGCTCGGACCCAACGGCGCCGGCAAGACGACGACGTTCAGCATGGTGGTCGGGCAGGTGCGTCCCGACGAAGGGCTTGTGCAGTTCCGGGACAAGGACATCACCCGACTGGCGATGCACCTACGGGCCCGCGAAGGCATCGCCTACCTCACTCAGGAGCCCAGCGTTTTCCGCAAACTGACCGTCGAACAGAACATCCTCGCGATCCTCGAAGTGTGCGAAAGCGATCGCCAGGAGCGGGCCAAACGACTGAAGAGCCTGCTGGAGGAGCTCGACCTCACGCCGCTGGCCAAAAGCTACGCCTACCAACTCAGCGGCGGCGAAAAACGCCGGCTGGAAATCACCCGCGCGCTGGTGACCAGCCCCAAGCTCCTGTTGCTCGACGAACCTTTCGCCGGGATTGATCCGATCGCCGTCTACGAGGTGCAGAAGATCATCCGCCGCCTGCGGGATCGCGGCCTCGGGGTCCTGATCACCGACCACAATGTCCGGGAGACGTTGAAGCTCGTGGATCGCGCCTACCTCATCCACAAAGGGGAGGTCGTTTACGCCGGTGAGGCCACCCGGATGGTGGACGATCCCAAGGCCCGGCAAATCTACCTTGGGCCGGACTTCAACCTCTGACGCCATGAAAGAGATCCAGGTCACGGTCGAAAAGTTCTACCAGCAGCACCGCACCGACCTGGGGCTGAAACTGATGGCCGGGGCCGACGGCCTCAAGCGGGTCATCCGTGAGCCGACCGTCAACCGGCCCGGGCTGGCCCTCGCCGGGTTCGAACGCTATTTCGCCCCGAAACGCGTCCAGGTCATCGGCAATGTCGAGACCGCGTATCTCCGCTCGCTTGCCCCGGACCTGCGCGCCCGGAGAATTCAGGAACTCTTCCGCCATCGGATTCCCTGCCTCGCGCAGTGCCGTGACCTGAAGCCGGACAAGCTGTTCGTGCAGGCCGCCGAGGCGAACAATGTGCCGCTGTTCACCACGTCGCTGATCACGATGAAGTTCATCAGCCGGGCGACGTTGGCCTTGGAAAACCTGTTCGCCCCGCGCGGCCAATTGCATGGCTGCATGGTGGATGTGCAGGGCGTCGGCGTAATCATCCAGGGGGAGAGCGGCATCGGCAAAAGCGAGGCAGTGCTCGGCCTGCTGGAACGGGGCCATAGTCTGGTCGCCGACGACGTGGTCCAGTTGCGGGTGGAAGAGGGAACCGAGCTGTTCGGCAGTTCGAAGGAATTGGGTCAGAACATGATGGAAGTGCGCGGGATCGGCCTGATCGACGTCGCGGCCATGTTCGGCGTGGCGGCCATCCGGCACGACAAGCGCGTGGATCTGGTGGTCACTCTGAAACGCTGGGAAGACGTCGAGGAGGTGGATCGCCTCGGCCTGGAGCAGAAACAGATGGCGCTGCTCGGCATCGAAGTCCCCCACATGGAGATTCCCGTCCGCCCCGGCCGAGACCTCGGAAATCTGGTCGAAGTCGCCGCGTTCCAGACCAAGCTGCGACTTTCCGGCTACAACGCCGCCCAGGAATTCAGCGCCCGCCTTAGCCGGCAGATGAACCAACCCCTCTGAAGCCGATCACCGCGCGGTGTCGCGGTGCCACCGGACCGTCCGCTCAAACGCCGCCATCAACCGCTCCACATAGGCGGTAGGATGGAAGTAGGCATACCTGGCTTTTGCGGCCTCCCCCATCGCGGCGCAACGCTCCGGCGAAATCAGCAGCTCGCGAACCGCCGCCGCAAAGGCCTCCGGGGTCCGCTCGTCGACCCGCAAGCCGGTTTCGCCTGGCCAAAGCCATTCGTCCACCGCGCCGCCGGCGACGGCCACGATGGGTTTTCCATAAGCCAAGGCCTCCACCCCCACGAGCCCGAACGGCTCGGGGCGAAGCACCGGAAACAAGACAATGCCCGAACGGGAATACCACGCGGTCAGCGCCCGGGGCGACAACTCGCCGGTGAACTGAACCCGATCGTCCAATCCCAACTGCCGACTGAGCCGTTCCAACGGTTCCCGCTCCGGACCAACTCCCGCCACGACCAACCGCGCCTCCAAGTCGCCCAATTGCGCAAACGCTTGCACGGCCAAGTCCACCCCTTTGGAGCGAACCAAGCGGGCGGGCGCCAGCAGCAGCCGGGCGTCAAACGTCGCGGATTCTTCCGCCGGTGGTTCCGCAAACAGGGGCACCAAATCAATCCGGTCGGCCGGAAAACGGTTCTCCAGCAGGCCGGCCCGCATGAACTTCGACGCCACCTGCATCCGGGAACGCGGTAACCGCCACGCCATCATCCGGTCCGGAATGCTGCGCCAGAGCTTCCAGTTGTTGCGCGGATCCTTGCCCCCGCAGCCAGCCAGGTAGTGCCACGCGAGACAGCCGAGCCCGTGCGGACGATGGCAAGGCTTCCAGCCACGGAGAACACGGTCTCCGCCGGAACAAAACAGGCTTTGGTCGTGGCAGAAACTGGCGAGGGGAAACTGTTCCGACAGGGCCCGCAACAGGGGCAAAATCTTGGTGGAATGATTGTGTATGACGTCCGGCCGAAACTCGGTGAGCGCCAGGTCCAACGCCTGTTTGCGGTCGGCCATCGGATGCGCTTCCGGCACGTGGAACACCCGGCAGTCCACCGTGGCCGGATGCGTGTCGTGGTAGGCGATCGCCACTTCATGCCCTGCCCGCATCAATCCCGAACACGTTTCGACCACCATCCGGTTCATCCCTCCGGTGTGTGGGCTGGCGCCATCGTTGATCAGCAGGATTCGCAACCGCGAAACCGTTTCAATCCGCACCCGCCCCGTCAACGGGCACGAGCGGAATTGCGCTGGATGTCTCCAATCCGCGGCGGCTAGCCTACGCCCGCAGTTGCGGCTCCCGGGCCGAAACCACGGATGAATCCATCGCTCCGAGTCCTCCGCATCGCCGACGTGACGAACAATCGTTCCGGCGGCATGAGCCGGACCATGCACTCGACCGGTGACGAACTGATCCGCCGCGGGCATCAGGTGGAATACCTCTTCTGCGAAGACCTCAACGTCTCCTGCCGGCCGCAATTCCGTCGTTTCCAAGTCCCCCGTCGCATTGTCGAGCGAGTTCGGCAGCGGATGCAGAGCGGCCGGCCGATTGATGTCGTCGAGGTCCACGAACCGGCCGCGGCAGCCTACGCGTGGAATCGCGCCCACCTGCCTCCACTGGTCATCTTTTCCTATGGGCTCGAAGACCGCTCCCACCGGGCAACCTTGGCTTATCAGCACAAGAAGGGGCTGCCGATCACGCTGAAAAACCGCTATTCGCCGCTGTCGGTCGTCTGGCAGGCCATGTATGCGACCCGGCGGGCAGCCCACGTTATCTGCTCAAACTCGGAGGATGTGGAACACCTGGTTGGACGCGGCGTGGATCGCGCCCAGCTAACCCGTCATCACAGCGGGGTGGAGCCGGAGTTCCTGGCCGCCGGCGCTGCCTTGGCGGCCTCCGCCCCGCGGAAGGGGTTGCTTTTCCTCGGTAGCTGGCTGCATCGGAAAGGGACCTTGGATTTGGTTCCCGCCGCGAGCGAGGCGTTGGCACGGCATCCCGAAGAACACCTGACCATCGCCGGCTGCCACGCCGGCCCCGAAACCATCCTGCCGGAGTTTCCGGCCGCGATTCGGCCTCGGATCCGGGTGCTACCGCGGATCGATGGAAATCAGGCCCTGATCGACATTTATCGCTCTCATTCCGTGTTCGTGCTGCCGTCCTACTTCGAAGGCCAGCCATTGGTCATGATCGAAGCCGCGGCAATGGGCCTCGCCATCGCGACCACGCCCATCTGCGGCATGCGCGACTTCATCATCCCGGACCAGAATGGGATCACCGTTCCGGTCGGTGAACCCAGTGCGTTGGCCGCGGCGCTGGACCGTTTGCTCGCGGATCCGTCGTTGGCCCGCCGACTCGGCCAAGCCGCCCAAGCTCAGGCTGAAACCCACACTTGGACAACCGCGGCGGACAAGATTGAGGCGGCCTACCAATCCGCCGCCAGCCTTCGTTAAGGCGCAGATTGGCCAAATCGGCCACCCGTCGGTTACTTCACGAATCCTTGCGCCCGCAGCCAATGCACCAAGTCGGCTGCCCAAGGGTGCGGATTCTCAAATTCGGGCGGCTCCGCGGCCAACCCGATGCCGTGGCGGCCCTGCTTGTAAATGTGCAGGTCGAACGGCACACCGTGGCGTTCCAGCGCCGAGGCAAACTCGAGCGAATTCCGGACGGGCACCGCCTGGTCCTCGTAGGTGTGCCAGAGGAAGGCCGGCGGCGTTCCCGGCGACACTTGCTTCTCATTCGACAGCAGTTGCACCTGCTCCGCCGTTGGAAATTCTCCGAGCAGGTTGCGCCGCGAACCGGCGTGGCCAAACGCCTCCATCGTGATGACCGGGTAGCACAGGATGCCCAAATCCGGCCGGGAACTCAGTCGGTCCACCGCATCCTGGGCCTGCGGATTTCCGAGGTCGAAGTGCGTCATCAACGTCGAGGTCAGGTGGCCGCCGGCACTGCTGCCCATGATGCCAACCCGCTTTACATCGAGCGTGTAGGTTGACGCATTCGCCCTTACCCAGCGGACCGCCCGGGCCGCATCCTGGAGCATCGCCGGGTGTCGGTAGCCATGGGTTCCGAGGCGGTATTTCAGCACGAAGGAGGCAACTCCATGCCGGTTCAGGAACAGCGCGTAGTCGTTGCCCTCATGCGCCGCCAACCCGCCGTAGCCGCCGCCCGGACAAACGACGACGGCCGCGCCGGTCGCCTTGGCCGGATCGGGCAGGTAAGGCGTGACGGTCGGCACGTCGTTGGTTCCCACGCCGAGCGCACCCGGCGCGCCGTGGGGCCACAGCGCGATGGGTTCCTTGATTTCAGCGAGGCCGGTCACGGTGGCAGCCAGCATGGCCAGCGCAGTCAAAACGCGTTTCATGGGAAGCAGGGAGACCGTGCCAGCCAATCGGCGCGCAGTTCAAGCTGGGGTTACGCCAACCGGGGTTTGTGTCAAACCTCCTCGGTCATAGGCAACGCCGCGGCGTCGCTGTCCAGCTTCAAAATCTCCCGTTGCCACGGCAACAGCCGGGCCAATTCGTCCGCATCCTTTCGGGCCAAGGCAAAGAGAGTCGCCCGAGCCGCCACGATGGTCGGATCCAATTCCAGTTCCTTGGCCCGCGCGTCCCTGCGTTCCCGCAACTGCTCGGCATAATCCAGTTCCGACCGGGACATCCGCCGCATCCGCACTCGCAATTGCTTCGGCCGGCTCTCCTCCGGCACAGCCAGCCCTGCCTTAACGGCGTCCAGCACACCGGCCCGGCGCTTCGAAGTCAGATAGGGCGGCAAACGCACCGCGCGGACGCCCGCGGCGCTGGCCTGGGCCGCGATCTCGCTGAGCGTCTCGTGCTTGAGGATGAAGAACGGTGGCCGGCCGGTGCGGAGCGCGTCCTTTTCGCGCCAGTGCCAGAGCTCTCGGAGGACCGCCAGGCCCGTATCATCGAGCACATCGTGCCCCTTGATACGCCAAACGGAATCGGGGTCGGGCTTGGACGGATGGGCGGCGTCCGAAATCAGGCGCGCGCAGATCTGTCGGTGCCATTCGAGGCGGCCCGCGGCCTTAAGGCGTTCAACCAGCGTCTCCTGCAAAGGCCGCAGGTATTTCACGTCATTCAACGCATACGCCACCATGCGCGGCGTCAGCGGACGTTTGCCCCAGTCGGCTTTCTGGGCGCCTTTCTCGAGCGTGACCCCCACCAGCTTTTGCAGCACGTCGTTGAGCCCGAACTTCGGCTCCCCAAGCAGCCGGGCCGCCCACATCGTGTCGAAAATCGCCGCCGGCTTGAAGTGGTGGCCCGTGAACAGCAGGTGCAGATCGTAATCCGCCGCGTGGAAGATGAGTTCGTGGCGGTCGAATGCCTCCCACAGCGGCTCCAGGTGCAAATCCGCCAGGGGATCCACCAAAACCTCCTCACCCGGGATTGAAATCTGCACCAGGCACAGCTTTTCCGGGTAGGCATGGAGGCTGTCCGCCTCCGTATCCACCCCTACCCAAGGGGCAGCCTGAATCCGCTCTGCGAGACCATTTAACTCTTCCGCCGTTTGAATCACCGCGGACAGCATGGGGAAAAACCCGCTGAGGGCCAAGCGGACAAATTCGCCGTCCACGCCGCGGGCGGCGTTTGCCTTGGCCTGGGCATCCGTCGCACGCTTGCCTCCATGTTCCGTCGCGTCACCGGCCGCCTGCTCCTGATCGGCCTTGGGTTCACCTTCGCCGCGTGGCTTCGGGCCGCCCCGCCCAACATCGTCCTGATCTTCTGTGACGACCTTGCCTACGCGGACATCGGCTGTTTCGGCGCCCAAGGCTACCAAACGCCGAATCTGGACCGCCTGGCGAAACAGGGCACGAAGTTCACCAGCTTCTACACCGCCCAGCCGGTGTGTTCGGCCGCCCGCGCCTCCCTCCTGACTGGCTGCTACGCTAACCGCATCGGCATCCACGGCGCCCTCGGCCCCAATTCCAAGACCGGCCTGAGCGCCGGAGAAACGACCCTCGCCGAAGTGCTCAAGGGCCGCGGCTACGCAACTGCGATCGTCGGCAAATGGCACCTTGGGCGTGCCCCTCAGTTCCTGCCCACCCGGCACGGGTTCGACCGCTACTTCGGGCTGCCCTACTCCAACGACATGTGGCCCAACCACCCGGAAGCCGCGAAGGGAACTTACCCGCCGCTTCCGTTGATCCAGGATGAGGAAGTCGTCCAGGAAATGCCCGACCAACGTCAGCTAACGACCCAATACACGGAACGCGCGGTCCAGTTCATCGAGGAACAGAGCGGGAAACCGTTCTTCCTCTACCTCGCCCACTCCATGCCGCACGTGCCCTTGTTCGTCAGCGACAAGTTCGCCGGCAAAACCCGCCGCGGTCTGTTCGGTGATGTCATCTCGGAGATCGACTGGTCGGTCGGCCGGGTGCTCGCGACGCTCCGCCGACTCAAGCTGGAGGAAAACACCTGGGTCATCTTTACCTCGGACAATGGCCCGTGGCTCAGCTATGGCGAACATGCGGGTTCCGCCGGTCCTTTCCGCGAAGGGAAAGGCACTGTCTTCGAGGGCGGCGTGCGTGAGCCCTGCCTCATGCGTTGGCCAGGAAAAATCCCCGCCGGCCGCCTCGCGGACACGCCGTTGATGACCATCGACCTGCTGCCCACCATCGCGCAGGTCGTCGGGGCTTCTCTGCCCGGTCATCCGATCGACGGCCGCAATGTCTGGCCCGTGCTGGCCGGCCAACCCGGCGCCACGAACCCGCACCCCGCCTACTACTTCTACTACAACACCGGCGAACTCCAGGCCGTCCGGAGCAGCGACTGGAAGCTGCTGCTGCCGCACACGGCCCGTTCGGTGAACCATCAGCCGAAGGCGACCGGCGGCATTCCGGTCCGTTACCGGGCCCTGCCTGTTGGGTTGGAACTATACGATCTTCGCGCCGATCCTGGCGAAACCCGAAACGTCGCCGATCAACATCCGTCGGTGCTGACCCGAATGCTTTCGCTCGCGGAAGACGCCCGTCAGGACTTGGGCGATTCGCTGACCAAGCGCACCGGCAACGGCCTGCGTCTTCCCGGGCAAATCCCGTAGCTCCGGGTCATTTCACCAACACCGGCCCGATGATCGGCTTCCACAGTTCGTAGCCCTTGCGATTCATGTGCAGGCGGTCGGCGACGAAGATGTCCGGCTTGGGCAGGCCATCGGGCCCCAGCATCGGGGAGGTGACGTCGAGGAACTGTCGGCGCCGATCTTCCGCCATGAATTCGGCCACCGCCGCGTTCACCGCACGCACTTTAGCGCGTTGTTCCCAGCGGGCCGGATTGACGGCGATTGAGAGGTAAGTGACTCGGGCGTCGGGCAGGTCGCGGTGAATTCGCTCCACCAACTCCTTTACGTCCGCGATCACCGCCTCGACCGGCTTGCCGGCCGCCAGGTCGTTGCTGCCGCAATACAGGACAACTTGCCGCGGCTCGTAGCGCTGGATCACGCGTTCAAAATGTTCCCGCAGGTCGCTGGTCTGGGACCCGCCGAAACCACGGTTGATCACCCGGAGCCCGGGAAAGTCGTTCGTCACCCCGATCCAGAGGCGAAGATAGGAACTGCCGACAAAGACAATCGGCCGGCGGGGCGGAGGGTTCGTGGCGTCCAAGGCATCGAATGCCGCCAGCTCATTTGCCCAGCGGTTCGCCGAATCAAGCGGTGGAATCCCAACCGAAGGGAGAGCCGTGCAGCCGAGGATCCCCAGCAGGCCGACACCCAAGACCGCAGCCCCAATTTGTTTCAGCTTCATGGACGGGATGGGGTGAACCGGTCGGCCGGTTTCATGCCTCGGTTGACTGCCGGCTCAAGGCATCGGCGCCCGGGTCGAGCGGTGAGTTGCCGTTCGCGGTAATGGTCCCCGTCCCCGTTTGCGGTTTCGCCCTTCACCAAAGGAACGATTTTTCCTCGGCCAGCTCAGCCTCGCCCTGCCGGAGCGTCGCCCGCCAAGCGGTCACCTGCCCCAGTTCCTTGAACTGCTCCGGGGTGAGCTGGAGTTGCGACCACCCGCGCCCGCGCCAACCCGGTTTCAGCGGGCATTCGAGCACCAGTGAATGCCCCTCGTTACCGCTGCCCGAACGGAGCTCAAGTCGAAGAATCGCGCCCTCCCGTTGGGGGCCGGCCAACCGCCACTGCACATCATACCGACGCCCCTGGGCCAACCCCGGCTCGGCGCGTAGCTTCGCCTGGTAGGCGTCCCTTTCGTAGAGGGAAGGCTGAAGAGCGTGACGCCCCTCCGCATCAAGCAGGTAAGGCAAGACTTTGAGGATCCGCGATTCGGCGCCTTGGGCGGCTACCACGTTGAGCAGCCAAGCCATGACGGCAATCAGGCAGGTTTTCCGCATGTTCAGAACGAGGTGCGTGGAATGGGGGTGAAACCACCACCGCCGTTCCGCAGGAAATCGGACGCCCGTGATCCCGCCCCGGAGGCCGCTGCAGGAGCTGCGAAGGGCCGGACCAGATCCGTGCCCAGCGGCTTGTCGAAGAAATTGCCGGCGGTCGGCGCAGGCTTGGTTAGGGACGGCAGCGACAGACCGGAATCCGTGCCGGTGGTCAGGCCGGAAAGGCTGTTCCCGGTAGTGCCGCCGAGGGCCTGGGTAAATTGGTCGACCCGCATCTGGCGTTCCTGCCCCAAGCTATCCACCCGGATCGCCGGTTCCTTCAGCATCGAATCGGCGGCCCCAGTCAGACCGAGGCGTTCCATCCGCCGGCCATAATCGACCTCCGCCGACTTGAGCGAGGAGCCAAAGTCCAAGTCGGACTTGTCGATGAATCCCGGTTGGTGGCCACCGACCCGCTCGTTGAAGGACGTCTTGTTGGCAGCCTCAAAGGGATTGAGCGATTTCTCCGCCGGGAAATTGAAGCCCGGTGCCTTCTCCCGTTCTCCCCGGTAGGTGAATCCTTCCTCCTCCTTGTCGGCGTCCAGTTTGCCCCGGCGTGGGGTGCGGCCTTCCTTCGACGGGTTGTCCCGGTCGCGGGAACCTTCCTCGCTGCGGTCGCCGGACTCGCGGTCCTTGCTCCGCAAGCGGCGCTCAATGGCACTCTTCCTCGGCGTCTTGGTGTCGCCGAGTTCCCACGCCTCCTCCAGCGCCTTTGCACCGCTGGCCGGCTCGTCCATACCGTCTTCCAGCAACCAGTCCTTCTCCTTCTCGATCCGATCGCGCAACTGCCGGGCGGCCTTGGGGTCAATTGAGGGAACCGTCGGCAGCGGGATCGCATCCACGTTCACGCCGGTGTTACCCGACTTGAAGGATCCTAGATTCGACGGCGCCTCGGCCTGCTTTTTATTCGATTGAACCTTGGGGGGCGGAACCGACGGGGCGGTGATGATTGCCCGTTCGCTGGCCACCAAGGGCATCGGTAGTCCGCCAAGCATGGAAGCCAAGCCGACCGAATACGTCAGTCGGTTCCGAAGCATCCGAGGAATCATGGCGGCAGTTTAGGCAGCCACCGTAGCGCGTCAAAGCCGGAGTCAGCCCAATCGCGCGCGCAGTTGGCGGGCCACCGCCAGGAACGCCGCCGCCGGCGCGCCGTCCGGATCCCCGGCCACGACTGGAATTCCCGCGTCGCCGCCTTCGCGGATGGCGGTGAAAATCGGCACTTCGCCCAGGAAAGGCACTTCGCGGCGACCGGCCTCCACACAGCCGCCGCCATGGCCGAATATCTCAATCCGGGAACCATCCGGCGCGATGAAGTAACTCATGTTCTCGACGATGCCGAGGATCGGCACGTTTACCTTTTCGAACATCGCGATGCCCTTCCGCACGACTCCAATGGACGCTTCCTGCGGCGTCGTGACAATCACCCCGCCGTCCAGCGGCACGGTCTGGCAAAGCGACAACTGCGCGTCCCCGGTCCCCGGCGGCAGGTCCACGATGAGGTAGTCCAGCGTGCCCCAATCCACTTGATGCACGAACTGCTGGATGGTCTTCTGGATCATCGGTCCCCGCCAGATGACCGGCTGGTCGTCCTGGATGAGTAAGCCCATGGACATGACCTTGACTCCGTGGGCCACGGGCGGGACAAGTTTTTCCTCGTCGTTGATCAACGGCCGGTCGCGATAGCCCATCATCAGCGGAATGCTGGGGCCGTAGATGTCGCAGTCGAGCAGGCCGACCGAAGCGCCCAACCGGGACAACGCGCAGGCCAAGTTCACCGAGCAGGTGGATTTGCCGACCCCTCCCTTGCCCGACGCGACCGCCACGATGCGCGCCAAGCCCGGCACCTTACTCTTGCTGACCGCCCCCGGGGCGGCGGCGGCCTGCTGTGGCGTCGGCACCCGCACCTGCACGTGGGCATCCTTCAGGCCGGGGAACTGCTCCTTTAGAGTCAGCCGCGCAGCGTCGGCAATCTGTTCGCCCAACTCGGCATTCGGCGCCGTCAGTTCAATCAGCACCCCCACCGCGTCACCGTCCACTTGGACCTCCTTGACGAGTCCGAACGAGACGATGTCCCGGCTATATCCGGGATACTTGACGAGGCGAAGGGCTGCGAGAACGGCATCCTGTGTCATGGGCGGAAAATTATGAATCGTGAGAAGGCAGACTAACGGGCTTCGGCTGCACCGCAACCGGCCGGGAAAACAGAACCCGCACCTCCCGGTGCGGGTCGAAGCTGATCTGAAGAAACCCGGTTCACGGCTGGCCCGCGCCGGCCGTGCCGGAGGACGCCGTCTTCGGCGCCTTGCGTCCCTTGTCGCTCATGGCGTTCAGGAACGCGACGATGGCCTCGACCTGATCGTCGGAGAGCTTTTGGCCCAACTGGAGCTGGGCCATTTCGCGGACGGCGGACGCCAGTTCGGCATGCTTGCCGTCGTGGAAATACGGACCGGTCAGGGCGATGTTGCGGAGGCTGGGCACCTTGAAGACAAATTCATCCGCCTCGTCCTTCGTTACCTCGATGCGCCCCTTGTCCGTGGCGTTGGAGTAAGGCTCGAGGATGCCAATTTTGCGGAAGCCGTTGCCGCCGACCAGCGGACCGTTATGGCACGTCGTGCAGCCCACGGAGAGGAACTCATGCAGCCCCTTGCGTTCCAATTCGGTCAGCGCGACATCCTGGCCCTTGAGGAAATCGTCAAAGCGGTCGTGGGTGATCAGTGTGCGCTCGAACGCCGCGATGGCTTTCGCAAGATTGTCGTAAGTCAGCGGTTTTACCTCGCCCGGA
Organism: Verrucomicrobiales bacterium; assembly: GCA_040375265.1. Lineage (GTDB taxonomy): Bacteria > Verrucomicrobiota > Verrucomicrobiia > Limisphaerales > UBA9464 > CAIWAH01. The sequence continues at coordinate 17,699 of JBEISV010000015.1, forward strand.
AACGCCTTGGCGAAGTCCCGGACATACCGCTTGTCCGCGCCCAGTCGGGCCAAGACTTCGTTCTGGTCCGGCATCGCCATCTCGATTGGGTTCAGGATGGGGCCCTTGGCCTGCGCCGCGAGATCCTCCGCCCGGCCATCCCAGAACTGGGCGGTGTGGAAGCCCGCGTTGAGCACCGTTGGCGAATTGCGGCCGCCGCGTTTGCCGAAGGCGCCCGGCGAAGTTGGCTGGTTGTCCACGCCGCCGCGGCCCTTGTCCACGGCATGGCAGGAATTGCACGACTGCGTGCCGTTCTGCGACAGGCGTTTCTCAAAGAAGAGCCGTTTGCCGAGCGCGATTTGCACCGGCGTGTCCTTCTCGGCGCCCGGCATCCGCTCGGGAATCGGGGCCACAACTTCGAGTGCCTTCTTCCGCAGGTCCGCCGGCTCAGCGGCGCGCAGGGACAGGGTGCCGGAAGCCAACAGAACCGTGGCTCCCAAGATCAATTGTCTGGTGTTCATGGTAAGTATGCGAGCTATGGAAAATTCAGTGGAGTTCATGGTGGGGCGGCCCGCCATCCACATTTTTTGCGAATCCGGCAACCGCCCCGCTTTTCTCAACCATGGGCCGGCTTGCCGGAAACCTCAGCCGCGTGCTGGGAAAAGGACTTCCCGCGGCCCGTGGGAGCGATCACCGAGTCGATGATGCCACGCTCAAACTCGTCCCACATGGGCGACATGCCGCGCAATTTCGTGACGATCTTGGCGAAGGTCTCGACGGTGTAGTCCACATCCTCCGCGGAGTTCCCCTGCCCCAAGGTCATGATGATGTTGCCCTGCGCCAGCGCGTGGTCGAGGCCGATGGCCCCGAGCACATGGGAGATCTTCAGCGACTTGCTTACGCAGCTTGAACCGCTCGCGACCGCCACACCCATGTGGTCCAGCATCAGCAATTGCCCCTCACCCTCGATGAATTCCGTGGAAATGTTGATGTTTGTGGAGACCCGCAGCGGTCCGGGCTCCGGGCCGTTCAGCTTGATGAACTTGATCTGCGCCTTCAGGCCGTCCCAAAGCCGCTGCTGCAATGCCGCAGTGTGGGCCATCCGCTGGGGCAACTCGGTCAGGGCGACTTCCGCGGCCGCCCCGCCGCCGACGATGGCCGGGACGTTTTCGGTGCCGGCCCGGCGGCCGCCTTCCTGCACCCCACCGTGAATGATGCTCACCAGGCGGGCCTTCTTGTTCCGGTAGAGCACACCAACGCCCTTGGGGCCATAGAAGCGGTGCGGGGAAAAGCTGACCAAGGCCGCCCCAAAATCCTTCACGTCCACCGGCAGCCAGCCGGCGCTGGCCTCGCAGTCGACATACAGCGGCACGCTCTTCTCGGCGCAGATTTTCCCGACCTCGCGCATCGGCTGGATCGTGCCGATGTCGTGGTTCACGTGATGCACCGCCACGAGCACCGTCTGCGGCGTGATGGCAGCCCGAAGTTCGTCCAAGTTGACGACGCCCTCGGCATTCACTCCCACCCGGGTGCAGGTCCAGCCCTGCTTCTCCAGGAATTCGACCGAGTTCATCACGCTCGGGTGCTCGGTGGCGGACACCACAAGGTGCTTGCCCTTGCGCTCGTTGGCATAGGCCACGCCCTTGATCGCCAGGTTGGCCGACTCGGTTCCGTCCGAGGTGAAGAAGATTTCCTCCTCGCTGTCCGCGTTGATCAGTGCCGCCATCTGCTGCCGGGCTTTCTTGAGCGCGTCGCGGACACGCAGGCCATGCTGGTGCAACGACGACGGATTGCCGAACGCCTCGGTGAAGTAGGGGCGCATTGCCTCAAAGGCGGCGGGCAACATCGGGGTGCCGGACTGGTGATCGAGAAAGACGTGGCGCATCGGAAACGGAAAGTGGGACTGAAACGGGGTTCGGGGCAGGAAAAATCCCCTGGCGGAGAACGGCTTGCGCCGGGCTCACCGAGGGGATTGCACGGCCGTTCGGGCTAGGCAGCCACGGCGACGACTTCACCCGCGCCGGCCTTGGCTGCGGCTTCAGGGTGCTTCTTCACGTAGTCTTCCAAGGCCGCCTTCAACGCTTCCTCGGCGAGCACGGAACAGTGGATTTTCACCGGGGGCAAACCGCCCAGGGCGTCCACGACTTCTTGGTTCGTGAAATCCATGGCCTCGGCGATCGTGCGGCCCTTGATGAGTTCGGTGGCCATGCTGGAGCTGGCGATCGCGGAGCCGCAGCCGAAGGTCTTGAACCGGGCATCCTCAATCTTCCCGTCCTTGATCTTGAGGCTGATCTTCATGATGTCGCCGCAGGCGGCCGCGCCGACTTCGCCGACGCCGTCGGCATCCTTGAGGTCGCCCATGTTCCGCGGGTTCATGAAATGTTCCATGACCGTCGGATTGTAGAGTGTGTAGGTATCGCTCATGGCTCGTTATGTTTCTGGTAGTTACTGCCTAAGTTTCAATTTGTCACGTTGGCCACCGGAGTCCGGCTACCGTCGGGACGGAAAACAATCGGGGTGCGTTCCCGGGCGGCCCGCACTGCCCCACCGGGAATGTGCCGGCCTGCCAATTCGGCGATGGTCGCTTGGGCGAACACTTCCCGGACTCGCTCCTGGGCCGCCGAAAACAAACCGCAGAGAGCACAACCGCCGGCGTGTTCGCAGCCCAGTTCTTCATCGAGGCAACGGGTCAGCGCCAAGGGCCCCTCCACCGCTTCCAGGACCGCCAGCGCGCTGATCTGCGAGGCCGGTTGCGCCAGGGCAAATCCCCCGCCGGAACCACGCGCTGACTTGACCAAGCCCGCCTTCGCCAAGCTCTGGAGAATCTTCCCGAGGAAGCTGGCTGGCACGTCCTCCTCCTGCGCCAGCACGTCGAGCATGACCACCTCGCCTTGCGGGCGGCGGGACAGGGCGATCAGCCCCAGCACGGCGTATTCACTGGCACGGGTAACTTGCATTTTTTCCTAAGCGGAGAGTTTTCGTCTGCTTGGGCGCAAAGTAGGAAGGGTCCGCCCGGTGTCAAAGGAGTTTCAGACCTATTTTGTCCGCTTAATCACACCGTCACCGCGGTGCCATTGCCAGCCAACGAGTTACGTAGGGATCCACACGGGCCAAGAGCCAATACGCCGCCGCGTCCCCCAGGCAAGTGAACCACGGACGCGAATGTCGCCACTTGCTCCTGTCCACGGGCTGGGATCGTGCCCGCAACAGGTCAAACAACGCCTGCCCCCCCGCTACGACCGACGGCTCGTCCACGCGTAGCATCAGCTCGTAATTGATGTGCAGTGACCGGGTATCCAAGTTCGACGAACCAACGTAGGCGGCTGCCTCAGTGACGATCAACTTGGTGTGCATGATCTGCGGCCGGTATTCGTAGATTTTGACGCCCGCCCGCAGCAGACCGCCGTAAAGATGCCGGGCCGCCCGCTGTGACCACACGACGTCGGTTTTGCCCGGCACCACGATTTCGACCGGAACGCCCCGGCGGGCCGCGGCGCGGAGCAATTTCCGCTGCCGCAATGTGGGTAGGAAGTAGGCCGACGCGATCTGGATCCGCGTCGCCGAGGCCAAATCATCGCGCAGCCGCAGTTGGAAGGCGCTCGCGTTGCGTCCCGGGCCGCTCAGCAGCAATTCAAGCTCGGGCGAAATCCGGATGGCGGGCGGCCGCTGGCCCCGCCGCAGCCGGGCAAACCACTTCTGCGGTTCAATCGACCCCTGCCACATGCGGTCGAACTCCGCCGCCAGCCGTTCCGCCACCGGCCCCGACACCGCCAAGCCGACATCCGCCCAGCCGTGCGTGACCCCGTCGCCCATGTATTCCGAAGCCACGTTGAAGCCGCCCACGCCGGCGTGGGCCTCGTCGACAACGAGCATTTTCCGGTGGTCCCGGATCGGGAACCGCCGCAGCTCCACCGGGTTGAACTCCCGCGCCTCGCCGCCCGCGGCCCGCAGCGGGGTCCAGAATCCGGCCGGCAACAGGTCGGAGCCCAGCGCATCCACCAGCACCCGCACTTGCACTCCGCGCCGGGCGGCTTCCACCAACGCCTCGCTGACCGCGTGGCCCGCGTGGTCCGGGGCAAAGATGTAAACTTCCAGCCGCACGGAACGCTCGGCCCGCGCAATCATCGCCAACGTGCGCCGCAGGAACTGACGGCCATTCTGCAGCCATCGATACTGGTGCCCGGGACAGTCCATGGTGCGGAATCAGAACCGCCCCAGCAGCGATTTGGCCCGGCTAACCCAAACTTTCTCACGCTGGCGTTGGAACTTCGGCGCGTGCTGATCATCCTCGATTACCTCGGACAATTCCCGCCGAGCCGCCGGCTTGTCGCCCCGCTCGATCAGTAGCTCAGCAAACTGCACCTTGGCCCGGGCATAACCGTGGTTCGCGAGCACCCGTTGCCACGAATGGAACGCCGCCACCTTATCGCCGAGCGCCGTCTGCGCCTCCGCCAAGGCCATCAGCGTGTGGCCGTAATCATGCCGTGGATCACCGGTGACCACCTGCTCCAGGAGCGGCCGCGCCTCGGCGGCCTTGCTCTGCCGCAGCAGGCATTGGCCCAAGTGCGCCAGCGCGTCCACGTCGCTCGGATCCCGCTCCAGCGACGCCCGGTAACTGGCCTCTGCCTTCGCCAGCTTGCCTTGGGAAAAGTAGATGTCCGCCAAGTCGAGGTGATCACGCGCCTTGTCGAGGTGGTAAATGCGCCCCTGCAATTCCTTGATCCGCCGCCGCTCCCCCGCCCCGGGCAGTTCAAAGCCCCGGAGCCCGGAACCGTTCGCCGGACCTGCCTGCCGGTAGACCATGAAAAAGTAGAACACCGCGCTGAGGATCGAGAAAAAGAAGATGCAGGCGGCCCAAATCCATTCCTGCCGCCGAATGGCGTCGATGAACATCCAAACCTGGAACACCACGAACACCCACGTCAGCGGGTTGCTCAGCAAGTAACCGAGGTTGGTCAGTTCGGAGTAGAACGCAAACACGCGAGCCAGCCTACCCCGGAACCGTCGCAGGTCCATCCGGATTCCGCACCCGCCCGGCCCCGGGTGCGCCTTCATCCCTTCGGTCCGGGGGCTTCACGCCCCGCGCACCACCGGACGGCCGGGATCGCTCACCCACTCGCTCCACGAGCCCGGATACAGTTTTGAGCCCGTAAGCCCCGCATACTCCATCGCAAAAAGATTCGCGCAGGCCGTGATTCCCGAACCGCACTGGTGCGTCACCGCCGTCGGGGAGACACCGGCCAGCAGGGCGGTGAATTCGCGGCGCAAATCCTCCGCCGGCCGGAACGTGAGGTCGGCACGAAGATTGGATTTGTAGAAGCGGTTCCGTGCGCCCGGAATGTGGCCCGCCACCGGGTCCAGCGGCTCAACTTCGCCGCGGTAGCGTTCCGCCGCCCGGGCATCGATCAACGCGCAGGAATCGTCACCGATCCGTCGCCCGACCTCGGCTGCATCCACCTGCAACGTGTCGTCCGCCTGCGGCCGCAAGCCACTGGCAACGGCCGGCCGTGCCGGCACCATCGCCGTCAGCGGACGTCCCTCGGCGATCCATTTCGGCAACCCGCCATCGATCAGCGCCACCCGGGATAGCCCGATCCACCGGGCCAACCACCAGAGCCGCGCGGCGTAATGCCCGCCCACGTCGTCGTAAGCCACGACGGTGGTTTCCGCGGTCACGCCGTGCGCCGCGAAAAAGGCCGCCAAGCCCTTCGGCGATGGCAACGGATGCCGCCCGCCACCCGCGCCCTTGGGACCGGAAAGATCACGGTCCACCGCGGCAAAGAACGCCCCCGGCAGATGTGACTCGGCGTAAAGTCGGGCGCCCTTTTCCGGATCGGCCAAGTCGTGCCGGCAGTCGAAAACGAACCAGGAAGAATTATCGAGGTGCGAAGCCAATTCGACGGTGGAGACCAGTAGCATATGGGCGCGGAGCGGTAGGCCGAGTTCACGTGGATGGCAGCAACGACTTCGCACCCAACGATGCCCCGACCAAGGAGCACTGCCTTTGATGACGCCGTTCACAAAGTCACCGAATCAACACCAATTCACATTCGCTTGGAATTGATGCAGCCCAGCCGAACCAGCCAACGCCGCTGCCGGAATTCAACCATCCGCTGGCTTCGATCTCCGAGCAGGAGCCGTTGTCGTCGCCTCCGGCAGCCGCCGCGGAATGCTTTTGCCCTCAACGCATGCGCCCGGTGGGCCGGCAATGGGCAATTCCGGCTTAGAATCCGGCCCGACGCCTGCTAAGCTGTTGTCACCGTGCATACGTTTCGCCTGTCCCGCCGGGTTGGCTGCCGCCCGTTGATGTCCCTCCTCGGCTTCTCCGCGCTGATGACGACGGCCAGCCTCCGGGCCGATGTGCGGATCAACGAGCTGTTCTACCATCCGCCGACCGAACTCGACCGGGAGGAATGGATCGAACTGGTCAACACCGGCACGAACGCCGTGGAGGTCGCCGGGTGGAAGTTCACGGAAGGGGTCCGGTTCACGTTCCCGGCGGGCACGCAGATTCCGGCAGGCGGATTCCTCGTCGTGGCGGCCAATCCGGCGGTTTTTGCCACCAACCACCCGACGGTCACCCACTTTGTCGGTGGTTGGGACGGCATCCTGTCCAACTCGGGCCAGCAGGTGCGGTTGGTGGACGCGGCCGGGAAGTCGGTGGATTCGGTCCGCTACGCCGATGACGGCGACTGGGCCGACCGGGTGCGCGACGTCGTGGATTACGGGCACCGGGGCTGGGCCTGGGAATCCAAGGCGGACGGTTTCGGCGCCTCGCTGGAACTCCGGCAGCTCGCCCTGCCCAACGGCTTCGGACCGAACTGGTCCGCCAGCGAACCGCTGGGCGGAACGCCGGGGGCCGCGAATTCCACCGCCACGACCAATCTCGCCCCAATCATCAGCACCATGCGGCACCGCCCGCTGGTGCCCAAGTCTACCGACGCCGTGGTGATCACCAGCACGCTGCTGGACGAGGCGACGGCGGCCCAACTAACCGTGAAGCTGCACTGGCGGGTGGACGGCACGGTGCCGTTCACGGCCCAGCCGATGACCGACGACGGCTTGAACGGCGACGGCGGGCCGGGAGATTCCGTGTTCGGCGCGGTGATTCCGCCGCAGGCCAACGGCGCCATCGTGGAATTTTACGTCACCGCCGCCGATGCCGCGGGCAACGAACGCGCGTGGCCGGCCCCGGCGCGGGTCGACGACGTGGCCCAGCAGGCGGCCAACGCGCTGTTCCAGGTGGACGACGGAGCCCCGACGGCGCCGCTCCAGCCGGGCGAACTGCCGCGCTACCGCCTGATCCTGACCGCCGCCGAACGGGCCGAGCTGGAATCCATCAACCGCAACACGCCCGCCGCGCCGTTCCCGCAGCCGGCGCCATTCAATGACCAGACCCGCAGCCACGCCCAGTTCAACGCCACCTTCATCTCGGTGGACGGCACGGGCACGGAACTGCGTTACCTCATCGGCGTGCGGAACCGCGGCAACGGCTCCCGGACCAAATCGCCGGCCGGCCTCCGGCTGCACCTGCGCAACGACGACCTCTGGAACAAGTCGAGCGCGCTGAACCTGAACAGCCAATACACACCGGCGCAGCTCCTCGGCAGCGCGCTCTACCAGCGGGCCGGCCTCGCCGCGGCGGATTCCCGGCCGGTGCAGCTCCGGGTCAACAACCGCGACCTGCAGACCGCCGGTTCGCCGAACTTCGGCTTCTACGTGGCGAACGAGGTCATCAACTCCGAGTTTGCGGCGCGGGCGTTCCCCGAGGATTCGTCGGGCAACCTTTACCGGGGCATCCGCCTCACCGGCGACGGCGCCGACCTGGCGTTCCAAGGGACTAACGCGGAACCTTACCGGGCCAACTACTTCAAGCAGTCGAACACCTCGCAGGACGAATGGCGCGACCTGATCGAGCTGTGCCGGGTGCTGGACCAGGCGACGGAGGAGGAATTCGTCGCGGAAGTCCGCCGCACGGTAAACCTGGATTCGTGGCTGCGGTATTTCGCGCTCGAAACGCTGGTGGACAACAAGGAGACCGACCTCGGCAACGGCAACAACGGCACGGGCGAAGGCGACGACTATCACCTGTATTTCGGCCGGACCGATCCGCGCGCCCGGGTGGTGCCCTACGACCTCGACACGATCCTCGGCCTCGGCGACTCGTCGTTCAACGTCAACGACGGCCTGTTCCGCATGGCGGCCAATCCGCAGGTGGCGCGCCTCGTGAAACATCCGGAGTTTGTCCCGGCCTACTACACCCTGCTGGTCGGCCTAGCCCAGCGTGACTTCGCCCCGGAACACTTCAATCCGCTGGTGGACGAGGTGCTCGGGACCCTGGCCACCGAATCGGTCCGGCAGAACTTCAAGGACTTCGCCGCCGCCCGGCGGGCCAGCGTCCTCGCGCAGATTCCCCTCCGGCTGACGGCCACCAACACGACCGCAGCCTTCGCCAATAACACCTACACCACGGCCGGGACCACACTGGCACTGCACGGGTTCGCTCACGCGGTCACGACCCGCTCCGTGCGGGTCAACGGCGCGCCGGCCACCTGGTCGGCCGGGGACGCCGCCTGGACCAACACCGCGGTCGCCCTGCACGCCGGCGTGAACCGGGTGCTCGTGCAGTCGTTTGACGCCTCGCAGTCCGAGACGGAACGGCTCGTGGTCAACGTCATCAGCACGGCGGCCGACGGTTCCAACGTTGCCGGCACGGTCGCGGCCAACACGGCGTGGACGGCCGCCAACAGTCCCTACCATGTGACCGCGTCATTGACCGTCGCCAACGGCGCGACGCTGAAGATTGAACCCGGCGTCACGGTTTACCTCGCTGCGGGCGCCAACTTCACCGTGGCCAACGGCGGACGACTCCTGGCCGAAGGCACGGCGGCAGACCCGATCGTCTTCGCCAAGGACCCGGCGGCGGCCGCGAACTGGGGCGGGCTCACGCTCAACGGCGGGGCCGGTTCGCCCGAGACCCGGATCACCTACGCGCACTTCGACGGCAACGGCAGCACGGCCATCCACACCGTGGGCGCCACGGTGGTCCTGGACCACCTGACCTTCGGCAACCCGGCGAAGCAGTATCTGTCGCTCGACGGTTCGTCGTTTGTCGTCAGCCACTGCCATTTCCCCGCCCCGACGGCGGAGTTCGAGCCCCTGCACGGCAACGACGGCATCAAGGGCGGCGGCGTGGGCATCCTGCGGCATTGTTTCGTGGGTGCGCCCCGCGGCTACAACGACGCCTTCGACTTCACCGGCGGCAACCGGCCCGGTGAGCCGATCCTCCAGATCATCCACAACGTGTTTGCCGGCAGCGGCGACGACGAGCTGGACCTCGACGGCACCGACGCGTGGATCGAGGGCAACCTCTTCCTGCACGTCCACAAGAACGGTTCGCCGGATTCCGCCAGCGCGGTGAGCGGCGGCAGCGGCGGCGGCGAGACCAGCGAGGTGACGGTCATCGGCAACCTGTTCTACGACTGCGACCAGGCGGTGACGGCCAAGCAGGGCAATTTCTACACGGTGCTTCACAACACCCTCGTGCGCATCACCCGGGAAGGCGGCCTCGACACCGAGTCGGCCGTCCTGAACCTCGCCGACGACGGCACCAGCGCCGGTGCCGGGTTCCTGTTCGAGGGCAACGTGATTGCCGCCGCAGAGGCGCTCACCCGCAATTACAACGCGACCGTCAGCACGGTGACCTTCCGCGACAACGTGCTGCCGCTGCCCTGGACCGGCCCGGGCACCAACAACCTCGAACAGGCCCCGAACTTCGTCCACCTACCGGCCTTGGCGGAAACCTTCGTCGACGACTTCGAGTCCGCGCAGGTGATG
>JBEISV010000516.1:0-3319 GCA_040375265.1 Verrucomicrobiales bacterium
CCTGCGACGGCTGCTCGGCTCGCTGGCGCCGGGCTGCGGGGTCGTGCCGTGGCGGGACGGTTTCGCCGAACCGTTGGCCGCCGTTTATCCGCGGATTGCGTTGGCGGAGGTCACCGCGCGCCTGAACCGTCGCCAATTGGCGCTGCAACCACTCGTGTGCGCGGGCCTCGCTGCGGGTTGGTTGCGGTCGCTGCCGGTTGGTCCGGCGGACGCGGCGTTGTTCGCCAACTGGAACCGTCCGGAAGATGTGGCCGGGGCCGGTGGTTTTGGGCTTTGAGCTTTCGTCCCCCCGCTCGCACCGTGCGCCATGGCTAAGCTGCAACGTCAACCCATTGCCCTCACCCTCGCCGGCTCCGATTCCGGCGGTGGCGCGGGCATCCAGGCCGACCTGAAGACCTTTGCCGCCCTAGGCGTGCATGGCACCAGCGCGATCACCTGCCTCACGGCGCAGAATCCCGCGGGCGTCACGGCGGTCCATGCGGCGCCGCCGAAGTTCGTCCGGGCGCAACTGGAAGCCGTGTTTGCCGAACTGCCGCCGCGCGCGGCGAAGACCGGCATGCTGTTCAACGCCGCGATCATCCGCGAGACGGTGGCCTTCTGGAAATCGGCCGGCGGCGGGATCCCGCTGGTCGTCGATCCGGTGATGGTGGCCACCAGTGGCGCGCGTCTGCTGCAACCCGCCGCGGTCCGGGCGTTGCTGCGGGAACTGCTGCCGCTCGCCGCCGTCGTCACGCCGAACCTCGACGAGGCGGAAATCCTCGTCGGCCGGAAGCTCGAAAACATCGACGATCTGCTCGCCGCGGCGATCACGATTCACCAGCGCTTCGGCTGCGCCGCGCTGGTCAAGGGCGGCCACCTGCGGCGTTCGCGGGAGGCGGTGGATGTCTTCTTCGATGGGCGCTCGGGCCTGACCCTTGGTGCGCCGCGGATCAAGGGCGTCACGACCCACGGCACCGGGTGCACGTATTCGGCCGCCATCGCCGGTTACCTCGCGCTCGGGCTTACGCTGGGACCGGCCGTGGAACTGGCGAAGAACCACATCACCCAGGCCATCGCGCAGAGTGTGCGGATCGCGAAGCATACCGCCCTGAACCCGTTCTGGGATTCCGCGGAGGACTGACCCGGCCGCTTGCCGCGGATTGATTCGGTGCGGCAGAATTGGGCAGATTGCTTCACCGCGATGAAACCTCGAAGCCTCCACCTCCTGTTCCGATCCCTGTTGTTCCTGGCGGTGCTCTTCACCGCATCGTTGAAGGCTGCGGAACCGCGCCCCGCGCTCGGCATCAACCTCGCCGGCCCGGCGGATTGGAACACCGAGCTGCCTTTCGTCGACGTCTTCCGGTTCGCCCGCGGCTGGATTAGCCAGAAGCAGGGCGCCGGCTGGGGCCAGGGCCCGGCACTCGAGCTTGATGATCACGGCTGGGTGCGGCGGCTCGGGACGGATTGTTTCGCCGAGACGCCGCTCTGCACCATCGAGGGCGGGCATTATCCGGGCGGCGACTGGACCGTGCTCTGGGACGGCGAGGGCAAACTCGAATTGTCCAAGGGCAAGGTGCTCGAGAGCACGCCCGGCCGCATGGTCGTGAACGTCGACTCCCAGGGCGGAGGCTTCTTCCTCCGCCTGCGCGCGACGAACCCGGCCAATCCGGTCCGCAACCTTCGCGTGCTCATGCCTGGATTTACCGCCGAGGCGGCGCTGGAGAATCCCTGGCATCCGGCCTTCCTCGCCCGCTGGCGCGGCACGGCCTGCGTGCGGTTCATGGATTTTCAGGAGACGAACAATTCGCGGCAGCGGCGCTGGGGCGACCGGGCGCGGCCCGAGGACGCCACGTTCACCCGGCGCGGCGTCCCGGTGGAGTTGCTGTGCGACCTGGCCAACCGTCTCCAGGCGGACGCGTGGCTCTGCCTGCCGCACGAGGCCGATGACGATTGTGTGCGGGAGTTCGCCACCTTGGTGAAGTCGACGCTTGATCCGCGGCGCAAGGTCTACGTCGAGTATTCCAACGAAGTCTGGAACGGGCAGTTCCAGCAGAGCAGCTACGCGGGCGAACAGGGACGGAAGCTGGGGCTCGCGGAGAAAAGCTGGGAGGCGGCCTGGCGCTACACCGCGCAGCGATCGGGGGAGATCTTCCGGATCTGGGAACAGGTCTTCGGCGGACGTGAGCGACTGGTGCGGGTGTTGCCCACCCAGGCGGGCAACAGCTACGTGGCGCGACAAATCCTGGGCTGGAAGGACGCGGGACGCCACGCCGATGCCTTGGCCATCGCGCCCTACATCTCGATGAACATTCCCAAGGAGGGACGGCAGCTGAACGCCGCCGCCGTCGCCACCTGGAGTGTGGACCGTTTCCTCGATTACGTGGAGACGAACGCCCTGCCTGAGTGCATCCGCTGGATGGCGGAGCACCGCCAGCTCGCCGCCGAGCACGGACTCAAGCTCGTAGGCTACGAGGCCGGCCAGCATTTCGTCGGCGTGGCGGGCGGCGAAAACGAGGAGGCCCTCACCCGCCTGCTTCACGCCGCCAACGCCCACCCGCGAATGGAGGCCATCTATGGGAAATACTACGCCGCCTGGGTGGCCAACGGCGGTGATCTGCTCTGTCACTTTTCCAGCGTCGGCCAGTGGACCAAGTGGGGAAGCTGGGGCCTCCTCCAGTTTGCCGACGACGACCCGAAAAAATCCCCCAAGTTCACGGCCACGATGAAGTGGGCGAAACAACTCGGCCAACCCGTCACCGTTCCTTGACCCGCATGAAATACACCTACGAAGAACTCGCCAAGATGATCGACCACTCGCTCCTGCATCCGACGATGACGGACCAGGAACTCGAGGACGGCTGCAAGGTCGCCGCCAAATACGGCGTCGCCTCCGTCTGCATCAAACCCTACGCCGTGAAGCGGGCCGCCGAATTGCTCCAGGGCACGGGCGTCTTCGTCGGGGCGGTGATCGGCTTTCCCCACGGCAATTCCGCCACGGAATCAAAGCGCTACGAAACCGAGCTGGCCTGCCGGGACGGCGCGGTCGAGATCGACATGGTCGTCAACATCGGCAAAGCGCTCGGCGGCGATTGGGACTACGTGGAGCGCGACGTGAAGGCCGTCTGCGACGAAGCCCACAGGCGCGGCGCGAAGGTGAAGGTCATCTTCGAGAACGATTACCTGACCAAGGGCGGCGCCGGCCTGAGCAGCGATGAGTTCAAGCGGAAGCTCTGCCAGCTCTGCGAACGCGCCGGCGCCGATTGGGTGAAGACCTCCAGCGGCTACGGCTTCGTCAAGCAGCCGGACGGTTCCTAAAACTACAAGGGAGCGACGGAACACG
>JBEISV010000407.1:0-4424 GCA_040375265.1 Verrucomicrobiales bacterium
GCCACGGCCGCGTCGAAGTCGGTGACTTCAAACCACAGCAGCACGCCGTTGCCGTGCGCCAGCTTCGGATCACCGATGGCGCCGTGATGGTGCTCCACGTCCCAACGGTGCAGTTGCAGCACCAACCGGCCGTCCGAGACGAGCCGCTCGTAGTTCGGTCCACCGTGGTCGCTGCGGCAACCGAGCAGGCGCTGATACCAGCGGCTGCTGGCTTCCACGTCGCTCACGCAGATGAGGGGTTGGGGAGTCATGATGATGAACTAACCCCCATTGGAAGGAGCTCGGTGAAATTCATCCGCTGTGGATTGCTCGACTCGCAGAAAATGCGGGTTGGAGCGGCAGGATTCGATAAAAGCCTGAAGTGCGTCAGGACGGGAAAGCTCGATGCGGAGATGCTGCACCGCGCCAGAACGCTTCCGGGATGCGCCGCAAACGTAGTCAGCGTCGAGGTCGGGAAAGAGATGGAACTGGTAATACGCTGCCTGCTCGTCGCGGAAGACGAGCCGTAGGTAATGCTCGCTCGGCTCCGCGGGCAGTTCGGGAGCGTCTGGCTGGTCGTCTTCAGTTGGAAGGTCGCCGGTGTCGAAGCCGACCATGTAAGATGTCCCCTCCACCGGAAGCTCGCGAAGTAGTCCCGAAAGATGAGCTGCGAAATTTGGCGATTTCCCGTCCAAGCGTGCGAGCAACTCGAACAGCGCCTTCGCTGTCAGGCGGTTTGCGGCCTCCCGGATGCAACAGTCTGTGTCGAGGTCATAAACCTGCCGTCGGTTGAGAACGATGTCTGCTATCTGATCGGGTGAAGGATGGGGCATTGGGGCTTCAGTTCATGGGGTGCGCGCGCAAGTGGCCAAACATTGAATTCCATCTACAACTCTTTTCCGTGGCTTCACCTCAACGTCTGCACCTCCACCGACAGCACCGACGGCAGGTGGCTGGCGATGGTCTGCCAGGCGTTGCCGCCGTCGGGCGAGCAATAGACCTGGCCGCCGGTCGTGCCGAAATAGACGCCGCAGGTGTCGAGCGTGTCCACGGCCATGGCGTCGCGCAGGACGTTCACGTAGCAGTCCTGCTGCGGCAGGCCCTTGGTGAGCGGTTCCCATTCGTTGCCGCCGGACTTGCTCCGGTAGACCCGCAGCTTGCCGTCGGGCGGGTAGTGCAGCGAGTCGCTGGTGATGGGCACGACGTAAATCGTCTCCGGTTCGTGCGCGTGGACATCGATCGGGAAGCCGAAGTCGGTGGGCAGGTTGCCGCTGACCTCGCTCCATTGGTCGCCGGCGTTGTCGCTGCGCATGATGTCCCAGTGCTTCTGCATGAAGAGCACGTCGGGTCGCGACGGATGCAGCGCGATGCGGTGGACGCAGTGGCCGACCTCGGCGTCGGGATCGGGCAGCTCGTATTGGGACTTCAGGCCGCGGTTGATCGGCTTCCAGGTCAGCCCGCCGTCGTCGGTGCGGAAGGCGCCCGCCGCCGAGATGGCGACGTAGATGCGCCGCGGATTCTGGGGATCAAGGATGATGGTGTGGACGGCCATGCCGCCGGCGCCGGGCTGCCACAGGGCGCCTTTCGTGCCGCGCAGGCCGGCGAATTCCTGCCACGACTTCCCGCCGTCGCGGGAATGGAACAGCGCGGCGTCCTCGGCGCCGGCATAAACGAGGTCGGGATCGGTGAGCGAGGGTTCGAGGTGCCAGATGCGCTTGAACTCCCAGGGATGCTGGGTGCCGTCATACCACTTGTGGGTGCCCACGGTGCCTTCGTAGCGGAACTCGTTGCTCTTCCCGTTGGGCATGCCGTCAGGGCCCATGAGGTCCTCGGGTTTGGTGCCGGGCGGGTTCCAGGTTTTGCCGCCGTCGTCGGAGCGCTGGATGATCTGCCCGAACCAGCCGCTCGACTGCGAGGCGAAGAGGCGGTTGGGGTCCAGGGCCGAGCCCTTCAGGTGGTAGATTTCCCAGCCTGCGAAATGCGGGCCGGTGATCTGCCAATTCCGGCGCTGGCCGTCGGCGGTGAGGATGAAGGCACCCTTCTTGGTGCCGACGAGGACGCGGACGCTGCTCATGGAGTTACCTTTCTAGGGGAGTGGTTGCCGGTCTTGAAATGGTTGGCGCTACTTGCCGGGATTGACCAGTGCTCGCAAGGCGTCTTTGCCGATCCAGCGGCGGGTTGGGTCGTCGGACTCGGCAAGCCTTTGCGCGAGCTGGACGGAGGCGTCCTTGAGCGCGGTCCGACGGGTTCCGATGGCGCGCAGGGCCCAGCTCACGGCCTTCTTCACGAAATTGCGGCCATCGCTCGAGGCGGCCTCGATCAGGGCCAGACCTTTCCGGAAATGTTCGTCGCCGGCCTGCTTGTCATGCAGCGCCTTGCAGGCCAGCAGGGCGAAGGCGGCCCGCTTCTGGAACTCCTCCGTTCGCCCGGCCCACTCGTTGATCTTGGCGAGGGCATGCGGGGTTTGGTCAAACAGCTTGAAGCAAACCGAGTCGCAGATGGCCCAGTTGTCGAAGTCGCCGCACCAGCGATCCATCAGCGCGGGTGTCACGCGCGCCGGCTCGGCGATGAGCGCGGCCACGGTGCGGGCCTCGTAGTTGCCGGTGGCCCACAGCGCCTCGGCCAAGGCGTGATTGCGCCCCAACTTCTTGGCGAGCGCCTGCATCGCGGCCATCGGCACACCGAAGGCGTCCTTCGCCACGATCCCGTAGCGCGGCTCCATCTCGGCGCGGAATTTGGGCTGACCGAGCTGCTTCAGTTTGGCCAACACGGCCGTCACGTCGGTGCCAGGTGCGGACCTGCTGGCGGGTTTGACCTTCTTCGGCGTCTTCTTGGCCGCGCTGTTCTTGCGGACCTTGGCGGCGTTCTCGGCAACCCGCGCCTTCACCAGCTTCTTCACCAGCGTCAACGGCAGCGGCTTGGCGACCGTGAAGCGGATCGTGCCCTTGCTGACCTCGAAGCCCTTGAGCGCATCCTGAAATTCCGCCTGCGTCTTCGGGCTCGCGGCGTAGAGCGCACAGTGGTTTTCCCAGGCGCCGAAATAGACCAGCGGCCGGCCGCCGTGTTTGAACCCGGCGAGGCCGTAGCCGATGTATTCCTCCGCTCCCGGGGCGGCCGCGTGAATGGCCCGCCGGAGCTTTTCAAGGACGGTCCGCTGGGCCGGCGCAACGTCGGCGAGATACTCGTCGATCGTCGTGGGTTTGGCCTTGGCGGGGTCCATGGCAGGGGTGGTTAGCTTGCTTCGGCGGCGGCCTTTAGTCCGGCGACGTCCAGCTTCACCATCTGCATCATCGCCTGCATGACGCGCTCGCCTTGGGCGGGATCGGGGCTGCCCATGAGTTCGCCGAGCGCGGTGGGCACGATCTGCCAGGAAAGGCCGAACTGATCCTTGAGCCAGCCGCATTGCTGGACGGAACCGCCAGCCGAGAGCTTGTCCCAGAAGTAGTCCACCTCGGCCTGCGTCTCGCAGCTCACGAAGAACGAGACGGCCTCGGTGAGCTTGAAGTGCGGACCGCCATTCAGCGCCATGAATTCCAGGCCGGCCAAGCGGAAGTTCACGATCATCGGCGAGACGCTGGTCACCTCGGAGTCGGGAAAGATCGAGGCGTAGAATCGCGCCGCGGCCTCGGCCTGGCCGTCGAACCAGAGGAACGGGGTGATCTTCTGCCCGGTGGAGACCAGCGGGTTCCGCGCGAGAAATTCATCCAGCTGCTCGAACGACCCGCTCCAACCGCCCGTCATGCCTTGGCGCGCGTCGTCGAAGGTCTTGATTTCGGCTTCGGCGGCATTCAGCGGAATCCATTCGACGGTGACGGTGGTCTGGTCGCCGACCGCGGCGAAGGTGACGGTGGTCAACATCTCGGCCGGCCAGGGCGCCGGGAACGGCGGCGGCACAATCTCGCCGGCGGGATTGGAAAAGGAATTGACCCAGACCAGCTTCTCGGACGGCACGATCTCGCGGTAGGCGCACCGGCCCCAGTTGTCGGGTCCGTCCCCCGACCGCATGCGGTAGAGGAACAGGCCGCCCGGCCGGAAATCGCGCGTCACCGCCACGCACGTGACTCCCTTCGGGCCGAACCATTGCTCGAACTGGCTGAGGTCGGTCCAGGCACGCCAGACGCGGGCGAGCGGGGCCGCGAACGTGCGCTGGATGGTGAACGGGGCGACGGCGGAATTCATGGAGGGCGCGGAATGGGGAACTGGGGACCGAAATGTATGTTTGAGATCGGGCGACGCCCGGTTTCAGCGGATCAGGCCGGCGAACCGTTTGCGTTCAACCCAGAGCAGGTAAAGCGGCAGGGCGACGATCAGCAGGAGGGGCGGGGAGAGCAGCCCTTCGCCCTTCATGACGAACGCGTGGTAGGCGAGGATGTTCAGGACGATGGGCCCGAGCACCAGCAGGCCGAGGTTCCGGGTCTTGGGCACCGCGACCAGGATACCGCCGA
>JBEISV010000142.1:0-9907 GCA_040375265.1 Verrucomicrobiales bacterium
CGCCGGACCCGCGTTCGGACGCCGAGGGAAAGGCGCACGTGAACCAGGCGGCCAAACATTGGGCCTTCCAGCGGCCGGTGGCGCCCGTGGTCCCGGCGATCCGGGATGCGAAGTATCCGGTCCAGAACCCGGTCGACGCCTTCGTCGCCGAGAAATTGGTCGCGCAGGGTTTGACCCCGGCGCCGGCGGCGGACCGCCGCACGCTGTTGCGTCGGGCTACGTTCGACCTGACGGGCCTGCCGCCGACACCGGCGGAGATGCGGGATTTCCTGGCAGACACTTCGCCGCGCGCTTTCGAGCAGGCCTTGGACCGGTTGCTGGCGTCGCCGCGCTACGGTGAACGCTGGGCGCGCCACTGGCTCGACATCGCGCGCTACGCCGATTCCAAGGGCTACGTGTTCGAGGAAGAGCGGCGCTATCCCTACGCCTACACCTATCGCGACTGGGTCGTTCAGTCGCTCAACGACGACCTGCCCTACGACCAGTTCCTCATCCAGCAGATCGCGGGCGACCAGTGCGCGACGCCGGACAATCCGCGGCCGCTGGCGGCCCAGGGTTTCCTCACGCTCGGCCGCCGGTTCCTGAACAACCAGAACGACATCATCGACGACCGGATCGACGTGGTGTTCCGCGGCACCATGGGGCTGACGGTCGCCTGCGCGCGGTGCCACGACCACAAATACGACCCGATTCCCGCGGCCGACTACTATTCGCTCCACGGCGTCTTCGCCAGCAGCCGCGAACCCGACGAGAAGCCGCTGCTGGGGCCGAACCCCAATCCGAAGCTTGCCGCCGAGTTCGAGGTGGAACGCGTCAAACGTCGGCAGGAACTCGCCGATTTCCAGGCGGCCAAGGTGACCCAGATCGCCCGGCAACTGCGCGGCAAGGTCGGCGAATACCTGCTCGGTTGGCACGACACGCAGGGCTTGGACGAGGAAGCGCGCGTGAAGCTCCTCCGGTCGCGCAGCCTGCCGCCGCACCTCGCCAACAAATGGAACGGGAAGTTCGAGGCCTGGCAGAAGCAGCCCGACGCGATCATGGCGCCGTTTCTTGCGTTCCACGGGCTCGCGACGAATGACTTCGCCGCCCAGGCCGCGCAGCTCGCCCAAAGCATCGCCGGCGGCAAGCTGAAGGAAACTTCCGTGAACCCGCGCGTCGCGGCCCTCTTCGCCACGAATGCCCCGGCCTCCGTCGCCGAAGTGGCCGAGCGTTACACGGCGCTGTTCAAGGCGGTGGACGCCGAGTGGCAAGCGCTGCTGGACGCCGCCAAGGAAGCCAAGCAGCCCGTGCCCACGGCGTTGGCGGCGGACGAGTCCGAGGCGTTGCGACAGTTCCTGTTCGCCGAGGGTTCGCCCACGGTGGTCAACTGGGACGAAGCCTATTCGGCCGCCCCGACGCCGGATCAGCAGAAGTTCCGCGCGCTGCGGCGCAAGGTGGATGAGCTGGAGGCGACCCATCCGGGCGCGCCGCTCCGGGCGATGGCGCTGGTGGACAATGACACGCCCACCGAGCCGGTGATCTTCAAGCGCGGCAATCCGGGCAACCGCGGTGCGACCGTGCGCCGGCAGTTCCTGGAAGTCGTCGCGGGCAAGGATCGCCAACCGTTCGCGAAGGGCAGCGGCCGGCTGGAACTGGCGCAGGCCATCGCGTCCCGGGACAATCCGCTCACCGCCCGGGTGTTGGTCAATCGCGTGTGGGCGCAGCATTTCGGCACGCCGCTCGTCCGAACACCGAGTGACTTCGGGGTGCGCAGCGAACCGCCGTCGCATCCGGAGCTGCTGGATCACCTGGCGGTCTGGTTCATGGACCACGGCTGGTCACTCAAGGAACTGCACCGCTACCTGTTGCTTTCGGCGACCTACCAGCGCGCGTCCGATCCCGGCGAACCGGCCGCCGCCCGCGCCGTCTTCGCCGCCGGCGAACAGCAGGATTCAGGCAATGCGCTGTTCTGGCGCATGAACCGGAAGCGGCACGACTTCGAGGCGTTGCGCGACAGCCTGCTGGCCGTGAGCGGGCGGTTTGACGGCACATTGGGCGGTCAGCCCGTGGAGATGTTCGAACGCGACGCTTCCGCTAGGCGGTCGCTTTACGGTTTCATCGACCGCCAAAATCTGCCCGGCGTGCTGCGCGTGTTCGACTTCGCGAGCCCCGATTCGACCTCGCCGATGCGCTTCCAGACGACCGTGCCGCAGCAGGCGCTCTTCATGCTCAACAGTCCGTTCATGGCCGAACGGGCGCGCGACTTCCTCACGCAGCCCGCGGTGACTTCCGCCCAAGGTTCGGAGGAAAAGATCCGGCGCCTGCACGAGCTGGCATATCAGCGCCCGCCGACCCGCGAGGAGCTGGCGCTAGGACGGCAATTCGTAGCCCAACCGGTGGCCGCGGAACCGGAGCCGGAGCCCGCCGCGGCCTGGAGTTACGGAACCGGCGAGGTGGGCGCCGATGGCCGGGTGAAGCACTGGCAGCCGCTGCCGAAGTTCATGAAGGACCAGTGGCAGTGGGATGAGAAACTGCCGGCCCCGAACGGCCAATGGACGCTGCTCAGCGCGAAGGGCGGCCATCCCGGGGCCAACGCCGCCAACGCGGCGATCCGTCGGTGGACGGCGCCGGCGAGCGGCACGGTAAAGATCACCGGCAACGTCGAGCATCTCTCCGATCAAGGCGACGGCATCCGGGCGCGGATCATTTCCAGCCGCAGCGGTGAGGCCGGCTCCTGGGTGGTGCAAAACGGCAAGCAGTCCGGCGCCATCGCGGAGTTGGCCGTGCGGCAGGGCGACACGATTGACTTCGTCGTCGAGCCGCGGGCCGACGAAAACTCGGACGGGTTCAGTTGGACGCCAGCGGTCACGCTGGTGCGGGTGGACGCCGCCGCCAAGTCCGTGGTGAACCGCCATTGGGAGGCGAAGCGGGACTTCAGCGGCAAACGCGAGTTCCTGCAGCCGTTGGACCCGTGGCAGCAGTATGCGCAGGTGCTGCTCAGCGCGAACGAGTTCGTGTTCGTGGATTGAGCCGGTGCGGCAATCAGGCCGCTTGGCGCACGGACGCCTGGTAGGCTTCGTGCAATCGGCGGGTCACCGGTGATTGGCGCAGAGCTACGCCGTCGAGGTGGGTCACCGGAACGATCTCCAACGAACTGAGCGTCAGGAAAACGCCTTCTGCGTCCCGGAGGTCGGCAGGGGTGGCCGTCCGCTCGGCGGCCAGGAGCCCAAGCAGGGCGGCCAGGCGCAACACCCATGCACGGGTCACGCCTGCCAGTGCGCCGTCCGTCAGCGGTGGCGTGAACAAGCGTCCATCGACCAGCCAGAACACGTTGCCGCTCGTGGCTTCCGCGACCTTCCCGGCGGAGTTCAGCAGCAACGCTTCGTCGGCGCCCTGGTCCTCGGCCTCGGCGCGGGCCAGGATGTGGAGCAGCTTGTTGGCGGACTTCACCGCCGTCAGGGGATCGTGGACGGGTAGTCGCAACGAAGCCGTGGCCAGCTTCCAGGCGATGGGCTGGGCCGGGTCGTTGGGTGTCACCGGATGCTGCGACAGGATGACCGTGGGTGAATCCGCCCCGCGTGGCGAATACCCGCGCCGGCCGACGCCGCGGGAGACGTGCAGCCGCAGTAGCGATTCGGGCATGGCGTTGCGCGCGAGCAGTTCGGCGGCGGCGGTGGAAAGTTCGGCGTCGCCGTAGGGCAGGCGCAGGCGAAGCAAGGTGGCCCCGGCGTGCAAGCGGGCGAGGTGTTCGGCCCACAGGAATGGCCGGTTGCCGTAAACCCGGACCGTTTCAAACAGGCCGTCGCCGTAGAGAAACGATCGATCGAAGATGGAGACACGCGCCTCTTCGGCGGGCTGGAATGAGCCGTTCAGCCAGACCTTCAGGGACTGAGTTTCGGGCGGCATGGGCTTCACTTCACAGGATTGGGCTCGGGCCGGGCGTTCACTGACGTTGGGCGGACCCGGCTGTCGGGTTCCAGCGCCGCCAGCAACCCACCGGCCTTGGCCAGGGTTTCCTCGTATTCCGCCGCAGGCACCGAATCGGCCACGATGCCGGCGCCGACGTGGAACCACGCGTGGCCGTCCTTCACCAGCGCGGTGCGGATGGTGATGCTGAGCTGGCTCTCGCGATTGAAGCCGAGGTAGCCGTGGCAGCCGCAATAGGGTCCGCGGGCGACGGGTTCCAGTTCGTCGATAATTTCCATCGCCCGGATCTTGGGGGCGCCGGTGATGCTGCCGCCGGGGAAGCAGGCCGCCAGGGCGTCGAGATGCGTGACCCCGGACCAGAGCCGGCCCTCGACGGTGGAGACAAGGTGATGCACTTGGGCGAAGCGTTCCAGCCGCATCAGGTCCGGCACGCGCACCGAGCCGAATTCGCAGACTCGTCCGAGGTCATTCCGCAGCAGGTCGGTGATCATCAGGAGCTCGGCGTTTTCCTTCTCGCTGCGCTGGAGTTCGAAGGCGAGCTGGGCGTCGCGCACCGGATCGGTTGCCCGCGGGCGGGTGCCTTTGATCGGCCGGGTGACGATGTGCTGGCCGGACAGGCGCAGGAACAGCTCCGGCGAAGACGAGACGAGCTGGAAATCACCGCAGTCGAAGTAGGCGGCAAACGGCGCGGCGGAACGCTCGGTCAGGCGGCAGAAGAAGTCCCAGCCGGTGAACGGGCACGGGGCGCCGAGGCGTTGGGCGAGGTTGACCTGATAAATGTCGCCGGCGCGGATGTAGCGTTGGGCGCGTTCGACCGCGGCGAGGAACTCAGGCCGGGGCAGGGAAGTGGCCAACGACCAAGGCCCAAGGTCCAATGGAGTGGATGCCGCGGCTTCGTTTCGCCCATCGCCTTCCGCCGCCTGCAATTGCTCCTGCCACCACCCGAGCTGTTCCCGGGCGCGTGCTTCGCTGCGGGTGCCCTCCGCGTCGAGGCCGGTGGCGACAATCCAGGCCTTGCCGAGCTGATGGTCGAAGACGACGAGGCTGGCGTAGAAGCCCAGATGGCAGTCCGGCAGTTCCAGGTCGTTGACCGCCCGGCGCGTCAGGCGGGGTTCGACGAACTGCTTCAGGTCATAGCCCCAGTAGCCGAAACAGCCTCCCAGCGGAAACGGCACATCCACCTCGTCCGGCAGCTCAAAGCGGGCGAGCAGCGGGGCGAGGTGTTGCCACGGATTGCCGAACTGGGCCTCGGTCCGGCCGTCGGCAAAGCGGGTTTCGCAGGCCGATCCGAACGAGCGGAACACCAGCAGCGGCCGCGCGGCGACGAAGGAATGCCGGGCGCTCGGCACGTCGAAGGTGCCGGTGCGCAGGACCACCAGCCCGGGTTCCCGGCGCAGCAGGGCAGCCAGGGAATCAGGCGAGTGCTGGGTGCCGAACTCTTCGACGAGGACCCGCATCGGTGCCGTCGAAGCTGGCGAGGCTCCGCGCGGCGTCAACTGCGGAGGCGGCCCGGCTTTTCGGCAGCGAAACAATTTTCTAAGAAATCCCCGGCTCCCGTGTCGTAGTCGGTGAGTGGTGCTTCCGCGCCGCCCCGGAAATGATGAAATACCGCCAACGATGACTGCCGCCTGACGCCCGTGGTTTGCCCCGCACCCGCCAACGCCGAGCCCGCGCCGTTCGAGACGATCGAGGAGCTGTTTGCCGCCCTCGAGTCTCCGCTGCTCGCCTACGCGCTGCGGTTGGTGGGCGAACGCGGGCCGGCCGAGGACATCACCCAGGAAGCCTTCATGAGATTGCACGCCCAGTTTGCCGAAGTCCGCGAGCCGCGCCGCTGGCTTTACCGCACGGTGCACAATCTCGCCCTCAACCACCGCCGCGATGCCGACAATGTCGTCCCGTTCCAGCCGCTGGCCGACGACGCGCCGAATCCTGCCACCGATGGACCCGATCCCGCGCCGTTGCCCGACGAACAGATCATCCGCTGGGAAGGCATTGGCCTGGTCCGCCTGAGCCTCGCCGCGCTGGACGAGCGCAGCCGCGAAGTCGTCCGGCTCAAATACGCCGAAGACCTTTCCTACCGCGAGATCGCCGAACGCACCGGCCTGGAGTCCGGCCATGTCGGCTACCTGTTGCACCACGCGTTGAAGGCGCTCGCCGCTGAACTCGCCCGCACCGGACTCGTGCCATGAATCCCGAATCTTCCCAACCTCCGTCCGACGAACACGAGGCGCGTCTCACGGCGCTCCTGCTGGGCGAACTTCCCGTCGCCGAGGCCGAATCTCTGCGCGCCGAGATCGCCGCCGATGCCGAATTGGCCAAGGTGTTCCGTCGCCTGAGCCTCGCCCATGAGCTCACCCGGGAAACCGTCCGTTCGCCGGAACCCAAGGAACTGAGCAAGCCGGAACCGCTCCAGCTTTCCGCCGAACGCCGCGCGGCGTTGCTCGCCAAATTCAAGACGCCGCCCGCCAAGGTGGTGCCGCGGCCGGCCGCGGCGCGGAAAGCCAGGGCTGACCGGCACGAGTTGCTGGCCCTCGCGGCGATGCTGGTGGCGGTGGTCACGAGCGCCGGGTTGCTGCTGCCGTCACTGGCGAAGGCGAAGAGCAAGTCGCAAGGTTACCTTGGAAGCCGGACCGTGGATTTTCTCGGTGAATCCGAATCGTTGGCTGCCCGGTCGCCCGCCCCGCCGGTCCTCCTCGGGATTCAGGAGCAGATTCTCCCGAGCACGGACACCAAAGCCCCCGCCCCAGGCCAGGGTTCCATTCCGCCGCCGCCGTCAGCACCGGTCGTGGCCCGGCGCTACGGGATTGTCCCGGCGGAGAACCATATCTTGGCGGAGGCCAAACCCACGGCGGAGGTGGCGGGTGATGTGGTTGCGGCGAACCCCAGCAGCGTTGCCTTCGCGGTTGAAGTAAAAGGCCCGCCCGTCACTTCGCCGGCGTTGGCGGGGGGAGTGGGCGGTCGCGCCGGCGGCCAAGGTGTCTACAACTGGGCGCTCAACGGTGTCACCCCCAACGCCGGCGATTCGAAGGTGGAATCTGCCGACAAGGCCCACTCTGACAATGGTCGGGCCATCGACGATTTCGGCCGGGCCCGCGGTTACGCCGACACTTCGGCGGCGCCGGCCGGCGTGGCGGCGAACCAGTTCTTCGGCGAAGTGCCCGCGTTGCGGGGCCAGGGAATCGGGGCCGGTGGCGGACTGCGGGAGCTGGACCAAGTTGTGGCCACGGGCGTCGCCACAGAAGACTTGGTTCGGCGTTCCATCGCGGCCGTGGGCAACACCGCCGGTGGGTTCGTCGGCGGTCGCGGATTGTCCGCGGAGAACATTGGCGCGAAGGAGTCCGTGGTTGCGGAGGTGGATCGACTCGCCGTCGCCGAGACGCTGGATTCTGTGCGCCTCCGGGTCCCGGTCGCGGGCGAGCCGCAGCCGTCACGGCCGCCGCTGAGTTCCTTGGCCGCGACGGATTTCCTGGAACGGAAGGCGGGCAGTCCGCTGAGCGACGTGGCGGCGGTTCAGCTTTTTGATGCGCCGTCTCCGGCTGGGCAGCTGGCCGCGGCGGGAACAGGCGTTTCCCCAGGCGTGATCAATGGGCCGGTCCTTGGCTCCTCCCTTCGCGGCCTGAGTGACGAAGTTTTGGCCGAGCGGCGCGAAGCCCGGCTGGAACAGCGCGTGAACCTGCGCAGGGACTTGGCGGTGGGGGCGATGAAACCCGCCGGCGGGGCTGAGCAGCCCGCGCAACCGTCCGTCTTGGCCATCCAGACGACTCAGCTCGCGTTCGTCGTGCCGCCGCCGACGGATTCATCCGTGGCACAGAACGAGTTCGGCCGCCAACAGGTTGCCCTGGAAAGCCGGGAGGGAACGGCCGCGGTGGAACGCTTCGCCAAAGCCAAGACCGACGACGTGTCCAAGAACCGAATGACGCTTGGACGTGGAGAGCGGTTGGCTGACCTCGAAGTGGGCCAGGCCGTGGCCGTCGCCGGGAAGCCAGCCACGACGCTGGGCTACTTCGCTGAGATGGCGACCAATTCCGCACAGCCGGCGCTGGGAGATGTGCCGGTGTTGGGACGGATGTTCAGGCGTAACGTCGAGTCTGGAGCCGCGGTCGCGGTTAGTGAGGCGCCGCCGGCCACGATGCCCGACGGTAAGGAACACAAGTTGGCTGACCTGGTTGTGGATCCGTCCAAGCCGCCTTGGGCGACCGCAGAAGATGCGGTGGATTTCGCCACCACGAAGGGAGGCACCGCCGGAGCGGACGGCGAAGCCCAGGCCAACAATAAGCCGACGCTGCTGAGCAAACTCAGACAGGTGCTCGGCGGCGAAACGACGCGGACAGTTCGCCTGAAAGTCGAGAAAGACACCCCAGACATTCAACTGCTGGGCTATGCCGGAGGCAACCAGACCTATGATCCCTATTTTCTTCAGTCCGAAGTCGAAGTGATCAAGTCGAGACGGATTCTAGACCGGGCGATCAGGGAGCTGAATGCACAGCGGGGGCAAGCCGACGCGCCAGTCAGTCCCGAAACCTACCAACGATTGGCCGATAAGGTAACGGTCACCCAAGAGGGAAAGACGTCGGTCCTGGGCATCCAAGTTGCCGACAAAGATCCCGCACATGCAGCTCGAATCGCCAACGCCATTGCCAAGGCCTATTCCGACACCCGCAATTTGACACGCCGCGACGGACGAAATGAACGGGTCATAGCTGTGCTGAAGGAAAAGGTGAACGAGCTCGATCTGCAAATTGCCGCCAAGAAGGCCAAAGTTGAGGAAATGGCACGCGAGCTCGGCATCGATCCCGCTGCCCCGACGGTAAATGACACGGCGCAGCAACTCGCCGAGCGCCATGCCGACGCCCCACTCCCCAAGCTCGCACCTGGCGCGCCTGAGCCGCAGCCCGAGGTCGCCACGGCCGACAACGCTTTCTCCACCTTTTCGCTCAACGTCAGCGACGTGTCGTTCAAGCTCGCCGCCGCCGCCTTGGAGAAGGGCCAGATGCCCGAGCCGGCGACCGTCCGCACCGAGGAGTTCATCAACGCCTTCGACTACCGCGATCCCGAGCCGGCCGGCGCCGCGCCCATCGCCTTCGCCTGGGAACGCGCCCGCTATCCCTTCGCGCACGACCGCGATCTCGTCCGCTTCTCCGTGAAGACCGCCGCCAGCGGCCGTCAGCCCGGCCGCCCGCTGAACCTCGTGCTGCTGCTCGACAATTCCGGCTCGATGGAACGCGCCGACCGCGTCCGCATCCGTCAGGAATGCCTGCGCGTGCTGGCCGGCCAGCTTCAGCCGCAGGACCGGGTGAGCGTCGTCGCCTTTGCCCGCACGCCGCGCCTGTGGGTGGACGGCCTCTCCGGCGCCCAGGCCGCGGAGTTGCCCGGGCGCGTCGGCGAACTCACACCCGATGGCGGCACGAACCTGGAGGAGGCGCTGCGCACGGCCTACCAGACCGCCGCCCGGCATTTCGCCGTGAACGGCGTGAACCGCGTGGTGTTGCTCACCGACGGCGCGGCGAACCTCGGCGACGTGCAGCCCGATTCGCTCAAGCGGCAGGTCGAGACCAACCGTCAGCAGGGCATCGCGCTCGACTGCTTCGGCATCGGTTGGGAGGGCTTCAACGACGAGCTGCTCGAAGTGCTCTCGCGCAATGGCGACGGCCGCTACGGCTTCGTGAACACGCCCGAGGCCGCCCAAAGCGAGTTCGCCGGGCAGTTGGTGGGCGCGCTCCAGATCGCGGCGTCTGATGTGAAGG
Organism: Verrucomicrobiales bacterium; assembly: GCA_040375265.1. Lineage (GTDB taxonomy): Bacteria > Verrucomicrobiota > Verrucomicrobiia > Limisphaerales > UBA9464 > CAIWAH01. The sequence goes on from JBEISV010000142.1 coordinate 9,651, forward strand.
TGCAGGTCGAGTGGAACCCGCGCCGAGTAACCGCCTACCGCCAGCTCGGCTACGCGAAGCATCAGCTCACTAAGGAGCAGTTTCACGACAACACGGTGGACGCCGCCGAGATCGGCGCGGCCGAGGCGGGCAACGCGCTCTACACCGTGCAGGTGAATCCCGCTGGTGAAGGTCCGCTCGGCACGGTGCGCGTGCGTTTCAAGGTGCCGGGCACCGGCGATTACCGCGAACACGAATGGCCGCTGCACTACGACGGC
>JBEISV010000055.1:0-16632 GCA_040375265.1 Verrucomicrobiales bacterium
CGCGTCGTGGCGGCTGGCGCGCGGGGCGTGGCGGGCAGGGCTGGGGCGGTCGTGGTCATGGCGATTTCGCGAAGGAAGAACGCAGGTGGGAAAGTGAGAAAGTGGGCAGGTGGGAAAGTGGGCGAGTGAGACCGGGGTGTCCGATTTTCTCCCCTGCCGCCTTTCCCACCGGCTCACCTGCAAGGAAGAGTGAGCCTCCTTACGTCTGCTGCTACGAGGGCGGGCTGGAAGGCGGCAGTTCATCGCGAGGCGGTGCTTTCGTTCCCCATTGCCGCGGCCATCAGGGCTTCTTGGTTGAACTGCTCGCGGGTGAATTCACCGCCGAGGCGGCCTTCGTGGAGCATCAGGATGCGGTCGCTCATGCCCATGAGTTCGGGCAATTCACTGGAGACGAGCACCACGGCCTTGCCCTGGGCGGTCAGCTCGTTGATGAGGTGATAGACCTCCAGCTTGGCGCCGACGTCGATGCCGCGCGTGGGTTCGTCGAGGAACACCACCTTGGGCTCAGTCATCAGCGCCTTGCCGAGCACGACCTTCTGCTGGTTGCCCCCGGAAAGGCCGCCGACGGTGGTTTCGAGCCCCGGCGCCTTGATGCGCAGGGCGTCGAAGAAACGCTGGTTGGCCGGCGCCTCGGCGGTTTCGTCGAGGAAGAGCCCGGGACTGAGCCGGTCGAGCGACGAAAGCGATAGGTTGAAGCCGATGGGTTGCTCTAAATGCAGGCCAAGCCGCTTGCGGTCCTCGGTCACGAGCACAAGGCCGCGGCGAATCGACTCGCGGGGCGTGGGCTCTGGGTATTCGCAGCCGCCCAGTGTGACTTCGCCGCCTTGGCGGACACCCCACGAGCCGAAGAGGTGTTGGAGCAGTTCGGAGCGACCCGCGCCCATGAGTCCGCCGATGCCGAGAACTTCACCTGCCGCGACTGCGAACGAGAGTTTGCGGAGTCGGGGCGGCGAATCGGCATCGGGCGAGACGGAGAGATTTCGGACGGCGAGAAGCGGTTCGGCCTCGCGGCGTAAATGTGAATGACGCCCGCCCTCACCCTGGCCCTCTCCCCCAGGGAGAGGGGAAGTCGCTCCGGTCGCAGGCGACTTCACAGCAGAAGCTGCCGATGACTGCGTGGTTTCATTCCGGCTTCCGGCTTCCGACTTCCGACTTCCGACGTGCCGGGGAAAGAGGTCCTTGATCTCGCGTCCGACCATGTGGCGGATGATCGTCGGAATGTCGGCTTCGGCGGCGGGCAGCGTGGTGATGCTGGCGCCGTCGCGCAGCACGGTGATGCGGTCGGCGATGGACTTCACCTCGCCGAGCTTGTGGGAAATGTAGATGCACGCGACACCCGAAGCGCGCAGTTCGCGCAGGATGCGGAGGAGGATGGCGACTTCGCTCTCGGCGAGCGCGGCGGTGGGTTCGTCGAGGATCAGGATGCGCGATTGTTTGCCGAGCGCCTTCACGATCTCGACGAGCTGCTTCTGGCCGACACCGAGTTCGCGCACCGGCGTGTCGGGATCGAGTTCGATCCGGAACTTGGCGAGCAACATCGCGGCGTCGGCGTAGGCGCGGTCCCAATCCACCCACGGGCCGCGGCGGCGTTCGGCGCCGAGGAAGATGTTCTCGGCCACGCTCATCTCCTCCACGAGCGCGAGCTCCTGGTAGATCACGGCGAGTCCCGCCGCCTCGGCATCCCGCAACGAACCGAACTCGGCCCGTTTCCCATCCACGAGGATTTCGCCCTCATAGCTGCCGGACGGGTGAATGCCCGACAGCGTCTTAATGAGCGTGGACTTGCCCGCGCCGTTCTCGCCGCACAGCGCGTGAATCTCGCCCGGCCGCAGGTCGAACGACACATCGCGCAACGCCACCACGCCAGGAAACGACTTGGTCAGGTGTCGGGCTTCGAGGAGAGGATTCATGGAATGCTGGATGACCAATGCTCAATATCCAATGACCAGCTTCGATTGGGTCACTGGACCTGGGTCATTTCAAATCCTCCGCCTTGTGGAAGCCGTCCTTCACCACGGTGTCCTGCATGTTGGCCTTATCCACGGAGACGACGTCTTCCAGGATGCTCGGGACTTTCTTGAAGCCGTTTTCCACGATGCCGTTGGCGATGAGCACTTGGCGTTTGGCGAGGGCGACGGCGGCTTCAGCGGCGCGGTCGGCGAGCTTCGAGAGCGGCTTGTAGATGGTCATCGTTTGGGTGCCGCGGAGGATGCGCTGGCAGGCGGCGAGTTCGGCGTCCTGACCGGTGACGAGCACCTTGCCAGCGAGACCTTCCTCGGTGAGCGCCTGGATCGCGCCGCCGGCGGTGCCGTCGTTGGAGGCGAGCACGCCGTCGAGTTCGCGGCCCTTGGCGGTGATGGCGGCGTTCATGATCTTCTTGGCGTTCTCGGGTTTCCAATCCACGCACCAGTCCTCGAACAGGACTTCGATCTGCCCGCTGGCGATGAGGGGATTGAGGATGTTGTCCTGGCCGAGCTTGAAGAGCGCTGCGTTGTTGTCGGTCTTCGAGCCGTAGATGCGGACGATCTTGCTCTTCTTGCCGCGAAGCTGGTTCACAAGGTAGCGCGCCTGTTCCTCGCCGACGCGCACGTTGTCGAAGCTCAGATAGAGGTCCACGTCGGAATCGCGGATAAGCCGGTCGTAGCTGATCACGGGCACTCCCGCCTGCTTCGCGGCAGCGACAGCCTTGGCCATGGCCTCGCCGTTGTGCGGGACGATCACCAGCACGTCGATGCCGCGCGTGAGCAGCGCCTCGCAGTCTTGCATCTGGCGGGCGTCGTCGGAGTTGGCGGAGGAGGCGAAGACTTCCGCGCCGAGTTCGGTGGCCTTGGCGGTGAAGCGGTCGCGATCGCGCTGCCAGCGTTCCTCCTTGAGCGTGTCGAGCGAGAGACCGATGCGGACCTTGCCGCCGGGCTTGGCGGCGCCGCCGGCTTCGGCGCTCGCGCCGCGGCGGGAGACGACAACGCCGAGGAGGACGCTGAGGATGAGCGAACCGGTGACGAGCAGGAGGCGCGGATTCATTTCGCGAAAGAGATCGGGAACGCCGGTAGGAAACGGCCTGGCCGGCGACGCGGCAAAGCCAAAAGCGCGGCGGGCGGTCACGGAACCCGTGGCCGCGCCTTGAAATTGGCCGGGCGCTGCCGGAAGGTGGGGCCGTGCCAGCCCCGGTCACCCCCAACCCGAATGCCGATCCGCGCCGTCAAGTGTCCCGGCGGGCGGAAAAGGCGGCGCGTTTCGCCCGGCGGATGATCGGCGTGGCCATGCTGATCATTCTCGTCGCGCTGGGCACCTTGGCGTGGAATTCCCGGGGCCGTTCAATTTTCCAGCGCTGGCATCGCGACCAGCTAATCAACGCGGCGGATGCTGCCCTACGCGCCAAGAATTACGAGGAAGCTGCCCGCCTCGCACGGGACGTGGGCGCGGTGGACAACCGCAGCTTGCGGGCGGCCCGGATTGCCGCGGAGTCCCTGCAAAGGTTGGGCCTGGTCGATTCGGTGCGGTGGTGGCGCCGGTTGGCCGACCTGAGCCGCTATGATGCGGATTCCGTGACCCAGTGGGCGAATGCCGCGCTGCAGTTTGATGACCTGCGCTCCGCCTACTCCGCCTTGCGCCAGTTCCCGCGCGGCACCGACACGGCGGCCTACCATGACATTGCCGGCCGGATCGCCCTGAACCGCAATGACCGGGACAAGGCGCGGTTTCACCTAAAGCGGGCGTTGGAGAAATCACCGGCGGATCCCGAAATTGAAGCCCGCTTTGCGGAAGCCCACTTGGACTCACCCGATGCGGCGGAGCGGCGGCGTTCGGTGGAGTTGCTGGAGCGTTTGGCCGTTGGTTCCCGCAGTCCGCGGGCCTTGAGCACGTTAACCCGGGAAGCCCTGGGACGGGCCGATACCGAACGCGCCGGGCAATTTAGCTCCCAATTGCTGGCGCTCACCAACCTGACCTTTGACGACCGGCTCGTGCATCTGTCGGTGCTGCACCGGGGCAAGTCTGACAGTTTCCCGGTGGAATTGGCTCGGATGCGGAACGAGGCGGTGGCGGAACCCGCGTTGCTGGTGCGCTGGCTGGGATGGATGTCCGAGGAAGGAATGGCAGAAGACGCGTTGCGCTGGTTCCAGCGACTGCCGGCGGAGCAGCAGAACCAGTCGGTGGTCATGTCGGCGGCGGCCAACCTGCACGTGACCTTGGCCGACTGGAAGGGGCTGCGCGAATGGGTTTTCAATGCGAATTGGGCGGAGCTGGAGATCCAAAGGATGGCTTACGAGGCCCTCGCCTTCAACCGACTGGCGCTCGGTGGTCCGGGCGCGGCCGAGGGGGCGTGGCGCAAGGCGTTGCGCGAGGCGAACGGCCAGCCCCAGCATTTGCACTGGCTGGCCGGGCGGGCGGAAACGTGGGAGCTGTTCACCGCCGCCGAGTCGACGCTGTGGCTGATGGTCCAGAAGGACGTTGATGCGGACGGTTCATTGGACCGCCTCGCCGCGGTTTATCGGCGACTGGGTCAGGCGGACGGCCTGCTCAAGGTCGCAAAGCGCCAACTCGAACTTCACCCGCGCGACCCGGCCTTCGAGGCGGATGTCCTCTATTTCAGCGCCCTGCTCCAGATTGAAACCCTGCAATTGCGTCCGCTGGCCGAGCGGGTTTTGGCGCGAAGTGGTGAATCACCCGAGGCGGCGGTGGCGGTGGCCATGTTCAAGGCCAGGGCCAACGAAGCGGAAGCCGGGCTGCGTATTCTTCAGACTTTGCCGCCCAATGAGCTGACCCAACCAGCACGGCGAGCCTTGCTGATCTTGTTGTTGGCCCAGGACAGCGATCGGGCTGCGGCTCGGGCAGGCCTTGAGACGGCGGACCCGACCGGGCTGCTGCCGGAGGAGGCGCAGATGCTTGTGGAGGCCCGGGCGCTCAGCCGCTTGGACAAACGCGCCCGGTGATCAGCCGGCGGATTGGCGCTTGCGGGCGTCGGCCGCCTTGCCGTCCCACACGGCCTTCAACGCAGGCAGCTCGCGCCCCATTTGCTCGTAGAGGGTCGCCGCCTCGGACCACTGGCCAAGGATCTCAAGCACCCGACCGGCCTCACGTCCGGCCTCCTTGAGCCACCAGCCGTCGGCGGATTCCCCCGGGCGCAACACTTTGCCGTAGGCCACGTCAAGGTAGTGGTTGAGGGCCGCACGGAGCAGGGGGGCGGATTCCCCGTTGGCGCGCAGCGCGGCCATTTTTTCGGCGACGATGCCCCGGCCCAGCGTAGCCTTGCAGCGTGCCCCCAGGTCCACTCCTGGCCAGTCCACGACCCGGCGATAGAGGTCGGCGGCGAGCTCATACGAATTGGTGCTGAGCGTGGCCAATTGAAGGTGGCAATCCGCCATCTTGCCCACGGCCATCGGGGCGATGGGTGAATTGGTGAACTGACCGGCCCGGGTGAACGATTCGAGCGCGCCCCGGAAATTCGCCAACGGCGCGGCCCCGGCTTCGACGGGACGTTCGAGGTGAAGTTCGCCGAGCTCAAAATAGGCAGGTGCCACCAGCGCCTCGGGCAGGGCGACGTCGTTCAGCAGCTCAAAGATGTTCGTGCTCGCGTTGCTCCAAGCCTGCCGGCGGCGGGCGGATTCCGCCGCGCGCAGCTTGGCGCGATACCAACCGTCGGTGCCTTTCCAGACCGCATTGGTGACCACAGAGAGGCACGCCTGTTCGGCCCGAGCGAAGTCGCCCTGCGAGAAGAAATCGGCCGCGAGGGCAAGTTGCGCCGAGAGCACGCTCGCGTTGGTCGGGTAACGCCGGGCCAGATCCTGGACTCGCTCGATGGCGTTGGTGATCAGGCCCGCCTGGGTGCCGGCCCACCAGCGATCCACCTCGGCGCGGGCGAGGGAGGGGTGATTGGTGTGGGTTGCGATCCAGCCGTCCAACTCGACGTAGGCGTTGGTCCAGTCGCCGGCCCGAAGGCGCACGGACACCAGGGTGAGTCTGATCTCGGCGCCCAAGGCTGATTCCGGGAAGCGTTTCAGGAAATCTTCCAGCAACCGCGCGGATTCGCCGTCCCGGCCGCGGAGGGAAAGGGCTTGGCCGACCAGCAACGTGCTTTGGGCCAGGGCTTCCGCGCGGGCATTGAGCGACAGCAGGCGGGAGACCGCCGCTTGGCCGCTGGCGAGGTCGCCAGCTTCCGTCGCGGCAATGACTGCTTGGGCGAGCGCGGGTTCCGCGAGGGAGCCGGCTGCCGACACATCGCCAAAGTCCGTGGCGGCGGAAAGGTAGTTGGTGGCCGCTTCGGCCCAGCCTTTGCGGAAGGCGAGGCAATCGCCGAACTTGAAGCGGGCCACGGCTTGATCGGCGCCGCGGGGCAGCAACGTGGCGGCTGCCAGGAAGTTGGTCTCGGCTTCGCGGACGCGCTCGGCGTTCCCGAGTCGGAGTCCTTCTTCCCACAGGCACCAACCGCGCCCGAGGTGCAGGGGACCCTGCAGTTCCTTGCCCGGCGAGTTGGTCAGGGCGGTCTGGAAGCTCTGGGCGGCGAGGGTCAACAAGGTTGCTGCCTCGGCGTTCGTGCCTTGCTGGAGGTATTGGCGAAACAGTCCTTGGCCGAGACGAAGGCGAAGCGAATTGATTTCTGGGTCCTGCGGTTGCGCGCTCAGAAACGCCTCCAGGCGTTGCCGGGCGGACAGGAAATTGCCGGCGGCGAGGTCTAGTTCGGCGAGCCGCAACGTGGCTTCGCGGAGGAATTCGGCCGGTGTGGCGGGCGCAAGATTCTGCGTGAAGGCCTCGGTGGCACCCTTGGGATCGCCCAGTTTCAGCCGGAGCTGGCCGACGATGGAAACGGTCTCGGCGCGGCGTGATTCCAGCGCGGGATCCGCATTGGCCAGGCCGAGAAAGGCGACGGCGGACTCGGCGGCTTCCTTGCCCTTCCCGGCCCCAAGTCGAAGGTTCACCAGCCGCCGCCAGCGGACCCACTTTTCCTCCGAGGTCAGGGCGAACTTCTCCGCGTCCACCAGCGCCGTCTCAGCCGCCGCCGCGTCCTGCTTGGCGACCAGCGCTTCACTGCGCACCAACAGGCCGCGGAACAGCACAGGCGCCGGACCGCCGTTTGCGAGGGCCTTGGCAAAGGGCAGTTCCGCTTTCCCGAGGGGAATCACCGCGATGTCGGGCTTGCCGAGTTTTAGCGCCGCCTCGGCTTCCCGCACGCCGGCCAAGACCGCCCGCGCATTGGTCGGGTAGGCTGCCTGATAGGTGGCGAAGTTCCGTTGCGCGTCCTGGAAGGCGCCGCGCAGGAGGTCTAGTTCCGCCTGGGCGTAAAGGCGGCGTTGCTCGCCCTCTGCCTTCAGCTCGGATTTGGGGAAGGTGGCCGCAAACTCATCGAGCTCCTTGGCAGCCCGTTCCCAGAGTCCGCCCTCGAACGAGCGCAGGGCCGCGTCGAACGCGATCCGATCGGGCGCCTGCGCCAGCAAGGCAGCGGCACTTGGGCCAAGCAGAAACAGCGCGAGCAGTAAGGCGCGAAGCCATCCTGCCCACCGGGGGAAACGAACCTGTATTGCGGCTTCAGCCATGCGACGGGGAACCAGTGCAACCGGTGCTGACGCGGGCCGCCAGCGACAATTCACCGGTTCATTGCCAAGGCGCCGTCTGTTCGTTGGCCCAGATGTCGGTGATTTCCTGCCGCCGACGGACGACGGCGGACTTGGTCCCGTTGACCAGCACCTCGGCCGCGAGGCCGCGGGAGTTGTAATTCGAGCCCATCACCGAGCCGTAGGCACCGGCGCTGAGCAGCGCGAGGTAATCGCCCTCGCCGACCTTCGGCAGCGGGCGATCCTTGGCGAAGTAGTCGCCGGATTCGCAGATCGGACCGACAACATCCGATGAAACGGTCGCGCCGGCCTTCTTCTTCAGGGGCGCAATCTCGTGGAAACTGTCGTAGAAGGCCGGCCGTATCAGGTCATTCATCGCGGCGTCCACGATGACGAAGTTCTTCTTGCCGGTCTTCTTGATGAACTCGACGCGGGTCAGGAGCGCGCCGGCGTTGCCGGTGAGGAAGCGGCCGGGTTCCAGCAGGATCTTCAGTCCCAGCGGCTGGAGCAGCGGCACCAAGGTGTCGGCGTATACCTGCGGGGTGAGAACCTTCTTGCCTTCCTTGGTCTGCCACCAGGCGGCGTCGCCGCTGGCCAGTGCGTCGCGATAGACGATGCCGATGCCGCCGCCCACGCTGAAGAAGTCGAAGCCGTGCTTGCGGTTCAGGCGATCGACCAGCGGCGCGACCTTCTCCACCGCGAGGCGGAACGGCTTCACGTCCGTGAGCTGCGAGCCAATGTGCATCTGGAGGCCGCGCAGGCGCAGGTTGGGCAGCTTGGCGGCGCGGGCGTAAACGGCCTCGATCTGCTCGAAGGCGATGCCGAACTTGTTCTCGTAGGTGCCGGTGGTGATCTTCGCGTGGGTGCCGGCGTCCACGTTCGGGTTCACCCGCACCGCGACCGGCGCAATCTTCCGGAGGCGCACGGCGACCTTGCTGATGCGCTTCAGCTCGGCTTCGGATTCCACGTTGAAGCAGTAGATGTCCTGCCGGAGCGCGTAGGCGATTTCCTCCTCGGTCTTGCCGACCCCGGCGAAGACGCATTTCCGGGCGTCGCCGCCCGCCTCGACCACGCGCTGGATCTCGCCGGCACTCACGGTGTCGAAGCCGCTGCCCAAGTTCGCGAGCGTGCGGATGACCGCGAGGTTGGAGTTCGACTTCATCGCGAAGCAGATCAGGTGATCCAGCGGTGCGAGGGCCTGGTCCAGCTTCGTGTAATGGTCGGTCAGCGTGGCCTGCGAATAGACGTAGAGCGGGGTGCCGTGCTGCTCGGCCAGCTTGGCGAGGGCCATACCTTCGCACTGCAACTGGCCTTTGACGTAACGAAACGAATGCATGTCGGCGCGTTGTGTGCCAGAAGCGGGCGAAACCTCAAAGTTGAAAGCGGGCGGGTGCCGGGCGCGGAGTCTGTGTGGCGAGCGGCTCGGTGAGTTGGCGATTGCGTCCGTGGACGCCCGACTGATTTACTACGCCTACGTATGAACCCCACGGCTCCGGCTTCGCGGCTTACGACTACCCAGTGGTTGGTCATCCTGATCGCCATCATCGGCTTCGCGTTCGATACCTACGAACTGCTGATGTTTCCGCTGATCGGTGGCCCGGCCGTCGCGGAGTTGCTCCAGCTTCCAGCGAACAACCCGATCGTCACCGAATGGCTGGGCAAGATGCTTTGGATCACGGCGCTGTGCGGCGGTGTGTTCGGCCTGCTGGGCGGCTGGCTGACCGATCGGTTTGGCCGCAAAACGATCCTCGCCGCCAGCATTGCGCTGTATTCGCTGTCGCCCGCCGCGGCGGCGCTCAGCACCACCATTGAGCAATTCGTCTTCTTCCGTTCGGCCACCTTTGTCGGAGTCTGCGTTGAATTCGTCGCCGCCATCACCTGGCTGGCGGAACTCTTCCCGGACAAGAAGCAGAGGGAAAAGGCGCTCGGCTGGACGCAGGCGTTCGCCTCCATCGGCGGCTTGATGGTTACCGGGGTCAACGTCTGGATCGTCGCCCATGCCGCTACCTTGCCGGCGTTGCCGATTGCCGAACCGTTCAATGCCCACGGCTCCTGGCGTTACCTATTGTTGACCGGCTTGCTCCCGGCGTTGCCCATCGCGTTGCTGCTGCCGTTCGTGCCCGAGTCGAAGGTCTGGCAGGAACGCCGCCGCGCTGGCACGTTGCGCCGTCCGAGCTTCGGCGAGCTGTTTTCACCCGCCTTGCGCCGCACCACACTGGTCACGGCCGCGTTGTCGGCCTGCGCTTATGGAGCGGCATTTGGCGCGCTCCAGTTGACTCCGACCCGCATCGTTCCCGGCCTGCCGGACCTCGCGGAACAGCGCAAGGTGCTGAAGCCGTTGCAGGACGAAGCCCGGGCGCTCAACCAACAGCTGCTCCTGACCAACCTGCCCGCATTCAAACAGGCGGTGGCCGACATCAGCGGGCTCAAGGAACTGGCCGGCAAACGGGCGAAGGTGCGCCAAGGCATTTCGGGAGTGCGGCGTTCGCTGGAAAGCGATCAGACGGCCGACGAGCAAAAGGCGGCATTGCGGACGCAGCTGGGCGGCCTGACGAACAGCCTCGCCGACCTCGACAAACAGTTGGCCGAACTCACCACTGCAAAGCCGGCTGCCAAGCTGGCCGTGATGGATCGTGAGAAAACGTTGGGCCAGTTGGCTGCCAACCGGGCGAAGCAGGAAACGGCCGATTCCGGCGTCAAGAAGCGCGGTAACCAGGTTCAGCTATGGCAGGAACTCGGCGGCTTGTTGGGCCGCATCGCGCTCGCGGTGCTCGTCGTGACGGCAATCAGCCGCGGCATGCTGCTGCGCCTGTTCATCGGTCCGGGAGTGATCCTGTTCGCGGTGACTTACCTCCACCTGTTTCAGAAACAACCCGAGCTGTTCCAATGGGGCATCGCCCTGTGCGGCTTCATGACCGTGGCGCAGTTCAGCTACATGGGCGAATTCCTGCCCAAGGTCTTCCCGCTGCACCTTCGCGGCACGGGCGGCAGCTTTGCGACCAACGTCGGCGGCCGCATGATCGGAACCTCGGCGGCGTTTGTGACGACCTCGTTCGTGGCGCCACAACTGCCGGGTTCGACCTTCGAGCAGGTGGCCACAGCTGCCGCCATCGTGGGAACGGCAGTATTCGTGATTGGCTTCGGCCTGAGTTTTCTCCTGCCGAAGCCGACCGAAGCCGCGGAGGGCTGAGCTGCAGTCAGTTCCCGCCGGTGCCTTTTTGACCTCGTGCCTAACCCTTGATCGGGGCCGCCTGCGGCTTCTCGGGCTCATGCACGGGCGCAGCCGCCGGTTTGGCTTCGGCTGGATGCGGCACGACGGCCCAAAATTGGCCGCGGGTCTCGCTCCAGTTTTTCAGGATCGCCGCGGCCCGCGGTGATTCCGTGGCTTCGAGGTGCGCGTAGATCAGCTTCTCCAGGTTTTTCGCCTGGCTGTCATCCGTGAGGCGTTCGAGGCCGACCATGCCGTTGTTGTAGCGGCCGGGCAGTTGGTTGTCGGGGTCGAAGACAAAGGCGCGTCCGCCCGACATGCCAGCGCCGAAGTTACGACCGGTTTCCCCCAGCACGACCACCGTCCCACCAGTCATGTATTCGCAGCCGTGTTCACCCACGCCCTCGACGACGGCGGTGCCACCGGAATTGCGGACGCAGAAGCGTTCGCCCGCATGACCCGCGGCGAAGAGGCGTCCGCCGGTCGCGCCATACAGGCAGGTGTTGCCGACGACTTGGTTGTCGGCCCAGGCAAACGTCACCTCCTCGGGCGGGCGCACGACGATCTCGCCGCCATTCATGCCCTTGCCGACGTAGTCGTTGGCTTCGCCGATGAGCTTCAGCCGAACCCCGGCGGCAAGGAAGGTGCCGAAGCTCTGCCCGGCCGTGCCGCGCAACGTGACGTCGAGCATCGAGCCTTCGGGCAACCCGGCATCGCCGTAAACGTAGCCGATGTGACCGGAGACGCGCGTCCCGACGTTGCGGTGGACGTTGCGGATCCTGTAGCTGAGCCGCGCGACACCCTTGCCCTGCATGGCGATCCGGCCGTCGGCCATGATCTTGTCGTCGAGCAGGCTGTCGCCGAAACGTTCATTGCGGTCACGGGTGTGGATGCGTTCCGAAGCGCCCGTGGGATCGACTTGGTAGAGCAGCTTGTCGAGGTTGAGCGTGGCCACCTTGGCCCGAACTTCCTCGGGGAAGCTGGCGAGCGGTTTCCGCTGGAGCAGATCCGTCCGCCCGATGACTTCGTCGAGCGTGCGGAAGCCCAGTTCGGCGAGGATTTCGCGGACCTCCTGCGCGACCCCGTTGAAGAAGGCGACGACGTTCTCGGGCTTGCCGCGGAACTTCAGCCGCAGTTCCTCCTTCTGCGTCGCGACGCCCACGGGACAGGTGTTAAGGTGGCAGACGCGGAACATGGCGCAGCCCGCGGCGACCAGGGCGGCGGTGCCGAAATTGAATTCTTCCGCGCCCAGCAGCGCGGCCAGCACGATGTCGCGGCCGGTCTTCAGGCCGCCGTCGGTGCGCAGCACGATACGGGAGCGAAGATCGTTAAGCATCAGCGTCTGCTGCACTTCGGCGACGCCGAACTCAAACGGTCCGCCCGTGCTCTTGATGGAACTGAGCGGCGACGCGCCGGTGCCGCCGTCGTGGCCCGAGATCAGCACCACATCGGCGTAGGCCTTGGCGACGCCCGCCGCCACGGTGCCCACGCCGGCGCAGGCGACGAGCTTCACGCAGACCTTGGCGCGGGGGTTGACCTGCTTCAGGTCGAAGATGAGCTGCGCGAGATCCTCGATGGAATAGATGTCGTGGTGCGGCGGCGGCGAAATGAGCGGCACGCCGGGGACGCTGTAACGGAGCTTGGCGATCAACGGGCTGACCTTGTGGCCGGGCAATTGGCCGCCTTCGCCGGGCTTCGCGCCCTGGGCCATCTTTATCTCGATTTCCTGCGCGCTGGCCAGGTAGGCCGGCGTGACGCCGAAGCGTCCCGAGGCAACCTGCTTGATCGCGGAGCACTTCTCGTTGTTGTAGCGCGCCGGGTCTTCGCCGCCTTCGCCGGAGTTGGACTTGCCCCCGATGCTGTTCATCGCGATGGCGAGGCATTCGTGGGCTTCGGGCGAAAGCGCGCCGAGCGACATCCCGGCCGTGGTGAAGCGGCGACGAATTTCCTCGATCGGCTCCACCTCGGCGAGCGGGACCACGGCGCCGGAAGGCTTGAAGTCGAGCAGGTCACGCGGGCTGACGGGGTCCCGCTTGTTGACCGTTTCCATGTATTTCAGGAACTCCTCGCGCTGTCCCGACTTGAGGAAACGGTGGAGCGTGCCGACGACCTGCGGATTGTAAGCGTGGAATTCGCCCTTGCCGCCCTTCGCGACGCGGTAGTTGCCGCCGACATCGAGCGCGGCGTTTTCCGGCGCACCGAACGCGGCCTGATGCCGACGGAGCGCGTCGTGGCCGATCTGGGTGAACGTGATGCCGCCGACTTGGCTGGTGGTGCCGAGGAAACACCGTTCAATCACCTCGGGCCCGATACCGATGGCTTCGAAGAGCTGCCCGCCGCGGTAGCTGGCGACGGTTGAGATGCCCATCTTGGCCATGACCTTGAGCAGGCCGCTCTCGATGGCCTTCCGGTAATTGGCCGCCGCCTTGTCGAACGGGAGATCGCCGTATTTGCCGCTCTCGACCGCGTTGCGGATCGTGTCGAGCGCGACATAGGGGAAGACCGCGCTGGCCCCGAAACCGATCAGGCAGGCGAAGTGGTGCACGTCGCGCGGTTCACCGGCCTCGCAGACCAGCGAGACCCGGAGGCGTTTGCCTTCGCGGATGAGGTGATGGTGCACCGCACCGACGACCAACAGCATGGGCAATGGAACCTGCTGCGCATCGGTCCCGCGGTCCGTGAGCACGAGGATTTGGCAGCCGGCGTCCACCGCTTCGCTGGCCCGGGCACAGATGGCGTTCAAGGCAGCCTCAATGCCCGCTTCGCCCGCGGCGGCGGGGAAATGGCACGCCAGCATTGCCGCCGGAAAGCCGGGCACGTTCTTCAGGGCTTCCAGCTCGTGGCCGAGGAGGATCGGCGAATCGATGCGGACCTGCCGCGCGTGTTCCGGTGATTCCTCAAACCAAGAGAGCCGGTGGCCCAGCATGGTGCCGAGCGACATGACGACCTTCTCGCGGATCGAATCAATCGGCGGATTGGTGACCTGCGCGAAGAGCTGTTTGAAGTAGTCGAAGAGCAGCCGCGGGCGCTTGGACAACACGGCGAACGGCGTGTCGTCGCCCATGGAACCGACCGGCTCCGCCGCTTGCGTCGCCATCGGGGTGAGCAGGTCCTCGACTTGTTCCTGATCCCAGCCGAACGCGATCTGCTGCGAGGTCAGGTCCAACAGATTGACCGGCTGGCTGGTCGCGGCCGCCAGGTGAGGCGTCAGCCGAACCAAGTTCTGGGCGACCCATTCCGAATAGGGTTGGCGGGAGGCGATCAGGCCCTTCACCTCGTCGTTGTCGAGGAAGACGCCCGTCTCGGTGTCGATGGCGAGCATCTTGCCGGGCCCGAGCCGGCCCTTTTTCACGACAAGTTTCTCGTCGCCGGCCACGACGCCGACTTCCGAGCCCATGACGATCAGGCCATCCTGGTAGATCTTGTAACGGGCGGGGCGCAGCCCATTGCGATCGAGCGTCGCACCGATGTAACGGCCGTCCGAAAACGCGACGGCAGTCGGGCCGTCCCAAGGCTCGTTGAGGCAGGCGTGGAACTGGTAGAACGCCCGCAGCTTTGGGTCCATGTCCGCCATGTTTTCCCACGCCTCGGGCGCGAGCATCATTATGGCGTGTCGGATGTCGCGGCCGGAGAGCTGGAGCGCCTCCAGCGCATTGTCGAGCGCGGCGGAATCCGAGCCGCCCGGCTGGATCAGCGGCTTGAGGGTCTCAATTTCGTCGCCCCACACCGCGGACGTCAGCTCGCGTTCGCGGGCCCGGGTCCAGTTCTTGTTGCCGAGGAGGGTGTTGATTTCGCCGTTGTGGGCGAGCATCCGGAACGGGTGGGCGAGCTTCCAGTTGGGGAAGGTGTTCGTCGAATAACGCTGGTGAAAGATCGCGAGCGCGCTGACGAACAGCGGATCCTTCAGGTCGGGATAGAACTTGGGCAACTGCGGCGCGTTGAAGAGGCCCTTGTAAACGATCGTCCGCGACGACATCGAGGGGATGTAGAAACCCTCCACCTTCTCGGCGAGCGCGGCCCGTTCGGCGTGGTTCCGCACCAGGAACAGCTTTCGCTCGAACTCGTCCTGCGACCAGCGGGGATCGCGGCCAAGCAGGCATTGGAGCATCTCCGGCATCGTGTTGCGCGCCTTCTCGCCGAGACAGCGGGCGTTGACCGGCACCGGTCGCCAGGCCAAGAAATACACGCCGTATTGCTCGCAGGCCTGTTCGACGAAGTGGCGGCACTTGGCGACGAGGAACCGGTTGCCGGCCGGCAGGAACAGGAAACCCACGGCCAAGTCGTCCGGCTGGACCGCCTTGAGCCCGAGCTTCTCCGCCTCGCGCTGGAAAAACGCCTTCGGGAGTTGGGTCAGAATGCCTGCGCCGTCGCCGGTCGTGGCGTCGGCGTCCAAGGCGCCGCGGTGGGAGAGCGAGTTGAGCGCCTCCAGGGCGAATTCGACGATGCGATGTTCCTTCTTGCCGGTGATGTTGGCGACGAAGCCGACGCCACAGGCATCGTGTTCGAACTCGGGACGGTAGAGCGACTCGGGAACGGACGGATACGAAGTCATTTTGCAGCGCAAGGAAGCCCGCGGGGGTGGCCCGTCAAGCGCGGGGAATTCAGGGGGAGAATTCCCGTGGGCGTCACGGGAATTCCGGTGCGGAAAAGGAAAACGCCTCATCATTCAACGATGAGGCGTGCGAGACACGAAACTGGTTGGGCTGCTCCTCAGGGGAGAGACGTCGAACCCATCAGGAAGCGGTCGCATTCGCGGGCGGCGCCACGGCCTTCGTTGAAGGCCCAGACGACGAGGGATTGGCCCCGGCGGCAGTCGCCGGCGGCGAACACCTTGGGAATGCTCGTGGTGAACTTGCCGTGCTCGGCCTTCACGTTGGAACGCGGATCCCGCTCGACCGCGAGGGATTCCAGCAGCAGCTGTTCGGGCCCGAGGAAGCCCATGGCGAGCAGGACCAGCTGGGCGGGAACGATGCGGTCGGTGCCGGGAACGTCCACGGGGATGAACTGTCCGTTCTCGTTCTTGTCCCACTTGATCTCGACGAGGTGGACGCCGGAGACATTGCCGTTCTCGTCGCTCAGGAATTTCTTGGCCGTGGTCAGATAGACGCGCGGATCGGTGCCGAACTTGGCCGCGGCCTCTTCCTGGCCGTAGTCGAGCTTGTAAGTCTTGGGCCATTCGGGCCACGGATTGTCCTTGGCACGTTCCAGCGGAGGCTTCGGAAGGATTTCCACCTGGACCAGGCTCTTGCAGCCGTGGCGGATGGAAGTGCCCACGCAGTCGGTGCCGGTGTCGCCGCCGCCGATGATGATGACATCCTTGCCGGCTGCCGTGATGGCCGGGTCGACCTTGTCGAGGACGGCCTTGGTGTTGCCGTGCAGGAATTCCATCGCGAAATGGATGCCTTTCAGGCTGCGGCCCTCGATGGGCAGGTCGCGCGGCTTGGTGGCGCCGGTGCAGAGCACGATGGCGTCGAAGTCGTTGAGGAGCTCCTGCGAGGTGATGTCCTTGCCGACCTCACAGTTGCAGCGGAAGGCGATGCCTTCGCGCTCCATCTGCTTGAGGCGACGCAGCACGACCTGCTTCTTGTCGAGCTTCATGTTGGGGATGCCATACATGAGCAGGCCACCCGGACGGTCGGCACGCTCGAAGACGGTGACCCAGTGACCGGCGCGGTTGAGCTGTGCGGCGGCGCTCAGGCCGGAAGGACCGGAACCGACCACGGCGACCTTCTTGCCGGTGCGCTTCTTGGGCGGCTGCGGTTTGACCCAGCCTTCCTCCCAGCCCTTGTCGATGATCGCGACCTCGATGTTCTTGATCGTGACTGGCGGAGCGTTGATGCCGAGCACGCACGAACCTTCGCACGGGGCAGGGCAGAC
>JBEISV010000547.1:0-3071 GCA_040375265.1 Verrucomicrobiales bacterium
CGGATACGTCCGGGAGCCCAGCTTCACCGTGCTACGGTCGGCCGGGCAGCGGTAGATGCCGGCGGACTGGTTGTAGGGCCAGAGCAGCCCGTTGGGTGGCTTGAGCAAATTGACGTTCGTGGCGTCGGGCGTGTTGCCCATGATCCAGCCGGCCACCCAGCCCTTCTGGTCGCCGGTGCCGTTCAGCACGAGGCGTTGCAGGTTGTCCTCGGCATACATCAGCCACGCCAGTTGAAGCTGCTTGGTGTGATTGAGGCACTGGACGCCTTGCGCCTTCGTCTTCGCCTTGCCGAGCGCCGGCAACAGCATGCCCGCCAGGATGGCGATGATGGCGATGACGACGAGCAGTTCGATCAGCGTAAAGGCCGACCGGGTCGGGGCGCGGTTAGGGCGGGAGTTCATGGGCGGGAGTGTTTTGGCGAGCCTGTCCACAGCAAAGCCCGCACCGCGCCGGGCGACAAGCCGCATTGCCGTCAACGGGCGAGCATTTCCGCCAGCACTGGCTCCATCGCTTCAGCCCAGAGGGAATAACCCTTTTCCGAAAGGTGCAGGAAGTCCGGCATGATCTCCCGCGCGAGGGTGCCGTCGGGGCTCAGGAACTTCCCGCCCAGGTCGAGGAACCGCACCGTCTGCCCGTCGGCCAACGGCGCGAGGCGGGCGTTGATGTCGGTGATGTTGCGCCGGTGTTTCGTGCCCGGCTGGGCGTCGCGCGGGAAGAGTCCCAGCAGCAGCACTCGCGCCTGCGGCTGACGGCGATGCAGCGTTCGCAGGATCGCCTCGACGCCCTTGGCCACGTCTTCGGGCGAGTCGTTGTGCAGGCCGAGGTTGTTGGTGCCGATCATCAGCACCACCACTTGGGGCGTGAGGCCGACCAACGCGCCGTTCTCGATCCGCCAGAGCACATTCTGGGTCGTGTCGCCGCCGATGCCAAAGTTCGCCGCGTTCCGCGGCGCGCAGAACCGCTGCCAGACGGCGTTGCCACCCCAGCCTTCCGTGATCGAGTCGCCCAGGAACAGCACGTCCACCCGGCCGGCCAGGGCGCGCCGCAGCATGGCATCGTGCCGGGCGTTCCACGCGGACAGCGACATCCACGGATACTCCCGGGCGCGAGGTTTCGGTTCCCACGCACGCTCCGGTGACTGGGCGAGCGCGGCGACGGCAAACAGTAGGCAGGCAAGGACGGTCTTCATGACGGCGGGCCGCAAGCGAACCGCAAAGCCCGCGCCGGGCAAAGCCGAAGAATTCCCGCGCCGCCGCCGCACTCCCGGCTGGCGTTTCCCGGGGGTGTGCCTACAAGCAGCGCATGACGCCAACGACCGCCCGGCTCCGGATCCACGGATTCACGCTCATCGAACTGCTCGTCGTCATCGCCATCATCGCGATCCTCGCCGGCATGCTCCTGCCCGCGCTGTCCCGCGCGAAGTCCAAGGCGCAGTCGATCAAGTGCATCAGCAACGAGAAGCAGATCGGCCTCGCCTTCAAGCTCTACGCCGATGACAACCGCGACTTCATGCCCGTCCACTCCGGCTGGGGCGACCTCGGCGGCAAGTTCTGGACAAACGCCAACGTCAGCGGCAGCGCGGCCGACTACGGCGGGCGCACCGCGGAGACCAACCGCCCGCTGAACCGCTACGCCGGGGCAGTCCAACTGTTCCAATGCCCCGCCGACGCCGGCGATTCGCTCAACACCCAGGTGAAGACCTGCTTCACCGGTTGGGGCAACAGCTACCTCGTCGAGTGGGCCGTGGACGCCTTCCGCGTGCGGCGGGTCACTGGCGATTCCCGCGCCTCCGCCCAGGGCACCGCCCAAGCCAAGTCCATCAAGGAAGCCGAGATTGCGCTCAGCCCGGCAAACAAGATCCTGCTCGGCGACTGGCCGTGGCACGCGAACCGCGACACCAAGGCCAAACAGACCGTGTGGCACAACTACAAGGGCAAGCGTTACGAGAACATGCTCTTCGGCGACGGCCACGTGGAGAACTTCAAGTTCCCCACCCAGATGGACCAATGGATCGGCGTCGTGCCCGACATGGGTTTCACCTGGTGGTGAGATCCACTGGCTGAGTCACAGCGGGCCGGCCGAGTCGCCGGCAGAGACCAAAGCCGGAAGTGCTATCGCTCCTTGCGGGGCTGGCGCGCCCGCCGCCGGCCTCGGCTTCACCCTCGTTCAAGTCGAATAACTTCCGCGGGTAGTTTCTCCGGAGGCTAAACTCTCAACTCTCGCCATCTGCTTCGGTCAGGCGAGTATCAGCAATACCTTGGTTTTCGAATGGCTCATTCGAGCGTGACCCAACGATTCAGTCCACCGCTGGCGGCCCCTCGGTGACTCCCGGATTGCCAGGCGGCGGGGTGGGGTCGCCATTCGGGGCAGCGCCTGGTTCAACATGCTTTTCAAGGTCTTTCACCAGGTTGAGATAGCCGCCATTGCCGGTGGCGAACTGATAAAAGCCAAACCTCCTGTAGAGGCTGATGGCAGCGTGGTTCCCAGGATGAACGCTGAGGGATACCCGGGGGAACCGGGTAGAAGCAGCGGCCAGATACCTTGTTAACAGGGTTGTTCCCAGGCCTTGCTTTTGAAAGGCAGGGAATACGGCGATGCCCAACTGGGGGGTGTTGACGTCATGGAATGCGCCTCCCTGCAACGGAGGAAGCAGCAACCGGCCCAGAATGCCTCCGGCAATCGGACCCTCATGGGAAATGGCGAGAAAACCAAGGTCTGTCCCCTTCGAGCCCCAGTCCTGGACATAGGCTGCGATGTGCGGGTTCGACAAAACAGACTTCGGTCTTCTTGGCCCAGTGGGAGGATCCCAAAGTGCCTCGTAAAGCAACTCCCAGAGAATCGGCTGATCCGCAGCTTCAACCTCGCGAATCAGGTGGGGCAGGAATTTCATCGGATGTCCGAACAGTTAGGTGAACCGCACTCTTGCGGCTCCATTGGTAACGCCAAAATAGCGATCGCCCCGGCAGTCCGTGTCGAGGGTCGGCTCGGTAACCCGAGGGGCAGTAACAAAAACGCGAAACGCTCGCCAGCCGCCAGCACTCCGCCGCCGCCCTCGGCTTCACCCTCGTTC
>JBEISV010000566.1:0-2898 GCA_040375265.1 Verrucomicrobiales bacterium
TCCGCCTCACGCCGGAGCAGATCGCCTTCACCATCCTGCACGCGGAGGACACGCTCATCCTGTTCCACCCCGATTTCCTGCCGATCGCCGAGGGGTTGGCGCCGAAGCTGGGCTGTGTCCGCCAATGGGTTTCGCTCAGCGACCACGGCCAGCCGCCGGCCACCACGCTTGCCCTGGCCGGAGATTACGAGGCGTTGGTCGCGGCCGCGCCGACCGGGTTCCGTTTCCCGGACCTCGACGAAAACACCGTCGCGACGCTGTTCTACACCACTGGCACCACGGGCGACCCCAAGGGCGTGTTCTTCACCCACCGTCAGATCGTCCTGCACACGCTCACCGTCACGATGGGCTTCGCCGCCCAACCCGGCCCCGTGACCCTGCACGCGGCGGACATCTACCTGCCGCTCACGCCGATGTTCCACGTGCATGCCTGGGGCATTCCCTACATCGCCACGATGCTCGGGCTGAAGCAGATCTATCCCGGCCGCTACGAACCGCAGCTCCTGCTCGACCTCATCGCGCGGCATCGCCCGACGTTCTCGCACTGCGTTCCCACCATCCTCCAGATGCTGCTGCATCACCCGAACAGCCCGGCGGTCAGCTTCGAGGGTCTCAAGCTGGTGATCGGCGGCGCCCCGCTGCCCAAGGGCCTGGCGCAGGTCGCCAGCGCGCGGGGCATCCGCATCATGGGCGGCTACGGCATGTCAGAGACCTGCCCGGTCGTCGCCGCGCCGCACCTCAAGCCGGAGCACGAACACGCGGACGCCGCGACGCAGCTCGACGTGCTGACACGCACCGGTTTCCCGTTCCCGCTCGTGGACGTCGGCATCTGGGGCGACGACGACCAACTGCTGCCGCCCGGCAAGGACAACGTCGGCGAACTCGTCCTCCGCTGCCCGTGGCTCACGGCTGGCTACCACCGCGACCCCGAACGCAGCGCCCAGCTCTGGCACGGCGGCTGGCTGCACACCGGCGACATCGCCTACCGCGACGAGGACGGCTACATCCGCATCACCGACCGCCTCAAGGACGTCATCAAGATCGGCGGCGAATGGATTTCCTCGCTGGAACTGGAGAATGCCCTGAGCCAGCACGAGGCCGTGAAGGAAGTCGCCGTCGTCGGCCGGCCCGATCCGAAGTGGGACGAACGGCCGCACGCTGAAGTTGTCCTGCGCGACGGTTTCGCCGGCAAGGTGTCCGAACGCGACCTCGGGAAATACCTGCATACCTTCATCGATTCTGGCGCCATCCATAAACGCGCCGTGCTCACCGAAATCCGGCTCGCCGCCGCCATTCCCAAAACCAGCGTGGGCAAGCTCGACAAGAAGACCCTCCGCGCCCAGCTCAAGGCCGCTGCGGTCGCCAAAGGGTAAGCGAGGGCAACTCCCAGCCCCGCTGCGTTTCACCTGCCCGGCCGCGGGTGCTGGCTGGCGAGCAACTGGACCTCGACGAGCAGTTGGGTGGGCGTGAACGGTTTGAGCAGCAGGCGCGACCGGGGCAATCCGGCGATTTCACGTTCCACCTCCTCGGTCGCGTAGCCGCTGCAGAACAGGATCGGCACGCCGGGCCGGAGCGAGCGGATTTCACGCGCGACCACCCATCCGGTCATGCCGGGCATCAGCACGTCGAGCACCACCAGGTCGATGGCATCGGCGTTCGCGGCGAAGGTCCGGATCGCGGCCGGTCCGTCGATGGTCGGAAAAACCAGGTGGCCCGCGCCGGCGAGCACCCGTTCCGCCAGTTGCAGGACAACCGTTTCGTCATCGACGATCAGGATTCGAAGCAGGTCTGCCGGGGGCTCGGGCGAGGCGGCGCCCGGGGTCGTTTCCAGGAGGCCCGCCGGCAACGCGCAGACCGGGAACCGCAACCGGAACGTGGTGCCGAACTTCGGGGTGCTTTCGACCGTGATCTGGGCCTGGTGCTGCTGGACGACCCCATAGACGACGGCCAGGCCGAGGCCCGTGCCCTTGCCGCGTTCCTTGGTGGTGAAGAAGGGCTCGAAAATCCGGCCCAGGCGGTCCGCGGGAATGCCCGCGCCGGAGTCGGCAAAGGTCAGTTCCACCCATTGGCCGGGCAGCGCCCAGGGCGGGGTGATCGCCGGGTCCGCGGGCAGTTCCAACGCCCGGAGCGTCAGGGTGATGTCGCCGCCGTCCGGCATGGCGTCGCGGGCGTTGGCGGCGAGGTTGAGCAGCACTTGGTTGAGCTGGCCGACGTCGGCGAGGATCGGCGGAAGTTGCGATGGCGAATCCAGTTCGATCCGGACGTGCGTGCCGACCAGCGGGCGAAGCATCTTGAGCGCGTCCCGGACCGTCTGCCCAAGATCGCAGCGGTGCATTTCCACCGCCTCGCGGCGGCTGAAGGCGAGGAGCTGCCGGGTGAGGTCGGAGGCGCGGACGGCGGCCCGGCTCACTTCCGCGAGGTGTTCCTCGCGGGTGGCGCCGTTCATGTCGCGGTCCTGGCGGACGATGTCGGTGAAGCCGCCGATGATCTGGAGCAGGTTGTTGAAATCGTGGGCGATGCCGCCGGCCAGCCGGCCGACCGCCTCCAGCTTCTGGGACTCGCGCAACTGCCGTTCGAGGGAGGACTGGCGTTCCGCCGAGGCGCGGCGGTCGGAGATGTCACGGGCGATGGCGAGGACGAATTCCCGGCCGTCGCGCTGGCTGAGGCGAACGGCCACCTCGACCGGCACCGGGCGGCCGTCGGGCGGGCGCAGCTCGGTTTCAAACCGCTTCCGGGGTTCGAGCCGCAGGTCCGTCACCAATTGGTCCCAGGAGGTGGCCGGAGGCAGCAGCCCGAGTCCGGCCGGGGTGAGCGTTGCCCACTGCTCGCGCGCGAGGCCGAGGTGGCGCACCACCGAGGCGCTGGCATCCACCAGCACCCCGTCGGGCAGTTCCAGCA
>JBEISV010000093.1:0-12741 GCA_040375265.1 Verrucomicrobiales bacterium
ATCTACGCCGGCGTGCAGGATGCGCTCATGCAGTGGTGGTATGGTCACAATGCCGTCGCGTTCTTCCTGACCACGCCCTACCTCGGCCTGATGTATTACTTCCTGCCCAAGGCGGCGGGACGTCCCGTGTTCAGCTACCGGCTCTCGATCATCCACTTCTGGGCGCTGATCTTCATCTACATCTGGGCGGGACCGCACCATCTGCTCTACACCGCGCTGCCGGACTGGGCGCAGTCGCTGGGCATGGTGTTCTCCGTGATGCTCGTGGCGCCGAGTTGGGGTGGCATGCTGAACGGACTCCTGACCCTCCGGGGCGCCTGGGACAAGGTCCGCCAGGAGCCGATGCTGAAGTTCATGGTGGTCGCCATCACCGCCTACGGCATGGCCACGCTGGAAGGACCGCTGCTGTCCATCAAGAGCGTGAACGCCCTGTCGCACTACACCGATTGGACCATCGCCCACGTCCACACGGGTGCGCTCGGCTGGAACGGCTTCCTGACCTTCTCGATGCTCTATTGGCTGTTCCCGAAGCTGTGGAATACCAAGCTGCATTCCGTTAAGCTTGCCAACTGGCACTTCTGGCTCGGGCTCATGGGCATCATGTTCTACGCGATCCCGATGTATTGGGCCGGCATCACCCAGGGCCTGATGTGGAAGGAGTTTACCGCCGACGGGTTCCTGCGTTACCCGAACTTCCTCGAGACCGTGCTCCAGCTCGTGCCGATGTATCGCCTGCGGGCGATCGGCGGAACGCTCTACATCATCGGTGCTTGCATCGGTGCGTATAATCTCTATCGCACCGCAAAGAGCGGCAAGTTCGAGCCCGACACCGAGGCCCAGGCTCCCTCGCTCGCCGACAACCCGCATGCCGCCGGCACCGGCCATCGTTGGCTGGAAGCCAAGCCGATGCTTCTGACCGCACTGGCGGCTGTGGCGATCCTTATCGGTGGCGCCATCGAGATCGTCCCGCTTTACCTGATCAAGGAGAACGTACCGACCATC
The DNA here is from genome assembly GCA_040375265.1 of Verrucomicrobiales bacterium. GTDB lineage: Bacteria > Verrucomicrobiota > Verrucomicrobiia > Limisphaerales > UBA9464 > CAIWAH01. Next base: position 1,003 of record JBEISV010000093.1, read on the forward strand.
TCCTCGGTGAAACCCTACACCGCGCTGGAGGTCCTTGGCCGCGACATCTACATCCGCGAGGGGTGCGTGGGTTGCCATTCCCAGATGATCCGCCCGTTCCGGTCGGAGACCGAACGCTACGGCGAATACTCCAAGGCGGGTGAATTCGTGAACGATCATCCGTTCCTCTGGGGCTCCAAGCGCACCGGGCCGGACCTGCATCGCGAAGGTGGCAAGTATCCCGACGCGTGGCACTACAACCACATGGAGAACCCGCGTTCGACCTCGCCCGGCTCCATCATGCCCCCGTATCCGTGGCTGCTCACGCAGAACCTCGACACCAACGCGCTGCCGGCCCGGATCGGCGCCCTCCGCAAGGTCGGCGTGCCGTATCCCGCCGGCTTTGAGAACGGCCCGGCCCAGAAGGAACTGGAGGCCCAGGCGCGGAAGATCGTCGCCAACCTCAAGGTCGGCATGATCAGCAATACCCCGCCCAGCTCGGAGATCATCGGCCTGATCGCCTACCTCCAGCGCCTCGGCACGGACATCAAGTCAGCTCCGCCCCAGGCGGAGGTCACCCCCACCACGGGCAACTCGGTCGCCACCGCCAACCACTGAACCGCCATGATTCGCAACGTGCTCAGCGACTTCAGCGGGATTGAACTCTACGGCATCGTCTCGGTGCTGCTGTTCTTCCTCGTGTTCTCCGGCGCCATCGCCTTCGCGCTGCTGAAGAAAAAACCGTTCCTCAACTACATGGGCGCGCTGCCCCTGAATGACGGCTCCGAATCCAATTCAACGAAGCAAGAAGACTCCCGCCATGAATGATCCCAAAGAAACCAAGGATCCGCTGCTGCTCGACCACGAGGCCGACGGCATCAAGGAACTCGACAACAACCTGCCCGCGTGGTGGGTGTGGTTGTTCTACCTCTGCGTCATCTACGGCGTAGGTTACCTCGGCTATTACCATGTGCTGGCCAAGGGCGACCTCTCCAAGACCGAATACGACAAGGAAATGGCCGCCGGCAATGCCATCAAGGGCGCAGCCCTCGCCAAATTCGAGACCAGCATGGCCTCGGTCGAACCCAGCAAGGACGAGGCGGTGGTCGGCCAGGGCCGGCAACTGTTCACCACCTACTGCGCCCCCTGCCATCGGGCGGACGGTGGCGGCCTTGTCGGCCCCAACCTGTGCGATGACTACTGGATCCACGGTCCGAAGTTTACGGACAACGTGAAGGTCATCTGGAACGGCGTGCCCGACAAAGGCATGCTCGCGTGGAAGGAGCAGGGCTTCAATCCGTCGGACATCCTGGCCGTCGCGAGCTACATCCAAACCCTGCGCGGCAGCAATCCACCGAATCCCAAGATGCGCGAGGACCTCGCGCCGAAGGACACTACAGTTTACGAGTGACCGCCGTGTGCGATCATTGTCCTTGAAGGCAAATCCATGAGCATTCCCGTCCTGCCGCCACCGAAAGCCCCTGAATCCGCCGATCCCAATCCCCAGGTCCGGGATGTGAACTGGCAGGATTTCCGCGAGCACTTGGCGACGGCCGACAAGGACGGGAACCGCACGTGGGTCTACGCCAAACAACCGTCCGGCGTGTGGTATCGCCGCCGGACGGTTTTTGCGTGGCTGCTTATCGCCATCATGTTCGCGGGGCCGTTCATCAGTATCGACGGCAATCCCCTGCTGATGATCAATATCCTGGAAAGGAAGTTTTCCATTCTGGGACGCATCTTTTGGCCCGAGGACACCATCATCTTCGCGGTCGCGATGCTGACCTTCTTCGGCGGCATCATGATCTTCACCACGGCTTTCGGCCGCCTCTGGTGCGGGTGGGCCTGCCCGCAGACCGTGATGATGGAAATGGTTTTCCGGAAGCTCGACTACCTGATCGAGGGCGACATCCAGGCCCAGCGCGCCCTGGATGCGGCCCCTTGGACCGGCTCCAAGATCGCCCGGAAGCTGTTCAAGCATGCCATCTTTTTCAGCCTGTCTTTCCTAATCGGCAACACGCTGCTCAGCTACATCATCGGGCTGGACCAACTGAAGGTCATCATCACCGACAACCCGATGAACCACCTCGCCGGGTTGGGTTTCATGGTCGCCTTCACGCTGCTGTTCTACGGCATCTTCGCCCGCTTCCGGGAACAGGCCTGCACCTTTATTTGCCCCTACGGCCGGTTCCAATCGGCGCTACTCGACGAGAACTCGATGATCGTCGCCTACGACCACAAGCGCGGCGAGAAGCGCGCTCCGTGGAAGCGGGAACAGGTCATCGAACTGCGGCGCGACGAGGGGCACGGCGACTGCGTGAGCTGTCGCCAATGCGTGACGGTCTGCCCGACCGGCATCGACATCCGCAATGGGCTCCAGATGGAGTGCGTCAACTGCACGGCCTGCATCGATGCCTGCGACACGGTGATGGAGAAGATCGGCCGCCCGAAGGGGCTGATCCGCTATGCCTCGCTGAACGGCATCGAGAAGGGGCAACCGCTCCGCTTCACGCCCCGCATGAAGCTTTACGCGACGATGCTCACGGGACTCATCGCGCTGTTCCTCGTGCTGGTGTTCACGCGGGCGGAGGTTGAGACGCTGTTCCTGCGTGCTCCCGGCGCCCTGTTCCAGGCGGCGCCCGACGGCCGGATCAGCAACCTTTACACCGCCAAGGTCGTCAACAAGACCAACCGCGACCTGCCGCTCCAATTCCGCCTCCTCAACAGCGGCGGCAAGGTCGTGGTGCTCGGCGCCGCCGTCTTTGTCGCGCCCAAGGAAAAGGTGACCCAGACCTCCATCCTGATCGAACTCGCGCCCGAGGATCGCAAGGGTCCCACCACCAAACTGGAGGTCGGCGTCTACTCCGGAGACAAGCTCATCGAAACCGTCGACACCGCCTTCATCGGTCCCCGCTGATTCCCGCCCGCCATGACTGCCAACCCTGCCAAGCCGGCCTTCAACCCCTGGCCCTACGCGTTGATCGCGTTCTTCACGGTCTTCGTCTCATGCGTCGTTTCCTTCGGCGTCTGGGCGGTCCGTCAACGCGTGGACCTCGTCGGTGCCGACTACTACGAACGGGAGGTCCGCTTCCAGCAGCAGATCGACAGCGAAGCCCGCACCAAAGCGCTCGGCGAACCGGTCGGCATCGCCTACGACGCGACGTCCAACCGGGTCGTCGTGGCGTTGCCCGCGGGTGCCGCCTCCCGGGACGTGGTGGGGAAGATCCAGCTCTACCGTCCGTCCGATTCCACCCTCGACCGCGAATTGGCACTCGCGCCCGATGCCGCCGGCCGGCAGTCGGTGGACGCGTCGGAACTGCGCGAGGGACGGTGGAAAATCCGGGTCAACTGGACGGCCTCCGGTTCGGCCTACACGGCTGAGCAGACGGTGCTGGTGGCGGGACCTGCGACGCGCTGAACATGCTTTGGACCGCCTTCATGCTGGGTTTGGCGGGCAGCCTGCACTGCGCGGGCATGTGCGGCCCCTTGGCGATGGCCTTGCCCCATCCGGGCGGCGGTGCGGCGGGCTTTCTGGCCAGTCGCCTGACCTACAACCTCGGTCGGCTCGCGACCTACACGGTGCTGGGCGCTGTGTTCGGCCTGCTGGGCAAGTCGCTCGCCCTCGCCGGCATCCAGCGTTGGCTTTCGGTCGGTGCGGGTTCGCTCATCCTGCTCGGATTGCTCTTCTCGGCCCGGCTTGGGGCCGGCACGCCCGTGGTCCGGGCGGTGCTGCGGCTCAAGGCCAGCTTCGGACACCTGCTGCAACGACGGACGCTTTCCTCGCTGGGTTTGCTCGGGCTGCTCAATGGCCTGCTTCCGTGCGGGCTCGTCTACGCCGCCTGCGCCGGCGCGACCGCGACCGGCAGTTTGCTCGGGGCGATGGGTTACATGGCGTTGTTCGGCTGCGGGACGCTGCCGTTGATGCTGGGCATCGGGCTCAGCGGACACGCCGTTTCGGCCGCGATCCGGTTCCGGCTGCAACAGCTCGTGCCGGCGTCGCTGGCGGTGGTAGCGGTCCTGCTTATTCTACGCGGGCTTTCGCTGGGCATTCCTTACGTCAGCCCGGTGTTGGCGGCCGACGATCCGGCCTGCTGCCATCACTGAACCGGCGTCCGCCGGGCCAAACAAAATCCGGCCGCGGTCGTGACGGGGGCGAATTCGGCCCTATGCTTCCGGCCGCATGAACACTTCGACCGCGACCTTTCTGCGAAGCGCGCCCGACTTGGCGGGCTGTCCCGATGACGACCAGCCGGAATTCGCCTTCGCCGGCCGTTCCAATGTCGGCAAGTCGTCGTTGCTGAACATGCTGGTGGGCCAGCGGGACTTGGCGCGGGTCTCGGCGACGCCGGGCCACACGAAGCACCTGAACTTCTTCGACATCAACCGTCGCTGGCGGCTGGTGGACATGCCCGGTTACGGCTACGCCAAGGTGGCCAAGGCCGAGAAGACGAACTTCAACGCCGCGGTCGCCGCCTATTTGGTCGACCGGCCCAACCTCGCCTGCGTTTTCACCCTGATCGATTCCTCGATCCCGCCGCAGGACATTGACCTCGAGTTCGTGGAGTTTCTCGTGGATAACGAGGTTCCGTTCGTTCTCGTCTTCACGAAGATCGACAAGGTCGTGGAGGCGCGTTCGGAGGAGAACATCGGGCTGTTCACCGCGCGCCTCGCGGAATGGACTGCCAACCCGCCGTTGGTCATCAAGTGCTCAGCCCACGAGCGGAAGGGGCGTAATGCGTTGCTGAAGGTCATCGACGAGGCCTTGGAGCCGGAGCAGAAGCGTCCCCAGGCCGCGAAGACGCCGGCCAAGCGCAAGACCCCCTGGTGAAGGCAGTTGCCCCCGCCGGGTTCCGCGCCACCTTGGCTACCGTCGCACACGCATGAAACCAACGCGCCTCGTCCTGGTCCTCGTCGGTATCTTCGTCGGCGTTGGGTTTGCCTTCGTCGTTCGGCGCCCGCCCGTGGCCAAACTCCCCTCCGTCACCAACTCCGCCCCTGTCACCATGAGCGATTTCCAGAAGCCCGCTGCCGCCGAATTGAAGAGTCGGCTCACGCCCGAGCAGTTCGCCGTCACGCAGCAGTGCGGGACCGAGCCACCGTTCCGCAATGCCTACTGGGACAACAAGCTGCCCGGCATCTACGTCGATGTCGTCTCCGGCGAGCCGTTGTTCAGCTCGCTCGACAAGTTCGATTCCGGCTCCGGCTGGCCCAGTTTCACGCGCCCCCTGTTGACCGGGGCCGTGGCGGAAAAGCAGGACCGCGCCCATGGAATGGTGCGGACCGAAGTCCGCTCGCAGCGGGCGGATTCTCACTTGGGCCATGTCTTCGACGACGGTCCCGGCCCCACCCAGCTTCGCTACTGCATCAACTCCGCCTCGCTTCGCTTCATCCCGGTGGAAAAGATGGCGGCGGAAGGCTACGCGGCGCACCTGGAACCGTTTGTGAAGGCGGGTTTGGTCAAGGCGGGCGAAGCCACGGTCGCCGCGGCGCCGAAACGTGAAACCGCCATCCTGGCCGGCGGCTGCTTCTGGGGCATGGAGGAAATCATCCGCAAAATTCCCGGCGTGCTGGAAACTGCGGTCGGCTACACCGGCGGCACCGCGAAGAATCCTTCCTACGAGCAAATCTGCACGGGCCGGACCGGCCACGCCGAAGCGGTCCGCGTTGTCTTCGATCCCGCGCTCGTGAGCTACGAAACCCTGCTGGGCTTCTTCTTCCGGATGCACGACCCGACGACGCTGAACCGCCAGCATAACGACGTCGGCACGCAGTATCGCTCGGCCATCTTCGTCGCAGACGAATCCCAGGAGGCCGCGGCTGGCAAGGTGAAGGCCCAGTTCGACCAGTCCGGCCGTTTCAAGCGCCCCATCGTCACGGAAATCACGCCCGCCTCCGAGTTCTACGTCGCCGAAGGGTATCACCAGAAATACCTCATCAAGAATCCCGGCGGCTACAACTGCCACTTCCTAACGGATTGACCGATCGCCCGTAGGACCATGGCCGGCAGTTCGGCACCCAAACGATTACCAGCGCTTGCCGGGCGGCCTCACGAGCGGGGCCAAACTCCCGGCTTCCCAAGGAGGGGCATCCGCCTAACTTCCAAAACATTCACGACACCATGAGATTTGCCGCCCTTTTTGCCGCCAGTGCCCTGTGCCTTTCCGCCACGCAGGCCGCCACCCAGGTTTCCCTTGAGCTGGTTGCCGAGGGACTGACTTCCCCGCTTACTCTGATCCCCTACGCCGATGGCCAGAAGTTCGTCGTGGATCAGGTCGGTTACGTCCGCCTGCTCGACCGTGCCGGCAAGCTGGCCGAGGAACCGGTCCTGACCTGGACCAACCAGCTCGCCAAGATTGCGCTCGGTTCGTTTGACGAACGCGGCCTGATCGACCTCGCCCTGCATCCCAAGTTCGCCAAGAACCGCCGCGTGTTCATCACCTACTCTGCGCCGCTTCGCGCCGGCGCACCGGCCGATTGGGACAACACGATGCGGGTTTCCGAGCTGACCCTGCCGGCCGGTTTGCCGCCGCGCATCGACCCGAATTCCGAGAAGGTCATCCTCGAGATCGACAAGCCCTACAACAACCACAACTCCGGCCGCCTCGCGTTTGGCCCGGACGGTTATCTCTACGTTTCGGCCGGCGATGGCGGCAACGGCAACGACCAAGGCAAACGTCCAGAGACGGGCAATGGCCAGAATCTCCAGACTCACCTCGGGAAGCTGCTTCGCATCGACGTGGACAAGCCGGCCAGCGGCAAGAACTACGGCATCCCCAAGGACAATCCCTTCGCCGACGGCAAGGTCGCGCTGCCGGAAATCTACGCATACGGCCTCCGCAACATCTGGGGCTTCAGCTTCGACAAGGGCGGCAAACACGAACTCTTCGCCGCCGACGTCGGCCAGGACCTCTACGAGGAGGTCAACATCATCACCAAGGGCGGTAACTACGGTTGGTTCCTGCGCGAAGGCTTTGAAGGTTTTGATCCCAAGTCGCCCAAGAAATCCCCGGCCAACGCCCCGAAGGTCGGGGCCCGCGGCGAGCCGCTGCTCGATCCCATCCTGACCTACAAGCACGTCGTGGGCGGCAAGAACGATCCTGAGGCGCAGGGCACCAGCATCACCGGCGGCTACGTCTACCGGGGCAAGGCGCTCAAGAACCTGCAGGGCCAATACGTCTTCGCCGACTGGTCGCGGAACTGGGGCATCGCCCAGGGCGTTTTGCTGGCTGGTTCCAAACCCAAGGACGGATCGGCCCGCTGGAGCGTGGAACGCCTGGAGATTGTGGCCGGCGCCGACTTCCCCGGCGTCACCTTTGGCGGCCAGAAATTTCCTGGCTACGTGACCGGCCTCGGCCAGGACGCCGACGGGGAACTGTTCATCCTGACCAACGGCTCCAACAGCCTCGTCAAGGGCAAGGGCCGGGTCTGGAAGCTGGTGCCGGCGAAATAGCCCGCGTGGGATTCGCATCGCGGCCGGGATTCATCTCCCGGCCGTTTTTATTTTCGGCCGCTCTTCAGGCCTGCTTCGCCTTGGCTCGGTCCAGGTCCACGGCGCGCCACAGATACCAGCTCGCCGTGGTGCGGTAGGGCCGCCAGCGTTCGCCGAGTGCCAGGAGTTCCTTGGGCTTGGGCATGTCGTCCAAGTCGTAGGCGATCCGGTAGCCGTTGCGCACACCGAAGTCGTCGACCGGCAGCACGTCCGGCCGGGCGAGGGTGAACATCAGGAACATCTCCACGGTCCAGCGGCCCACGCCGCGGCATTCGACGAGGCGTTCCACAATCTCGTCGTCGGACAGCTTCGCCATCGTCCGCAACGGCGGCACGTGTCCGGACTCGGCCTTGGCCGCGATGTCCCGGATGGCGGCCAGCTTCGCGCGGGAAAAGCCGCAGGCCCGGATCGTCTCGTCGCTGAGGCTGGCGACATTGGCGGGCTGGGGAAACCGTTTGCCCGGCACCAGCGCGGTGAAGCGGCCGAGAATGGTCTCGGCGGCCGTGCCATTGAGTTGCTGATGGGCCACGGCCCGGACGAGCGCTTGGTAGGGTGAAATCTTGCGCGGAGCGATGGTGCAAGGGCCGACCTCCCGGATGAGCCGGCGAAGAATGGGATCGACCTGGGCGAGATGGGCGTGGGCGGCGGGCGTCATGGCGAAAATGTCGGTAGGTGGCGAAAGTCTTTCCATCCGGGGCGCGACGGGAAGTCCGAAACGCCGGCCCTTGCCGGAACCGCGGCGGGGCAAATTCGGCCGGCCCAAAGTTCCGGGTTTCCACCCTTCGGCCGGCCGCTACGGTCCCGGCCTAATGAGTTGGCAATGGGTTGTCTGGATTTACGTCGCGCTGCTGGTGGTCGGAGGCCTGCTGGGTTTCCTCAAGGCTGGCAGCAAGGTTTCGCTCATCTCCTCGATTGCGTTCGCGATCCCGCTGGTGGCGGTGACGTTCGGGTATTTGCCGCCGATCGTCGCCAAGGTCATTCCCGGCTTCGTCGCCGTCGTCATGGGCGTCCGCCTGGCCAAGACGAAGAAGTTCATGCCCTCGGGCATGACGCTGATCGTCAGCGTCCTGACGCTGGCGGTGTTGCTCACGATCAAGGGGCTCTGAGGTTCCACCAGACTTCCGGCAATGGACCCGCGCGAACTGCCGATCTGGCAGCTGCATTTTGACCTGCTGCGCACGCTCCGCGACGGCAACCGCCTGGTGCTGGTCGCCGCCACCGGCTCGGGCAAGACGACGCAGGTGCCGCAGATGCTGCTCGACGCCGGCATCGCCGGTCAAAAACGCATCGTCGTGCTCCAGCCCCGCCGGGTTGCTGCGCGGACCGTCTCGGCCCGGGTTGCCTGGGAGCGTCGGGTGAAGCTCGGCGGCGAGGTCGGCTACCAGATTCGCTTCGAGGACCGCACGTCCCTCGGCACCCGCATCTGCTTCGTCACCGAAGGCATCCTGCTGCGCTGGTTGCAGGACGACCCGGAGCTGCGCGACATCGGCGTGCTGATCTTCGACGAGTTCCACGAGCGGAACTTGCTCAGTGACGTTGCCTTGGCCCTCGCCAAGCGCCTGCAAAACACGACCCGGCCGGACCTCAAGCTCGTGGTGATGTCCGCGACGATGGAGGCGGAGCCGGTCGCCCGTTACCTCGCGGCGTCGCCCGGCACCGCTGCCGGCGGTAATCCGCCCGCCGCCCCGATCCTGGTATCTGAGGGGCGGACGTATCCGGTCACGATCAACTGGGCCGACTACGGCGAACGCCGGCCGCCGGCCGAGCTCGCCGCCCAGGCGGTGGAACGCATCGTCGGCTCCGGCGAACGCGGCGACATCCTCGTGTTCATGCCGGGCATGGGCGAAATCAGCGCCACGCTCAACGCCCTGCGCGCCGCCCGGCTGCCGGAGCGGTGCGTGTTGTTGCCGCTCCACGGTGACTTGCCGCCCGAGGAGCAGGACCGCGCCTTCGAAGCGTGCGATGCCCGCAAGATTGTCGTCGCGACTAACGTGGCCGAGACCAGCGTGACGATCGATGGCGTCTGCCACGTCGTGGACGCCGGGCTCGCGCGGGTGGCGCGTTACGATTCCGAACGCGGCATCCAGACGCTCGGGCTGGAGGAAATCAGCCGGGCCAGCGCCGACCAACGCGCCGGTCGGGCCGGCCGACCGGCGCCGGGAACCGCGTGGCGACTCTGGACCGAAAGCGCCCACCTGAATCGCCCGCCCAAGAACACGCCGGAAATCCAACGGGCCGACCTCGCCGAGGTTGTGCTACTGCTGCATTCCCTCGGCATCCGCCAGGCCGCCACCTTCGACTGGCTCGACCAGCCGGATCTGCTCGCAGTCGAACGCGCGGAAAAACTGCTGCGAATGCTCGGCGCGCTGACCGCGCCGGGCGAGGAGTCCGCCCCGGCGTCGGATCTCACGCCGGTCGGCCGGCAGATGCTCCGGCTCCCGATGCACCCGCGCTATGCCCGGATGCTGATCGAGGCATCCAAGCGCGGTTGCGTGCCGGCGGCGGCGATGTGCGCCGCGCTGACCAGCGGTCGCGACCTGCTGGTGCGCGTCGGCCGTGACGACGTGCAGGCCAAGCAGGCGCGGGAATCGTTCGAGGGCAGCGCGGCTAGCGACTTCTACACGCTGATGCAGGCGTTTCAGTTCGCGAAGAACGTCGGCTTCGATCTCGAACAGTGCCGCCGGAATGGCATCCACGCGCAGGGTGCCCGCGCCGTCGATGACACCTATCGCCAGTTGCTCCAGATCGCCGAACGCGAACGTTTGCTGGCAAAGGACGCACCGCCCGCTTCCGTCCCGGCGTTACCGGAATCCCGCAAGCCCAAGGCAGACGCCGCGCCCGAACCGTTGCTGCTGTGCCTCGCGGCCGGGTTCGTGGACCAGCTCGCGCAGCGCAAGAGCGAAGGCACGCTCGATTGCCTCCTGAGCGAGGGCCGGACCGGCACGCTGGTGCGCGAGAGCGTGGTGCAGGCGCCGCTGTTCGTGGCCGGCAGCATCCGGGAAGTGGACAGCCGCGGCAGCCGCCTCACGCTCCTCACGCTGGCCACTGAGGTTCGGCGGGAGTGGCTGGAGCAGCTTTATCCGCAGCACTTCCATGCCGCGGTGGAACACGTCTTCGACCGGGGTCAGAAGGCGGTGGCGGCCGTGAAGCAGATCCGGTTCGGCGACCTTATCCTCGGGCAGGAATACCAGCGGACCGTGGACCCGGTGGCCTCGGCCGAGGCATTGGCAGATGCCTTTGCCAAGGGCTGGTTCGAGCTGCCGCAGTTGGACCACGGGCTGAAGCAGTTCATGGCGCGCGTGAACCTGATGACGTTGGCGGCGCCCGACTTGGAGTTCCCGGCGTTCCGCGAGGCCGCACTCCGGGCCGCGTTGGTGCGGGCCTTTCATGGGCTCACGCTCGTCAAGCAGGCGCAGGCCGCGGAACTCAGGCCGGCGTTCCACGCCCACCTCGAGCCGGCCCAACTGGAGTGGCTGAACGAACTCGCGCCATTGCAGGTGCCCGGGACAGAGAAGCCGCTGAAGCTCCTGTATCCGGAGGCCAACGAGAAGGCGACCGCCGACGAGTTCGCGCCTGAGACCACGCTGAAACTGAACGACGCCTTCGCGCTGAAGGAGCATCCGCGAATCTTGGAAGGCCGAGTTGCCGTGAAGCTCTGGCTCGCCGCGCCCGACGGAAAACGCCTCGCCAGCACGACCCACTTCGCCGACTGGAAGCTTCGCGGCTACCCGGCGCTCCGCGCGCAGATCAAGGCGAAGTATCCGGGCTTCGCCTGGCCGTGACCTGCAGGAGCGCGGCTCTCAGAGCCGCGAGTCGCTTGCCTTCAATCGGTCGGGGCGGCTTCAGCGAATCGCCCGACTGTCGCGATGCGTCCGCGCCAGGAGCACGCCGCCCAGCAGGAAAGCCGTCCACGCCAGTGCCGGGATGTAGAGCGCGAATTCGGCGAAGCCCTGCGCAAACCAGCCGGCCAAGCCGCAGAAGAGCGCGCAATCCAGCGGTGCCGTTTCCGGTCGCCACACCCGCTTTGCCAGCGTGACGAACAGCCACCCAACCCACGTGAGAAACAGCAACCCGCCCGGCACGCCGGAATCGGAAAACTGCTCCAGGTAGTCGTTGTGGGTGAGCCGGGCCATCTCGCTCTCGGGCGCCTTCAGCCGCGCATACGGCCGTTGAAAGGTGCCCGGCCCGGTGCCCAGCAGCGGACGGTCCACGGTGGTTTGCACGGCCGCGCGCCAGTAGTCGAACCGGGCGCCGACACTGGTCGCACCGGC
>JBEISV010000558.1:0-2982 GCA_040375265.1 Verrucomicrobiales bacterium
TGGCTTCGCCCGCCCCGCCGGCTGACGCTTAATTCGGCCGTGCGTTTCCGAAAAGTCACCCTGGTGGGAGTCGGCCTGTTGGGCGGTTCGCTGGGCATGGCCCTCCGCCAGCGCGGGCTGGCCGAGCACGTCTGTGGTGTGGTCCGCCGTTCGGCCATCATCGCCGACTGCGAACGGCTCGGTGCCGTGGACATGGCGACAAGGAACCTCGGCCCCGCGGTCCGGGGCGCGGATCTGGTGGTGCTCTGCTCGCCCATCGGCCAGATGGGCCCGCTGACGCATGAACTGATTCCCTACCTGGAGCCGGACGCGGTGGTCACGGACGTAGGCAGCGTCAAGGGCACCTTGGTGGACGAATTGGAAGCGCCCATCGCCAAGGCGGGCGGCCATTTCATCGGCAGCCATCCCATGGCGGGTTCGGAGAAGACCGGAGTTCAGTCCGCCCGCGCCGATCTATTCGAAGGCGCACTGTGTGCCGTGACCCCGACCACCCGCTCCAACGCCGCGGCGTTGGCCCGGGTGCAGCAGCTCTGGGCGGCGCTGGGGTCGCGCGTGTTGACGTTGTCGCCGGCCCAGCACGACGACCTCGTGAGCCGCTCCAGCCACCTGCCGCATGTCGTGGCCGCGGCCTTGGCCAACTACGTCCTCAGCCCCGCGAATCCCAAGGAGCAGGCCGCCCTGTGTGCGGGCGGTTTCCGGGACACGACCCGCATTGCGAGCGGATCGCCCGAGATGTGGCGCGACATCGCCCTGGCCAACCGGGAGAACCTCGCTCGGGTGCTGGGCGTGCTGATCGAGGACCTGCAGGAGTTCCAACATTCGCTACAACAGGGCGACTCCAAGGCCGTCACGGAATTCTTCACCTCCGCCAAGGAACGCCGCGATGCCTGGGCCAATCCCTCCGCCACGGCCACTGCCGAGTGACCTTGCCCTCCGGCGGGGTCAGGCCAGGAACTTGAACGGGGTGAACTTCCGCCCCAGCACCGGTTCGCTGGCGGTCCCCAGCCACTGTTCTAGCACGCCGGCGTAAACGCTGCGAAAGTCCGTGGCGAACCGGACGTCGCCGTTGACCAATCCGGCCGGATTCAACGATGGGACCGCGCCATGAACCCCGGCCTTCACCCGGTTCCCGAACAGGAACAGCGGTGCCGCTGCGCCGTGGTCCGTGCCGCCGCTGGCGTTCTCGGCGACCCGTCGGCCAAACTCACTGAAGGTCAGCACCAGCACCCGGTCGAGCTGCCCGAGCGCCTTCAGGTCGGCCAGGAATGCCTTCAGGCCGTCGCCGAGTTCGGTGAGCAACCGCTGGTGGGCGGGCAGTTGGCCCGTGTGCGTGTCGTAGCCGCCCTGGCTCACGTAATAGATGCGCGTGGCCATGCCGCCGGCGATGAGCCGGGCCACGAGCTTGAGGTCGTTGGCGAGCCGCCCGGCGGGATAGGTCGCCTGATTCTTCGACTTCTTGGCGAGGCTGCGAATCTGGTCGCTGCTCACCTGCGCATCGAGCGCAGTGCGTTCCAGGAAGTCCATCGGGGAGGCGGTCGGCGAACTGCCGTTCAGCGTGTTCACGGTGCCCCCCGAGTTGGCGGGATCGGGCAGCGACGTCGGGTCGCCCGCGGCGTTCATCTGCCGGTAGAACTTCTCGCCGCCGGCCATCTCGCCCATTTCCGGCGCGTCGGCGTCCACGTAACGGAATGCGTCGGGGTTTTCCACGGCGACACCTTTTGGGTTGTTCGCGGCGAAGGCCAGCGGCGCCTGGCGCCCCACGCAGAGCCCGACCGTCGGGTCAGCCCCGGCGCACGCGTGATCGAAGTAACGACCGAGCCAACCCTTGTTGGAAAAACGGTCGCTGTCGGTCGCCGTCATCCAGATGTCCGTGCTGCGGAAGTGCGAGCGGTTCGGATTCGGATAACCGACCGCCTGGATGGCCGCCATTTGCCCGGCGTCGTGCAGCGCCTTGAAACCCGCGAGCGCGGGATGCAGGCCCAGTTGGTCGTCCAGCTTCAGCACTTGGTTTGCCTTCAGCCCCAGCTTGGGCCGGGCGCGGTGGTAATGGTCATAGCCGAACGGCACGAGCGTGTTGAGCCCGTCGTTGCCACCGGCCAGTTGCACGACCACGAGGATGGGCGCGTCCTTGCCGGTGGTGGCCTGCGTCGCCTTGCCGCTTTCGGCGGCGTGGAGTTGGTCAAACGTCGCCGCGAGGAACGACGGCACGGTGGCGGTCAGGGCGCCGCCCAGCGTGGAGGTGCGGAGAAACGAGCGGCGGGTGTGGAGCGAATTCATGGCGGGAAAAGCGAAGCGGGTTCAGGCGAGCTGGTATTCCGGCGTGCACATGGCGAGGCGCAGCACGCCCTGGAGATCGTGGTCGTCGAGGTCGCGTTGGGCTTTCAGGTAATCCAGCAGCGATTTCCGGCTCCGTTCGGCGAGCGGTCCTTGGATCAGGCGCCGCTCCAGTTCGGCCAGCACGCCGGCGGCATTGGTCCGGGACGACTCGGGGAACAAGACTGCCAAGTCGGCCGAACCTGGTCGGCTCAGGCGCTTCAGCCGTTCCAGCCGGCGCTGCTGCTCCGGCTTGGCGTTCTTCCCGGCGGCCACGGGCAGGCTGTTCTCGCCGGTTACCAGCATCAGGGCGAGGTTGTGGCGGTTCAGCAGGGTGTTGGTGCTGATCCAGGCGGCGCCGCCGTCCCAGCCCTTCACGTTGGGCGGATTGAAAAGTTCCTGGCCGAGGTGCCGCTGGATCTGCACGCACACGAGCGGTGGCGGCAGGGGCCGTTCCAATTGGCGGCAGGCCTGCACCAGCAATTGCACGGGCGACTTGATCTGCTGTCGGACCACCGCCGGCGCATCGAACGCCTCGCTCCGGAACAGCGTCCGCAGCACCGGCCGGAATTCGCCGTTGTGCCGCCGGAACTCCGCCGCCAAAGCGTCGTTCAGCGCGGCGTCAGGCGGCGTGCCCGCGAAGAAGGTCCACAGCTTGCCCGTGATGAA
>JBEISV010000448.1:0-4050 GCA_040375265.1 Verrucomicrobiales bacterium
ATTCCTCGGCGCCGTCCACGGTGATGGTCACGCCGGCGAGGGGCCGGTTCAGCGCCAAGCCGTTGACCAATTCCGAGGCAAACACCCGGCCGACCACACCGGTCGTGCCCACAGGGGTAACGCTCACGGTGTCGAACTCGATCTGGCCGAGGCCGCCCGGTTCACCGTCACCATCGGCATCCACGGCCTTGCCCGCCACATCCCGCACGGCGCTGCCATCGAGGGACACCCGGATGCGGGCGCTTGCGGGAATCGGCTCAAGGTAGAACAAGGTCGCGGAGCGGCGGTCCGCGGCGAGTTCCACCCGGGTTAGCAGGCGGCGCTGGCCAAAGCTGGCGTAAAGCTGGGCCGTGCTCAGCGTGGTGTCGGCGGCCAGGGGGCGGGAGAAGCGAAGGACCGTTTCTCGGGTCACGGCGACGTCGGATTCGCCCGCGGCCGGCGAACTGCTCACCGAGGTGAGATCCACCGGCGGCGTGTCGCGCTCCAGCGGCCGGGTGCCGGCGAGCATTTCGGCCACGTCATCCCGGCCGTCGCCGTCGGTGTCGAGTGCGGCGGCCCGGTCCAATTCCTCGACGCGATAGAAGCCAGCGTTGGCCGCGATCGGGGCGGGTGTCGTTAGCGTGCCTTGGAATCCAATGGCCACCGGCGCCGGGGGCGCGCCCAGTTGCGCGCCTTCCAGCAGCCGGTAATAGCGATTGGGCTGGGCCGGGAAGGTGACTTCCAGCCGGCCTTCAGGGCTGAGCCGGACTTGGTCGATACGGAAATCCTGGGCGACGAGGTTGGCGGCGGCAAAGAGCTGCAGCCAGGCGGCCAGTTGGCGAAACGATTGGCGATTCATGGGACGGGAAAGTTTCAAAAGGGAAAGGAAGGGACTGCGCAGGCGGCTGGATCGGATGCCGGTGCTAGGGCGTGGCTTGGCCGCCGGATTCGGCCTGGACCATGGCGGTGTGTTCCTGCTTCAGCAGGCGGCCGACGCGCATCTTCGCCATGTATATTTGGGCTCGGTTGACCCCGAGCAGAGCGCAGATGCGTTCGGTGGGCCATTCCTGGAGGGTGCTCAGGTCAAACATCTGCCACTGGGCCGGGGAAATCTTCTGCTTCACCCGTTCAACCGCGAGGTGGAGGCGGTGTTGGCGCCATTCGACTTCCCACAGGGCATTCAGGGGATCGGTCGCCGGATCGGGCAGGTCTTCGAGTTCCGCGGCTGCCTCCGCCTCGGTGCGCTGTTGCCGGGCCCGGCGGCGGAACTGGTCCGCGATCCGGCGGCGGACGATGCAGAAGAGCCAGGACTTGAAGGAACCGCGGGCCGGATCGTAACGAAAGTCGGGCATCTCCCGGGCCACCGAGATGAGGCTCTCTTGCAGGGCTTCGTCGGCTTCGGTCGGCGAGCAGCCGGCCTTCACCGCCAAGCTGCGAATGACCCCGCTGTAGGTGTCGGAGAACCGTTGCCAGCCCTGGCTGTCGCCGAGGTCCTTCAGCCGGGTAAGCAGGCTGCGGCGCGTGGCTTCCCAGGACGGGGCGGCCAGTTCGCGGCAGCGGCGCAGTTCCGCCGGGGAAAGGTCTCCAAGATCAGCCATCAACCGTTGGTTCGCCGCCGGCGGCCGACATCTAACGGACATTTTGGGAAAATCTTCCGCCGACCAGCCCTGCCCAACCTCCGGGCTGGCGCAGGTTGGCGCAACGAAATCCACCCGCCAGTTCAAGGCCCGCGGCGCCGGCCACTTGGCGGGGCGTCTGGCTTCCTTGAACAACAAGCCCCGGCTGGCGTCCGAGCGGAGTGCCTGCATATTCGCCCCGCATGAAGTTCCGGCTGATTTCCGCGCTTTTGCTGACCGCCTGGGTCGCGCGTGCCCAAACGCCCGACGCCAAGGCGGCGCAGGTTCCGGCCACGCCCGGCGCGCCGACGGCAACGGCCTCGCTCAACGAGGGGACCGGCAGCGACACCTTCCTGATTTCCGCCAAGTATACGAACGCGGTCGTGCGCCTGCCCGGCGCCGAGGACGGCAAGATCGCCCAGACCTTTGCCCGCCTGCTGGAACGGGCGCACTACACCCGGCACCGGTTTGACGATGAGATTTCCACCCGTTTCTTCGACCGTTACCTGGAGATTTGGGATCCGCAGAAGCTCTTCCTCCTGCAATCTGACTTCGACGAGTTCGTGCCGCTCCGGAACAAGCTGGACGAACTGACGATCCAGCATAGCGACACGGCCCCGGCCTACGACATCTTCAACCGCTTCCTCCAGCGCTTCGACCAGTGCTACGCGCTGGTGATGGCGGAATTGCAGAAGGGCAAGTTCACCTTCGAGACGGACGAACAGTTCGTGGTCAACCGCAAGGATGAAGCCCGCCCGAAGGACCTCGATGCGGCCAAGAAACTGTGGCGCGACCGGATCCGTTACGAATATCTCGCCGAGAAGCTCGGTTCGTTCAACCCGGACGACCTCAAACCGAAGCTCCTGCACGCCCTCGAAACCGGCAAGCCCGAGGAACTCGCGACGTCGCTCACCAACAAGCTCAGTCCGGAAAAGGCCGGCAAGCTGGCGGAACTCGCCAAGAACAAGCTGGCCGGCGAGAAACTGGCCCAGGATAAGGTCGTCGAGGCCCTCCTGACGCAGTTGGACACCGACCGGCACGAGGAAATCGTCAAGCAACTGGCCCGGCGCTACAACCGCACCCTGCGGAACCTGAAGCAGATCGAGCCCGACGAAGTGCTCCAAGTCTGGCTCGATTCGCTGGGCCATGCCTACGACCCACACACCGACTACCTCGGCAAACGGGAGCTGGACCAGTTCGCCATCAGCATGAACCTGTCCCTGTTCGGCATCGGCGCGACGCTCCAGAGCGAGGACGGTTATACCGTGATCCGGTCCATTGTCGCCGGCAGTCCGGCCGAGAAGAGCAAGCAACTGAAGATCGGGGACAAGGTCGTGGGTGTCGCCCAGGGCGATGGTGACTTCGCGGACGTCATCGACGAGAAGCTGAACAAGGTGGTGGATCAGATCCGGGGCGCGAAGGGCACGAAGGTCCGGCTCCAGACGATACCGGAAGGCGCCGATTCCTCGGTCCGCAAGGTGGTCACGATCATCCGCGACGAGATCAAGCTCGAGGACAGCGAGGCCAAGTCGAAGCTGATCGAGGTGCCCGCCGACAACGGCCAATTCACCCGTGTGGGTGTCATAGACTTGCCGTCCTTCTACGCCAATTTCCCCGTCGGCGGCCGCCGCGGCTCGGGCAAGACGACCACCGGCGACGTGGCGAAACTGGTTAAGAAACTTACCGCCGAGGGGGCCCAGGGAATAATCCTGGATCTGCGGCGCAACGGCGGTGGTTCGCTGGAGGAAGCGATCAACCTGACGGGCTTGTTCATCAAGTCCGGGCCCGTGGTGCAGGTGCGGAATTTCGACGGCTCGGTGCAGGTCGAGGAAGATTCCGACGAATCCGTGGCCTACGACGGGCCGCTGATGGTCCTGACCAGCCGATTCAGCGCCAGCGCGAGCGAGATCGTGGCGGGCGCCTTGCAGGACTATGGTCGGGCGATCGTGGTCGGTGACAATTCGACCCACGGCAAGGGCACCGTCCAGACCGTCCAGGAGCTGGGCAATTGGCTGGCCCGCTTCTCCCAGAATCCCGGCGCCGCCAAGATCACCATCCGCAAATTCTACCGGGCCAGCGGCGCCAGCACGCAGCTCAAAGGTGTGACGCCGGACCTCGTGTTGCCCGGGGTGAACAACCATCTCGAGGTCGGCGAGGCTTCCCTGACCAACGCCCTGCCGTGGGATACCATCGCCAGCGCGGCGTTCGAGAAGGTGAACAAGATTCAGCCGGTCCTGCCCGAACTGACCCGCCGTTCGACCGACCGCCTGGCCAAGGACCATGACTTCAGCTACGTCCGCGAGGACGTGGAACGTTTCAAGAAGCGGCAGGCCGAGAAGTCGGTGTCGATGAATGAGGCGAAACGCCGAGGCGAAATGGCCGAGGACAAGGCCCGTGTCGAGGCCCGGAAAAAGGAACTCGCCGAGCGTCACGAAAAACAGCCGACCACCTACGA
>JBEISV010000111.1:0-11485 GCA_040375265.1 Verrucomicrobiales bacterium
CGACCTCTGGGCGGAGGTCACCGTGGCTTCCGGTGCTCCGGGTGGGAAGTTTGAGGTCCAGTTTTATCTCGATGGCAAGGAGTTGTGGGATCTGCGGCTGGGACGGGAAACCTGGTCTCCGAAGCGGTTGCCACTGCGGCTCAATCAGGGCCGGCATTTCCTCCTCGTTGCTGCACGGGATCGGCGCACGGTTCCCGACGTGTCCATTTCGATTCGTGAACTTGGACTTTCCTCCGGAGGCCGGGTTCGGCCGGTCGCGCCGAAGACCCTCCAGTGAAGCCATACGGCGAAGAACTCGGCCTGCCACGAAGACCTGATGTGCGCCGCGCTGTCTAGTAATGCGGCAAAGGCCGCTTCCATGTCACCCGTTCATGCAGAACGCGTGAATATGGAAGCGAGCCTCCTCGACGACATAAACCCAGTCGAGGTGGGCTTTGTCTCGTTGCGCTTCCAGCTCAACGAGGGTTCCGCCAACGGATACGTCCAGATCCGTCTCTGGTGCACCCTCGACACCCGCAAGTCGGCCGCCGTCACCTATCGGCTGGAAGAGACGGCCGCCGCGCCGGCGGTCTTGGGCCGTCTGGCCGCGCCCCTAGGAAATCGCACCATGGTATGGTCGGGAGTGGTATCCAGTGGTGAGGTGTTCGGTCCAAGTTCATCGGGTGGTCTGGATGGTGGTGTTTCGCACGACTTTTGACTTTGATTCATGGAAACTCCCCAAGAATCCTTTTGGTAATAATCACGAGGGTTCGATTCCCTTCACCCGCTCCAATCTTCACAAGCAGCTTTCAAACAGCCTCTTCCGAGAATGCTGTCTTTGGTCGGAGGCCAAAACGGAGATAAAAACGGGAATGGCGGCCCCTGTTTTGTGGCTCAAATGCTGCGGAAGCGCCTGTGTTGACGAGGGCTTCAGGCTGGTGGCCGGAAAGCCAATGCGAGAATTTCCGCGGCGCCCGCACTGCTTTCCGTTTCACCAAGAGTATTGATCGTTTTGGCACATTGGGATCGCACCGCTGCTCAAAGTAACCGGCTCAGGATCCGGGAAAAACATCAGGCCTCTTGCGTAGTTGGTCACCAACACAAGCCGCCCCCCCACGAGCTTTCGTTCGATAGACATCCCCCACTCTGAAGAATTCCTGTCCCGCATTGGACGAATTCAATTTGTGCCAGACAGGTTATGGTAGTTCTGAATTCTGTGCCGTGTTTGGGCTTTTCTTCACGTTCGTTATCCTTTCGCCCTATTCGGATACAAATTTGGTGCACATCGTTTCTAACACCGGATGACTCGCTGACTCCTAGGCTGAAGGCGAGCAGGGGCGGCACTCCCATGACCGTCCACAGCACCAGGCCCTCGCGACGCCAAACGGCGCGCTGGCACGCGGGACAGCGAATGCGCCGGGTTCCCGTCGGCCGCCGGATCAAGGCTGCGGCGGCAACGCGCGCAGAGCCGTGGTGATTGGGTTTCGTCGGATATGGGAAGCGAATGTCACCCCCACAGGTTCCGATCCATCGAGCGATATTGCACTGCTTCGAAGACGTGTTCGTGCGTGACCGTGTCGCTCCCGGCGAGGTCGGCGATCGTTCGGGAGACCTTGAGGATACGGTCGTAGGCGCGGGCGGAGAGATTCAGCTCGGTCATCGCGTTCTTCAGCATCTGGAGCGTCATCTCGTCGAGTTGCACGAACTGCTTTAGCTCGCGGGTGCCCATGCGGGCGTTGCAGGTGATCGGCCGGCCGGCGAAGCGCGCGCGCTGCCGTTCGCGGGCGGCAATCACCCGGGCTCGGATCGCGGCGCTGGGTTCTCCCGGCGCTGCGTTGGTCATCTGGGCGAACTTCACTTGGGGCACCTCGACGTGGATGTCGATGCGGTCGAGCAGCGGCCCGGAGATCCTCCCGAGGTAGGCCTGGATTTCGCGCGGTGACGATTTGCTCTCCGAGGGCATTTTCCCGTCCGGAGTCGGGTTCATCGCGGCCACCAGCATGAACTGGCTCGGAAAGGTCATCGTGCCGGCCGCCCTTGAAATAGTGACGCGGCCTTCCTCCAGCGGCTGGCGCATCGTCTCCAGCACGCTGCGCTTGAACTCGGGCAATTCGTCGAGGAACAGCACGCCGTGGTGCGCGAGCGAGATTTCGCCGGGCGTGGGATTGATGTTGCCGCCCAAGAGCCCGGCGTCGCTGGCAGTGTGATGCGGCGAGCGAAACGGCCGCTGCGTCACCAGCGCTTGGCCCGGGGCGAGTTGACCCACGATGCTGTGGATCTTGGTCGTCTCCAGCGCCTCTTCCAAAGTGAGCGGGGGAAGAATGGTCGCGAGGCGCTTTGCGAGCATCGACTTACCAGTTCCAGGTGGACCGATGAGCAGCAGGTTGTGTCCGCCGGCCGCGGCGACTTCGAGGGCACGCTTCACGGACTCCTGGCCCTTCACGTCGGCCATGTCCACGTCGTCGGGTGGCGGCTGGTTGAAGAGCGCGGTGGTGTCCACCTTCAGCGGCGCGATCTGCACTTCGCCTTCGAGGAAAAGGGCGGCTTCGCGGAGGTTCAGGACCGGAATGACGTCCAACCCGTCCACGACCGCGGCCTCGGCGGCGTTGTCCCGCGGCACAAGGATGCCGCGGCGGCCTTCGGCCGTGGCGCGGATGGCGATGGGCAGGGCGCCCTTCACTGTGCGCACGGCGCCGGTCAGGGCGAGTTCGCCGACGATGGCGTAGTCGCCGAGCGTCCGCGGTTCGATCTGCTCGGTGGCGGCCAGCGTGCCCAAGGCGATGGGCAGGTCGAAGCTGGGGCCTTCCTTCCGCACGTCGGCGGGGGCCAGGTTGATGGTCACGCGGCCCATCGGGAACCGGAACCCGGAGTTGGTCAGCGCCGTCATCACGCGGTCGCGGGACTCCTTCACCGCGGCGTCGGGCAAGCCCACGATGACGATGTTCGTCTGGCCGAAGTTGGAGTCCACCTCCACCTCGATGGGGAAGGCTTCAATGCCCTGGACGGCGGCGGAGTTGACTTGGGCGAGCACAGGCCAAGCGTGCGAACCGGTCCGGGTTCGGGTCAAGCCGCGGGTCGCCGGTCCACGACTGGTCCCCAACCCACAGTTCAGCCCGGTGATCCCAATACTTCTCGACGACCAGGGGCGGAACGAGGTCCGGAATCGGAGGGAAAATCTGCGGGAACCGGGGCTCGGTCCCTGTTCCGGCATCGACCTAACTTCCTGCTACTACGTAGCAATACGTATTCCCCAGCGACGGTTTCTTTGGTCCCGTCCCGCCCGCCTTCGCAGGAAGGGTTAACCACACATGCATCCGATTTCTTTCTTGGGCCAACTTCAGCGCACCGTAAGCGGATTCGCCACCGCCGCCTTGGTCTTCGGCGGAACGAATCTTTTCGCGGCCTTGCCAACGGCTCGCGACACGACCTTCCAAACGCTACCGATGGACGGCTTGCCCAACGCCGCGATCGTTCTGCCCGACGGCAAGATCGTCATCGGGGGCAACTTCAAGACGGTCGGCGGCATGTCCCGTCCGGGGCTCGCCCGGCTGAACGCCGACGGCTCGCTCGACGCGAGCTTTGCGCCGCCGATCGCGGCTAACAGCCCCATCGGCCAACCGCTCGTGGCCGCGCTAGCGCGGATGCCGGACGGCCGGATCGTGGCCGCGGGCCAACCGTGGTTCTACACGACCGGCGCGGTGGCGCGGACGAACATCATCCGCTTCCACGCGGACGGCTCGGTGGACCCGAGCTTCAACGCCGGCGGCGTAAGCGCGCTGGACGGCCTCGCGGTGCAGGTCGACGGCAAGGTGGTCTATACCACGTTCCTGGCCAGCGCGGGTGTCTTCGGCCCCGCGCGGCTGAACGCCGACGGCTCGCCGGACACGGGCTTCGCTTACACGGGCGGGTTCGGACCGACGTTGCTCGCGCTCCAGTTCCATGCCCAAGCGGATGGCAGGATCCTCGGGCTCGCGGGCGACCGGGACCCCAACCGCAACGGCATCCAGCAACTGTTCAGGCTCACCACCACCGGCGCGAACGATCCGACGTTCAAGTTCATCTCGCCGCCGAACACCGTGGTGGACGACTCGCGGTTCGCCATCGCGGCCGACGGGCAGATCCTCGTCGCGCCCCAGGACAATTTCGTGCCGGCCATCACGCGGCTCTCCGCGGACGGCGTGCGCGACCCGGCGTTCACCTTCAACGGCCAGCCGAACGGCCAGGGGCTCTATCCGGTGCCCGCGGCGTTCTTGCCGGACGGCGGCGCGGTGCTGGTGCGGAACCCGACCGCGGGCGACCGGCGCGTCAGCTTCTTCTACCTGACCGCGACCGGGAAGTTGGCGGGCAGCCTCGATCTGCCGAATGCCGGCAGCATCCAGGGCCTGGGAACCCAGACGACCCGGGCTTTCGCGATGCAGCCCGATGGCAAGCTGCTCTTCGCCCAAGTGTTCCTCGATGGCTTCCAGAATACCTTCGGCATGTTCCGGCTGCCGCCGCCTCCGGCGCCAGTTCCGCCCGTGATCACGGTCCAACCGGTCTCGCAGACGATCGGGGCGGGGGAGGGATTGTCGCTGAGCGTGACCGCCACCAGCGGCAGCCCGCTGACCTACCAATGGTTTCACAGCAGCACGAACCTGCCGCGGGAAACGAACCAGTTCCTCTTCGTGAACCAGAATTCAGCGGACCGCGCCGGGGAATTCTTCGCGGTGGTGGCCAACGCTTTCGGTTCAGTCACCAGCCAGGTCGCGAACATCACGATCCGCCCGCCGGCCGCGATGGTAATGACCCAGCAACCGCAAGGCGGCACCGTGAAGCTGAGCCAGAATTTCAACCTCACCGCCCAGTTCACCACCGAGGTCAACGCGGGGTTCCAGTGGTTCAAGAACAACGCGCCGCTGGCCAACGGGGCCGGCCAGGGCTTCGGCTTCGCTTCGGTCAACCTGCCCGCCAACGATACCACGCGGACCGGCGACTACTTCGTCGTCATCACCAACGCTTTCGGCGGCTCACTCACCAGCAGCGTAGTCCACGTGGACCTGATCCTGCCCGGTCCGCCGCAGCTCACGGTGCAGCCGTCGGACCTCTCACTGTTTCCGGGCCAGCCGGTGCAACTGGGCGTGACCGCGATCGGCGACGGGACAATTTCGTATCAATGGGTTCACGACGGAACCAACCTGCTCCGCAGCGCCACGATTCCGAACGTCAACGGGGCGACGCTGTTCGTGAATGGCACGGACACCAACCGTGGCGGCGAATACTTGGTCATCGCCACGGTGACTCCCGGTGGCAGCACGACCAGCCGCGTGGCGCAGGTCACCTTGTTGCCGTCGGGTCCGCCGGTCCTGCTGAGCCAGCCTGCGTCATTCGCCGTCGACTTCGCGCAGAACACCAACGTCACGGCCGCCTTCAACGGGGAGGCGCCGGTGACGGTCTTCTGGCTGCACGCGGGCACCAACGTGCTGTTCAACCAGGGATTTCCCGGCCAGTTGTATCCCTCGCTCGATGGTCCCCTGACCAACGGATTCCCGTTTGCCGCGCTGCCCAAGACCGCGGGCGAATACCGCTTCGTGGCCAGCAACCGCTGGGGGGCGGTGACCAGCGCGGTCGCCACGGTCACCGTGCGTCCGTTGCCGCCCGCGACGATCACCAAGGATCTCGCGGATGCCACGGTGGGCATCGGCGAATTCAACACCGCCGGGCTGCGTAGCGGACTGGTCGTGACCAATTGCTGCGGCCAGCCGGAAACGACTCATATCCTCCAACTGGCGCCGGACAGCGCCATTCCGCCGTTCACCGCCACGGGCGTCTGGCATCTGACCTTCGGCATCAGCAACCGCTTCTACGTGGGCGCGCAGAACGGCGGCGTCGGTGCCGATGGCACCTGGGGCTTCGTGCCCGGCGCGGCCGGCTTCATGGGGGCGTGGCTCACCAACTTCCCGACCGTGGGCATTGTCTCGCGGTTGGAGACGTTCGATGACCGCCGTTACGGACTAATCGTGGCGAGTGGGTCCGGCAGTCCCGGATCGGAGTCGGGCACCTTCCGCGTGCTCGGACCGCGCCGGCCGGCGACGAATGTCCTCTCGTTCGACGTCGTCAGCAGCAACGCGGTTCAGGTCGTGTGGTTCAAGGACGGGCAACCGCAGAGCTTCAACACGTCCCGCATCACCATGCTCAATGAAAGCCTGGGCGCCCCGCCCGCGGTCGGCGGCGTCAATCAGCGCACGCGCCTCATCATCGCCGACGTCGTCCCCGAGGACGCCGGCCGCTATCAGGCGGTGGTCACCAACCTTTTGCGCAATCCGGACACCAGCTTTGGTCAGCCAGCATTCTTGGTGACCTCGGCGACGCCGACGCGGGAAGCCACGCTCACCGTCCGCGGTTATGCCGAGGGGCGGGCGCCGCAGATTGTCGCCGCGGCCGAGTTCGGCACGCCGACTGGCCTGGATGACGTGACGGCGCTCGCGGTGGCGCCGGACAACACGCTCCTGCTCGGCACCCGTTCGTTCTTCTTTGGTGTCGGCTCCGGTGAACGACTGAGCCTCACCGAACGGTCCGCGGACGGCGCGACGAACCGCGTCGTGGCGCTGGCCCCGGAATCCGCCTTCGCCTCCGCGCTTGGGCCGATCAAGGCGGTGCTGGCCGACGGGCAAGGCGGTGCCGTGGTCGCCGGCAATGGCTCCAGCAGCGGTGCCGACTCGTGGTATCTGCGGCGGGTGCGCCCGACCAACATCGTCACCGCCACGCTGACCAACCTCACCTACACGAACTTCTGGACGGCGCGCCTGACCGGCCCGTTCACCAATGGCTTCGAGAACGCCACCGTCCAGCGCGGCGCGGATGTCGTGGGCCTGTTGCCCAGCGCGGACGGCGTGCTGGTGGCCGGGCATTTCATGGGCCGGGTGCGCTTCGGCGCGACCAACGTGATCACGAACGCCTTCCTGCCGCAGTTCACCGCCCAGGTCGGCGGCGTCACGATCACGAACAGCTATGACGCCACGTTCGCCCGTTACGACGGCAGCCGCGATCTCTACGTCGCCAAATACGATCTGCTGGGCCGGTTGGTCTGGGTGCGGCAGTTCGGCGGCACCAACAACGAGGTGCTGACTATCTTCGCGGCCGATGCCGCCGGCAACCTCTACCTCGGCGGCTCGTTCAAGGGGCGCGTCGCGTTCGGGGCGTTGACCGCGGAATCCACCAAGGTGGTCCAGTCTGCCACCTTCACTCAGGTCGGCACGGACGGCTTCGTGGCGAAGCTTGACGCCACTGGCCAACCGCAATGGGTGAAGAACTTCGGCGGCACCAACAACCAGTTCATCGCGGAGACTCTGGTCACGGCCGTGACTCCGGGAACCCAGGGCGTCTTCTTCACCGCCAACCGCAGCGCTACCACGGCGATGCTGCAACCCGGCGTGCCGGCAACGCCGCGTTACCTGGCCGGGCTCAGCGGCACCGGCGAACTGCTGTGGACGCAGGAATTCACCTCGCAGGGCAACGTCCTGCTGGCCACCGATGCCGCGGGCAACGCGGTGCTGGCGGACTCCGTGCAGTTGGGCCAAGCGAAGGGAATGGATTTCGGGGCTGGCTCTCTGGTTCCGCTGCCGGGCGCCGGGGCGGTGCTGGCGAAGTTCAGCCCGGCGGGTTCGCTGAAGTGGTTCCGCTCGCTCGACGACAAACTGCCGTTCGTGGACGACGCCCGTTCCGCCACGGTGCAGAAGCTGGCGTTTGCCCCGAACGGCGAACTGGTGATCGCGGGCAAGCTGCCCGGCGGCACGTCCTCCGCGATCACGCGCAGTTCGGGCCAGCGCTTCGACCTGTTTGAACTGCCCTCGACGAACAACATGGTCGTGAACAGCACGGACATCTTCCTGGCCCGCCTCGCGCCGGAATTCGTCGCTGCGGCGCCGCTGTTCGTCCGCGAGCCGGACTCCCAGACCGGCCTGCTCCAGGACCGTCTGGTGCTCGAAGGCGCGGCTTCGGGTTCGCCCCCGCCGACGTATCAGTGGCTCTTCAACGGCGTGCCGATTCCTGGCGCGACGTCGCGTGTGCTGATCTTCCCCGAGCTGTATCGCACCAACCGTGGCAGCTATGCGTTGGTGGCGAGCAACGCCTTCGGCGTCACCACCAGCCCGCCCGTCACCGTCACGCCGCAGATCCGGCCGAACATGAGCGGCTGGGAGATGGTCACCAGCGCTGCCAATTACCTCGGCACGCCGCAGAATCTGGCCGTGGACGACGCGGGGAACACCTACCTGCTCCACATGGAGACCGCGCGCGGTGCGGCGCTATGGCTGGAGAAGTTCCATCCCGACGGCCAGTGGGCGTGGCGCAGCCCGGAGCTGCCGCCCGGCCTCCAGAAGCATTCACCGCTCGTCGCGCCTTCCGGCGAGATCTTCCTCGTCGGCAATGTCATTACCCGCCTGAACCCCACGAACGGCACGCCGCTGTGGTCCTCGAAGATTGTCGCCGGAAATTCCGCCGTGGTCGCCGCGGACCTCGACGCCGAGGGACATGTCCGCGTCGCCTACGCGGATCGTTCCCTGCACCGGTTCGACTTCAACGGCAACGAGCAGCCGGTCGTCACGCTGGCAAACCTGCCCAGCACGCTGACGCCCGAAAACTTCCAGGTCACCTTCGACCGCTTGGGCGGCTTCTACTTCTGCGGCAACCGGGTTCAGGCCATCAACCTCGGTCCGACCAACCTCGCGGCGCTCGGCACGCCCGGCGCGCAAAGCTGGGTGCTGGCCCGCTACGACGCCACGGGCGCCTTCCTGTGGTCCCGCACCTACGGCGGCCCGTCCATCGGTGTCGTGGACCCGTTCCGCCTGCTGGTGGACGCCCAGGGCGACGCGGTGATTGCCGGTGGCTTCGGCATCGGCAACCAGGCGAACCTCACCTTCCAGATCGGCACCAACCAGCTTCAGGGTTTCAGCCTGGCCGCCAAGTTCACGGCGGCCGGTGACGTCGCCTGGGCCAAGGCGTGGTGGCTGCACGTGGATGACGCGGCGCTGCGGGCCGACGGCTCGGTCGCGCTCGCCGGTTGGTTCCGCACCGCGCCGACCCCGAGCGGCCTTTACGTCCGCCCGGTGCCGTTCGGCACGAACATCGTGGCCGGCTCCTCGCTGACCGCGCACGACGCGTTCGTGGCCCAGATCGGCGCCGACGGACGTGAGCAATTCATCCGTCACACCGGGTCGCCCGCCTTTAGCACCTACGACAATGCCAAGGATTACTGCGTGGCGGTCAACGCCAGCAGCTCCATCTGGACGGCTGGATTCTCGCTCTTCCCGCCGACCGCCGCGGCGCTCGACTTTGGTGACCTGCGCTACGAATGGCCCGACCTGCGCGCCTACAACATCGGCAACCTGTTCGGCGACCTGGCTGCGTTCTACGTCGCGCGCCTGTCGGCAGACATCGTGCCCGAGGCGGCGGAAGTCACCTTCGAATTGCCCGCGCCCGGCAGCAACACGCTGCGGCTCACCTGGCCGGCGGGCTACCGCCTGCAACATCGCGAGACGCTCTACACGGGCGACTGGGAAACCCTCGACGTCACCTCGCCCTACGACGCCGCGCTGACGGCGGGGCAGGGCTACTTCCGGGTGGTGCCGTAACGGCGAAGCATTGCATCGCGGCCCGGAGACGAGGTCTTTCAGCGCCGGAGGCGCGGCAGAAAAAAGCCCCGGGCGTGAGCCCGGGGTTCGGCGCGGAGAAGCGATAAGCCGCAGCGGGGCGGTAGAAGCGGGATCCGTTAAGGGCCAACCCAGTGTTCTGTCGCTCCTGCCGCGGCTTCAGCAGCGAATGGAATAGTGCCCTTGGGCTCACGCCCCGGGGCTACGTTCTGCCGTCGCTCCGGGGCTGACCGGTCCTGTCTTGGGTCTGAATATCGTCCTAACCCCAATGCGAATCGGCAACCCTTAGAGGCGTTCTACCGCATCGCTGGGCATCAATTCGTGATCTCCTGTTTCCGAATCCAATTCTCGGTCAACGTGAACTGGTGCTCGATCTCATCGCCATGCACCGATCGAAAGATATGGCGAAGGGAAAAGACCGTCGAAATGCAAACTGTGGTAAAGCGCAACTCTGAGCCATCAATGTGATGTCCTGAATCCGCAACTCCTCTCCGTCGTTCGTGTCTATGCCTGTCACGATGACTCGGTCGTCATTAACGGAAATCGTGTATTCGACGCTCTGGTCTTCACGTGTCCAAGTTCCGAGGAATTTCTTAATGGATGCTGGAACTGCCATCGACGCGACGATGCCTAACGGTTAGGTGAGCTGCAATTCTGCGGGATTGTTTGGGACAGTGGAGCTAGCCTTACGTCCGCTAAACCCCTGTCGAGCCGGCCGCCGCCCGGGCCAGCTTCTCTGCCGCCGCCATCACCGTGCGCACCGGCACGCCGGCTTGCACCGCCTTGTCGCGGCACGCGTCGAACTCCGGCGCCACCTGGATGACTTCGCCGTCGAGCCGGCCCAGCTTCACCGGCACTTCGCCGAACTCGGTCTTCACCCGCACGAACTCGCGCCGAAGCTTGCGGCGTTCGGCCAGGGTCCGCCGCACGCCAAAGGCGCTGGTGTGACGGAGCAGGCGTTCGGTGAAGCGGTCGGCGTCGGCCGCGGCGCACAGCACGGTGAGCAGCACGCCGGGCCGGTTCTTCTTCATCTGGATGGGCGTGTGGAAGACGTCGAGCGCTCCCGCCTTGAGCGTGGATTCGACGAAGTGGCCGAGGATCTCGCCGCTGACGTCGTCGAGGTTGGTTTCCAGCACGGCCACGGTGTCGGTTTCCCAGTCGTGTTCCGTCGCGGTGTCCGGGGCGTCGGCAAGGACGGCGCGGAGCACGTTGGGCCGGGTGTGGTTGTCGCGGGTGCCCAGTCCGTAGCCAACCTTGCGGGCGACCAGGCCGGTCATGGGGCCGAACGTCTCGGCGAACTCGGCGAGCAGCGCGGCGCCGGTGGGCGTGACGAGTTCGTGGGGTTCCTCGCACTGCGTGACCGGGATGCCGCGGGCACCGAGGATTTCCAGGGTGGCGGCGGTCGGCACCGGGAAGCGGCCATGCGCGCAGCGAACCCAACCGGTGCCCTCGACGACCGGGGCGGCGAGCACGCGCGGTTTACCGAGCAGTTCCAGCGCGAGACAGGCGCCGACGATGTCCACGATGGAGTCCACCGCGCCGACTTCGTGGAAGTGGACCTGTTCCGGCGGCACGCCGTGGATCTTGCCCTCGGCCACAGCGACCCGACGGAACACCGAGATCGAACGTTCCTTGACCCAGTCGGACAGCGTGCTGGCATGAATCAGCGCCTGGATGGCAGCGAAATCCCGGCTGTCGTCGTGGTGATGGGGGTGCGCGTGCCCGTGGTCGTGCGGATGGTCGTGGTTATGGTCGCAACCGTGGCCGCAGTCGGCGCCGGCCGGGTGCGGGTGTTCGTGGCTGTGGGCGGCTTCGAGGTGAACGTCGAATTTGGTGCCGGCGATGCTGGACTTGGTGCCGCGGGCGACATGCAGGTGGTA
>JBEISV010000395.1:0-4559 GCA_040375265.1 Verrucomicrobiales bacterium
AGTTCATTGAAGTCTTCGTCGTCATCCGAAAAGAAATCCACGTCCGCACTCAGCCAAGTCCGATTGAGCGTGAGCTGCAACGGCGCCGATCCGTAAAGGACGAGATGAAAACGCCCTTCGGCGGGAAGGGTTGCGAAAAACCGGCGGAGCAGTAGCCCGGCCGGCGTCTCCCAATCCACCTCACCGCGCCACCAGTCCGAGGTTGTGATCGAACTCATGCTTACGATTGCCGATGTGTAGGAAATAGACCCCCTGCTGAATCAGCCGGTTGGTCACCTCGGGATCCGCCGCCAGCACCCGGGCAATGCGCCGGTCACGCGCCGTCATCCGCCCCGCCTCCTTGCGGAACAGGATGCGGGCGGCGAGGCGGGATTTCCGCCACGGCCGGTCGGTGTCGTCGCCGGGAATTCGCATGACGGGCTCAGTATGCTGGGCAGGGCGGGGAATTCAACAGGCGACGCCATGGTCGGGAACACGGATCGCCGCGGGAGTCCGGTCCGGTCCTCCCCGCAAAACCACGTTTCCCTCCCGGCGGGCGGGCCATACACTCCGTTCACCGCAGAGCATGGTCATTTCGCCGCCGCAAATCTTCCGGATAATCCGCGCCTGGGCGCCTTGGGCTCGCCGGTCGGCCGGGCAATTCCTGGCGCTACTCCTGGTCGGCGGATGGCCGGCGATGGCCGCGCCGGTGACGTTCAACCGCGACGTGGCGCCCCTGATCTTCCGCCACTGCGCGACCTGCCATCGTCCGGGTGAAGAGGGGCCGTTCCCGCTGCTGACCTACGCCCAGGCCAAGAAGAAGGGGCCGACCATCGTCGAGGTCACCGCCCGTCGATTCATGCCGCCGTGGCAGCCGGCGCCCGGGCCTTACAAATTTCTCGGGGACCGTCGCCTGGCCGACGCGGACATCGCGGTGTTCCGCCGCTGGGTCGAGGACGGCATGCCGGAGGGAGACGCCAAGGATCTGCCGCCGCCGCCGGACTTCGGCGGGGTTTGGCAGTTGGGCGAACCGGACCTGATCGTGACCCCCGAGGTGCCGTTCCCGCTCCGGGCCGACGGCGCGGATCTTTACCGGAACTTGGTCATAACGGTGCCCAGCGCCACTAGCAACCGTTACGTGCGGGCCATCCAGTTCCGGCCGGAGAACCGGGCCGTGCACCATGCCTTCATGCTGGTGGACCGCACCGGCAGCACCCGGGCCGAGGACGCGAAGGACGCGGAGCCGGGATTTCCCGGGCTCGACCTGCCGGACGGCATGGAATCGCCCGGCGGGCACTTCCTGAGCTGGCAGCCCGGGCGTCGTTCCTACGAGTCGCCGCCGGGCCTGGCGTGGACCTTGCCCGCCGGCGCGGACCTGGTGGTGCAGTTACACCTGCAGCCTTCCGGCCGGCCGGAACAGATTGCGCCGCGGATTGGCTTCTACTTCACCAACCGGCCGCCGGAGCGGGAGTTCTTCAAGCTCGACCTTGCCTCGCTGACCATCGACATCCCGCCCGGCGCCACGAACCACCTGGTTGAGGACTCGTTCACACTGCCGGCCGATGTCACGCTGATCGGCGTGAACCCGCACTGCCACTACCTGGGGCGGGACCTGCGGGGATTGGCGGTGCTGCCCAACGGGGTGACCAACCTGTTCCTGCACATTCCCGACTGGAACTTCAACTGGCAGGGGGATTACCG
This sequence comes from Verrucomicrobiales bacterium, assembly GCA_040375265.1. Lineage (GTDB taxonomy): Bacteria > Verrucomicrobiota > Verrucomicrobiia > Limisphaerales > UBA9464 > CAIWAH01. Next base: position 1,681 of record JBEISV010000395.1, read on the forward strand.
GTTCGCCGAACCGGTGTCGCTGCCCGCCGGAACCCGGCTGCTGATGCGTTACGTGTTCGACAACACGACCAACAATCCCTTCAACCCGAACCGCCCGCCGGTCCGGGTCCGCTACGGGGTGCAGACCCAGGACGAGATGGCCGAGCTGTGGTTGCAGATGCTACCGGCCACTCCGCAGGGGCTCGCCAAGCTGCGCCAAGCCTACGGGATGAAGGCCATCCCGGACATCGTGGCCTACCAGCAGTATCGGCTGCGGCTGAATCCGGACGACGCGCATGCCCGCAGCCGGCTGGGCACCGCGTTGGCCCAACTCGGCAACGTGGCCGGCGGCATGGAACAACTGCTCAGGTCCATCCAGCTCAACCCGGCGGATGCGTATGCCCACTACAACCTGGGGATCCTCTACCAGCAGCGGAAGGACGCCATCGCGGCGGAGCGGGAGTTTGCCGAGGCGGTGCGGCTGAACCCGGCCCACGCCCAGGCCCAGGGCAGCCTGGGCATCGCCCTTGGCGAACGCGGCCGGTTGGCCGAGGCGGAATTCCACCTGCGAGAGGCGGTGCGCCTGGACCCGAGTGACGCGCTGGCCCGGAACACATTGGCGGAAGTGGTCCGCCTGCGGGCGAAAGTGCGGCGGAAGCCTTGAAGGAACGGCCCGGGCGGGCCCAGCGGTTCACTCGAACCGGATCTTCAACTCCAGTGCGCGGCAGAATTCCAGCATCGCCTCGGCATTGCCGCGAGCGTCGTCGACGGGATGATGGGTATGTTGAGTCCGCCGCAGGTGCTTGAAACTCTGGAACGTGTCCCGCACGGCGCCTTTGTAGAGCGAGCCTAGGTTCATGGAGGAGAAACCGAACGGGTTCGCGCCGGTGAAATGGTGGAAATACCAGTTCACGAAGCTCCAGTCGTAGCCGTTGTTGTCCGCCACGAAGATGGGGCGCCCCACGGACTTGCCCACCACCCACGCCGCGAAGTCCCGCATCACCGTCGCGGGTTCGTCGAAGGCCAGCGTCTCGGCGCGATCGAAGCCCGACACGGCCAAGGCCGCCGGCACCCACCGGTCGGAGATCGGGCGCAGGCGCCCGTAAAACGTGTCGGCCAAGTCGTCCCGCACGATGACCGCGCCGAAGCAGACCATCGAGTAATCGCCCGGAATCGGCCCGTCGGACTCCACGTCAACCATCACGTAGCTCATGCCGGGCAATGACGCGACGCCAGGTCCGGAGAGTCAATTCAGGCGGATGGCCCGCTGGATTTTGACGGGCTTCCGCAGCCGTTGGCCGTCCGCCGGTTGAAGATGAAAGCTGCGGATCAGTTCCAGCCCCTTCACCACCCGGCCGAACGCGGCGAAACCCTGCCCGTCGGGATTGCGCCGGCCGCCGAAATCGAGTTCCGGCTGGTCGCCGAGGCAGATGAAGAAATGGTCCTGGGCCGAATCCGGTTCGGCGCGGGCCATGGAAACCGTGCCGTCCTGATGCCGGAGGCCAGTATTGCGGGTGCGTTCCAGCGGGATGGGCGCGAAAAACTCGTTGGTCCGGGCCGGATTCGCCTGGCCTTGCAGCACGGCGATCTTCACCGCGTTGGCGGGCTGGTTTTCCGCGGTGACGGCGCGGAAGAACTGGCCGTCGGCGTAAAGACCCTCGTGCACGTAGCGCAGGAAGTTGGTCACGGTCAGCGGCGCGGCGGACGTAGCGAGCTCCAGCTCGATTTCCCCGGCCGCGGTGTAGAGCCGGACCAAGGGCCGCGCGGGCACCGGCTCCGCGCGCCATCGGAAGGTGGGCGCCTTGGCGGGATCGAAGCCCCGGAGATGCTCACGGTCGGCCGCGGGGCGTTTCATCGGCCGCAGGTAACGCCAGGGGCGGTCGCCGAACACCTCCGCGCACAGCCCGGCCACAGTCGGGTCGTATTCCTTGAGCTCGGCGCGGGTGTTGACGTGGTTGTGGAGCGCGTCGTTCTCGCGGTTGTCGTCAAACCAGCACTGCACCGCCTCGGCCCAGTATTCGTGATGGTTCACGGCCGCGTAGGTCCCCTTCCACCGGCCCTGGTTGGTCGCGCCGCGGAAGGCGGTGAGCAGCCGGGCATCGAAGCTGGGGTCGAGCGGCCGCATCCCCATCTCGTGGATGGCGTGGGCAAACTCGTGGATCAGGATGTTTTCCGTCGGATAGACGTCGCCGGGGTAGGAAAGGATGTTTTCCTCGCCGCAACTGACGGCCGGTGCGTCGGGAGTCGCGCCGAGACCGCGTGCCCGGCGGTCCCAATAGACCCGCGGAGTCAGGCCGGCGTGTTCCGGCACGTCGGTGGTGAACTCGTTGTAAGCCATCACGGCGAGCCGCGTGTGATTGGAAGCCATGGCGGCCAGGATGTCCGGCCGGTGTCCCACCATTTGGTTCACGATCCAGGAGGCTTCCCGCAGGGCGTGGTCCGAAAGGTTGGTCGAGCCCACGATCGGGAACGGACCGACCTGGATCCGCTTCTGGTAGAACGGCGCCAAGCCGAAGCGCGCCCGCAGTTCAGGCGGCACCCCAGTGACCGGCGCCGGCCCCGTGCGGCAGCCGAAGAGAAGCAGGGAAACCAGCAGCGGAAGTGCCTGTCGGACGAGGCGAACGAAGTGTTTCATGCGGCCAATGGCGATTGCCCGGCAGGGTGGGCCGGAACGGTCCGGGGCGGCTAGGGTCAAAACGGCAACGAAAGCCGCCAACGGCGCCAAGGGAGGCTGGCAGCATCGGGCACAGGGCCATCCTGAATTGCCGGCTGGACGCCGTCGGCACGTTGTCCGGCGGTGAAATTCATGTTCCCCGGCCCGCCGGGGTGGTTAACCTGCGGCCCCGGAAATGAAGCAAAAAGCCTACGCCGCCGCTGGCGTTGACATCGACCTCGGCAAC
>JBEISV010000686.1:0-1571 GCA_040375265.1 Verrucomicrobiales bacterium
CGTCCCGTCCGGCCGCGTGTTCTTGTGAACCTGGTATTGCGCCTTCAGGGCCGGCAGACCGCGGAACGTGGCGAACACCTCGCCGGCGGAACCTTTCGTCGGACTGTTGTTCATCACGGTCACGGTCGGGTTCAGCGCCCGCACCAGGAAGGGATTGTTGCTCACGTCGAACCCGTGGTGGGTGACTTGGTAGACGTCCACCAACGTGACCAGCGGCACCGGCCAGGCCAGTTTGGTCTCGGAATTCCAGGTCAGGTCGCCGCCGTCGAAGAAGCGGAACGGCCCGTATTGCAGGACCCAGGCCGAGCTGTTCGCGTTGTCGGAGGTGTCCACTGGTTTCGCCGCCGGCGCGGGCGTGTTGTCCCAGTGCTTGAACTCGCGGAACGGCGGGGTCCAGGCCTGCTGGCGGACCATCACGCAGCGCAGCTCGGGGACGAGTTTTCCGGTCTCGCCGCCCAGTGGGACGACGGTGCCGGGTTGCACGACATGGCGTTCCTTCGCGGGCAGGTTCCGGTAGGGCTTGCTGGTCAGCGGCCAGGTCGATTGGCGGTTGCCGTCGGGATCGGCGTCCGGCAGGCCGTTGTCCCAGACGTGGCGGATGGGTATCAGCGCGGCGAGTTCCGCGGCCCCGCCGAAGTGGTCGATGTGGAAGTGGGTCACGATCAGGTGGTCGATCTGCTTCAGGCCGGCCACCTCGATGGCGACCTTGTGAATGCGGGCGGGATCACGGCCGCCGGGATTGCCGGCGTCGATCAGCACGCTTTCGCCGGCCGGCGTGACCAGCAGCGTGGAGCCGCCGCCCTCGGAATCGATCCAGTAAAGGTCCAGCGAACCGTCAGCGGCGGCCAGCGCGGAGCAGGCGGCGAAGGCAAACAGGGGGATCAGGCGCATGGCGGCTTGGTAAACAGCGCCGCGCCGGTCCGCAATGCCGGAACCGGTCACCACGGGATCGCCCACCACAGCAAGCCCACCAGCACCAGCACGCCTGCCAACTTCCAATGCCAGGCCAACCCGGGTGGTTTGGCGGGCCCGAATTCCTCCCGTTCCCATGCTTCGCGGTCGAAGTCGTCCGGGTCGCTGATGCCGAGGCGCTGCTCCTCGGCGCGATCGTTCCAGCCGGTGGCTTCGTCCGCGCCGCACTCGGGGCAGGCCCGCGCGCGCGGCGGCACCTCGGCACCGCAGTTGGGACAGGTCTCGGGAGTCATCGTCGTGCGCCGCAGCCTGTAAACCGGTCCGCCGGGAAAGCGAAGCCAAACCGTGCCAGTCACTTCCCGAAACTGGGCCGCCATCACTCGGCCACGGACTCAGTAGGTCACCGATTGCGCAACGCGATCTCTCCATCGGCTCCGCCCGAGGTGCTGCCGGCATCTTGCCGGTAGCACGATGGCGGCACGGGCCCCGCACTCGGGGAGAAAAGGCGCCTCGCTGCCAGAATCGGCCCAAACCCCGCTTGACTTCCCCGCGGACCTTTCTACCAACGCACGAACGACTCCCCTCGGTTTCAGATCAATCCCCGTAATCCCCAGCCTATGACCAAACGAGATTTGGTGGTGGAGATAGCGAAGGAGACC
>JBEISV010000573.1:0-2815 GCA_040375265.1 Verrucomicrobiales bacterium
CGCTCAAGGGATTCGTCCCCTACGCTGGGCCGGGTAAGCTGTTTCCCCATTCCCTCGAGTTCCAATACCTGCCGCTCGCCTCCCTGATGACCGGGCCGAGGCAGTTCGACTGGGCGCCGTTGGAGCGGTTGCTCGACGACATCGCGTCCCGCGGCTGCCAGGGCGTGTTCCGCATCTACCTCGAATATCCCCGCAAGCCCAGCGGCGTGCCGCAGTATCTGCTGGAGGCCGGACTGACGCTGCATGCTTGGACCAACACCAATACCCAGCCGCTGCCGCCCGCGCTGGACCACACCCCCGACTACGAAGACCCGCGCCTGCGCGCGGCGCTCACGAATTTCATCGCCGCCCTGGGCGCCCGTTACGACGGCGATCCGCGCCTGGGCTTCCTCACCGCGGGGCTGCTGGGCACCTGGGGCGAATGGCACTGCTATCCGCACTCGGAGTGGTTTGCCTCGAAGGCGGTGCAGACGGAGGTCATGGACGCCTACGAGGCCGCCTTCCGGAAGACGCCGGTGTTGCTCCGGTATCCGGCGGGTGAGGCGGACTACGCCCACGCGGCCAATCATCGGCGCAACTTCGGCTACCACGACGACTCGTTCGGTTGGGCGACGCTGGAAACCGGCCGCAAGAGCGACAGCTGGTTCTACCTCGCGGCCCTGCGGAAGGCCGGCCCTGACGCCCTGGAGCGCTGGCGCACCGCCCCGATCGGCGGCGAAATCCGGCCGGAACTCTGGCCGTGCCTGTGGCAGGAACCGGGTTGCCGGGCGGGTCAGGACTTCGCCCGCTGCGTGGCCGAGACCCACGCCACGTGGCTGATGGATTCGAGCACGTCCCGCCCCCAGATGCCGGCCGAACGCGAACGCGCATTGGCCGCGGCGCGGAGCCTAGGCTACGAGTTTCAGGTGCTCGAGGCGTCCGCCGTGGTGGCCGGCCGGGAGTTGAACTTCGCGGTGACGCTCACCAATCGGGGCGTCGCGCCGCTTTATGCCGACTGGCCGGTGCGGCTGCGGGTCCGCGCCGCGGCCGGCGGCGAAGTCGCCGCCGAGGTCGGCTCCCTTTCGCTCCGGCAGCTGCTGTCCGGCCGCCCGGCAACCGGCACCGCCAAGGTCATCCTGCCCGCCTCCATCGCGGGTGATATCACGGTCGCCCTCGGGGTGCCCCATCCGCTCCGCAGCGGAAAGCCGCTCCGGTTTGCGAATCGGTATCCGGACCCGGCCGACGGCGGTTGGCTGCCGCTCGGGCGAATGGTCCTTCCCTAGCGGCGGCGGGAATGCGGCCAGGGTAACCCTGCATTGTCCGGACTACCCCGCGGAGGCCGTCACGGTGCCAAGGCGCGCACCTGAAAAAACGCACCTGAATCCGCGTCAGTCGGAACCGTGGTTTCCACCAGCGCCGCTTCGGCGACGACCGGAGGCCCCACTTCGACCCAGGCGCCTTGGTCTGGCGTGCGGCGCAGCAATTGATAGGACCGTCCGGGAATGCCCGGCCACCGCAGCTGACCGCCAACGGTGAGGTGGGCGCGGAAGCCCGACAGAGGATCGGTGGGATCGCTGTCCAACCGGAATTCGGTCGCGTTGTCCGCGCCGTCTTGGTCCGGATCGGCCGAGGCGGCCGCGGCCGGACTGTTGGTGAAGCCCGCTCCAAAATGCCGCCGCAACCACACCACTGGCACACCCTCCACCCGCGCCGGATTGGGCAGCCATTCTCCGGGAGGCACGGCCCGGTTGGCGAGCCGAACCCGGTCGAACTCACCGACCACAGCCCCGGCCCCATCACGCGCCGCTCCCACCACGATGACCGCCGGCCCAGCCGGGACCGGACCGACACTCGTGGGCCGGCTCGAGACAAATTCCCCATCGAGGTGCAACCGCAGTTCATTTCCCACCCGCTGGGCCAGAATGCCGTGGGTGGAGTCATCGCTCGGCCAGGGCATCTCGACAGTCGTGGTTCCGTCGGCGGACCGGGCGACCAGGCCAATGCTTCCCGCCCGGGGATCCAAATACAGTTCCGCCCAAGGGGTGGAGCCCACTACGGACTGGATCAAGGTCTTCCGGGACCAATCATTGGCGGTGCGGGAAAATCGTCCCACCAGCTCCCAGGTAAGGTCGCCGGCCGGGGACAGCGATGGAATCGGGCCGGTGGAGAATCCGCGGCCGCCGCCGACGGACATCAGCGCGGGCATCGAAAAGGCGACCGCGCCGGAGTCGCCGCCGACCGTTCCCGCATAACGCGGCCGCTGATCCTCCGGCAATGGCAGGCCGCAGGTTTCCTGGCCCAGCGGCCCACCGGCCGCGGCGGACACCCCGTCATTCTGGTTGCCGCTGGCATCGTGGATGCGAAGGGGAAATTCGCCCTGCCGTCCGTCCTCAAAGTCCCAATCGGCGAGCCAGGCCGGGTCGGGGCTCGGGGCCGGGATGAATTCATCGGGAACGAGCGCCCGATCCGAAATTCGCACCCGGCTGATCTCCCCGGAGAACCAGTAGCCCCCGTTCCAGATCGCGCCCACGGAAATGCCGAGCTTGGGGCGCGGATCGGGACGCAACGTGGTCACCAGGTTGGTTCCGAGCACCCCATCCACGAACAGCGCCAGTTCCCCGGCCCGGAAGGTTCCCGCCACGCGATGAAACCGCCCGTCATCGGGAACGTCGGCGAAGATGAGAACCGAGTTTCCTTCCTGATCAACGATGCCGAAGTTCGCCTGGCGCCGGTCCGGATCGTAGTAGAGGCCGTAGGACCAGATGAAGGTCTGCAAATCCGTCCGCTGGATCAAAGTCCGGTTGGCCCCGACCACGGAATCCGGGATGGGCCGGAA
>JBEISV010000028.1:0-20853 GCA_040375265.1 Verrucomicrobiales bacterium
ACGCTGCCCAACTCACAGCTCGTCCGCCTCGACCCAAAGACCGGCGCGCGACGCGTGCTTCCTTTGGCACAGGCGTCGGAGGGCGTGTTCGCGACCGACGGCAAGACGCTGTTCTTCACGCGCCTGCCGAAGCAGTCGAGCAGCACCAAACGCTACGAGGGCGGTTGGATCGAGAACCTGTGGCACTTCACCGAGGGCGAACCCGAGGCGGTGCCGCTGGTGCGCGACTTCCCGGGCACCAGCCGCAACGCCATGTGGTGGCAGAACCGCCTCTGCTTCGTCAGCGATCGCGACGGCACGATGAACCTGTGGTCGATGAAGCCCGACGGCACCGACCTGAAGCAGTTGACGAAGCACACCGGCTTCGACGTGGCGACCGCTTCTCTGGACAACGGCCGCATCGCCTACGCTCGCGCCGGCGACCTGCATGTGTTCGATCTCGCCAGCGGCCGCGATACGCAGCTCAACGTCACCTTGGCGTCCGACTTCGACCAACAGCGCGAGAAATGGATCAAGAAGCCGCTCGATTATCTGACGTCGGCCCACCTTTCGCCGAGCGGCGACCGGCTGGCGCTGACCGCGCGCGGACAGGTCTTTGTGGCGCCGTTGGAGGCGGGACGATTCGTCGAAGTTCCGCGCAAGGCCGACGTGCGTTACCGCGAGGCGAGCTTCCTGCCCGACGGCAAGAACCTGCTCGTTCAGTCCGACGAAAGCGGCGAACTCGAGTTCTGGAAGCTGCCCGCCAACGGACTCGCCGCCCCGACGGCACTCACCACCAACGGCACGGTGTTTCGCTACGCCGGCAAACCTTCGCCCGACGGCAAACGTCTCGCGTGGGGTGACAAGGACTGGAAGCTGTGGATCCACGACTTTGAAACCGGGCTGACGACGCCCGTCGCCGAAGGCCGCACGGACGACCTCACCGACTTCGCATGGTCGCCCGACAGCCGCTGGCTCGCCTACGTTCAGGCGGCCGCGAACGGTTATCCGCAGATCCATCTCTTCAATGCCACCGACGGCACCCGCGCCACCGTCACCAGCGACCGCGTGGACAGCTTCAGCCCCGCGTGGTCGCCCGACGGCAAGTGGCTCTACTTCCTGAGCGACCGCGAGCTGCGTTCGCTCGTGGGCAGCCCGTGGGGCCAACGCCAGCCCGAGCCGCACTTCACCGAGACGACCAAGATCTACGCCGTCGCCCTGAAGAAGGAGCTGCGATCACCGTTCCTGCCGAAAGACGAGGGGAACGGCGAAGACGCGAAGAACACGAAAGAGGACCCGGCCAAGCCGGAAGCCGGAACTCGGAAGGTTGAAGCAGAGAAGCCGAACACGGAAACGAACGCCCCCAACCCGAAACCCGAAGCGACCAACCCGAAGCCGTCCACCACCGACGCCAAAACCAACAAACCTCCGGCCGTCGTGGTGTCCATCGACCTCAACGAATTGGCCACGCGCCTGTTCGAGCTGCCAGTTCCGGCCGGCAACTTCAGCAACCTGGAGGTCACCGCCAAGCATCTGCTCTGGGTCGCGCGCGATACCGGATTCAACGCCAAGAACCACCTGCGCCAACTGGAGATCACCGCCAAGGAGCCGAAGGCCAAGACGCTGGTCGAAGACCTCACCCGCTACGAGCTGTCCGGCGACGGCAAGAAGCTGCTCGTGCGTAAGGGCGACAACTTCTACGTGATCGCCAGCGACGCCGGCGCGCCGGCCAAGCTTGACGACAAGTTCAACCTCGACGGCTGGACCTTCGCGCTCACTCCCCGCGAGGAATGGCGCCAGATCTTCACCGAGTCGTGGCGGATGCTGCGCGACTATTTCTACGACCGCGGCATGCACAGCCTCGACTGGCGCGGCTTCCACGCGAAATACCTGCCGCTCGTGGACCGCGTGAGCGAACGCAACGAGCTCAACGAGATCATCGCCGAGATGGTCGGCGAACTGTCCACGCTTCACATCTACGTGCGCTACGGCGACGACCGCGACGGTCCCGACCAGATCAAACCGTCCTCGCTCGGAGCCCGCTTCGCTCGCGACGAAGCCGCCGGCGGTTGGCGCGTCGAGCACCTCTTCGAGACCGATCCCGAGTATCCCGACGAACTGTCCCCGCTGCGCCGGCCGGGCGTGGACGTGCGTCCCGGCGACGTGCTGACCGCCGTCAACGGCCGCCCCACGCTGTCGGTCCCGCAGCTCGACCAACTGCTCCGCAACCAGGTCGGCAAACCGGTGCTGCTCACGGTGAAGCCCGCCGGCACCAACGCCGTCCGGCAGGTCACCGTGAAGCCCGTGAGCACCGACGCCGACGCGGAACTGCGTTACGACGAATGGGAGTTCACCCGTCGTCGCCGCGTGGAGGAGCTCGGCACCAACCAGATCGGCTACGTCCACCTGCGCGCGATGGGTTCGGAGAACATGGCCGAGTGGGCGCGCGAGTATTATCCCGTGTTCAATCGCCAGGGCCTGATCATCGACGTGCGCCACAACCGCGGCGGCAACATCGACTCGTGGATACTCAACCGGCTGCTCCGCAAGGCGTGGTTCTTCTGGCAACCCCGCGTGGGCGATCCGACCTGGAACATGCAGCAGGCCTTCCGCGGCCACGTCGTCGTGCTCTGCAACGAACGCACCGCGAGCGACGGCGAGGCGTTTGCCGAGGGCTTCCGCCGGCTCGGGCTGGGCAAGGTCATCGGCACCCGCACCTGGGGCGGCGAAATCTGGCTCAGCTCCCGGCGCTGGCTCGTGGACAGCGGCATGGCGACCGCGGCCGAAATCGGAGTGTATGGCCCGGAAGGCTCCTGGCTCATCGAAGGCCACGGCGTGGACCCGGACGTGGTGGTGGACAACCTGCCGCACGCCACCTTCAACGGCCGCGACGCCCAACTCGAAGCCGCCGTGAAGCACCTCCAGGAACTCATCGCGAAGGATCCGCGTCCCGTCCCGCCCGCACCGAAGTATCCGGACAAGCGGTTTCCGAAGTGAATGACAGCTAAACTTTTGGACAATCCAACCATGCAGCGAGCCTGGAAGCTTATTTATTTGGCTGGCGCTTTTCTTAGCGTCGCGACGGGATTTCTCGGCCTTTCGGTGGAGCGCACCGTAAACACCAATGTTGATTGGGTTTTCATCACGATCGGATTTGTGGCGACGTGTGGTTTCCCCCTCGCAGCCGTGGCTTACAGTCGCCGTATTGGAGTTGAGAGATTTCGCCGTCCGTCACTTGACCGGAGTCCCCTCGATTGGTGGCGCGATCCGCTTCAGCCCCTTCGTGTCACGTTGGTAAGCACTGCCCTCTGTTTCCTTGGGGCGGGTTTTGCGCTTCCAAAAGCAGATCACAAAGGTGTTATGATCTTCTGTTTTTACGCCGTCGCTACGGCGGGACTGTTCGTTGGGGAGCGACTCGCCTATCGGGTTCATTCCAAGAGGATCGACTAATCAGGTCGCTCTGCCGAACTGCCGCCACGGTCGTCCAAAGCACGACCAAACGACTCCCAGTGTCAAATGGACCGCCAGGCTATGAACTACACCGCCCCCGTCTATTGGGTCATTCCCGGCAAACTGGCCGGCATGGCGTTTCCGTTCCTGCATCCCGAACGCCGTCTGGCTGGTGGTGGGGCGGTCGATGCCTTTGAGGACGACCTGCCGCTGCTGCGCCACGCGGGCATTCGCGCCGTGGTATCGCTCGTTAATTCACCCTCGGACCGGTCCGTTTATGCCACCGCGGGTCTCGATTTTCTCTGCCGGCCCATTCCGGACGGCTGGCCACCTACGACAGAACAGGTGGACGCCTTCATCGAACTTTCCGACCGCATCATCGCCAGTGGGGGCGCGGTGGTGGTCCACTGCCACGCCGGCCTCGGACGGACCGGGACCATGTTGGCAGCCTACCTGGTCCGCCATGGAATTACCGCGGTCGACGCCATCCGAACCGTGCGCCGGGCCGAGCCGGCGGCGATCGAGACCACGCGGCAACGGCAGTTCCTGCTCGCATTGGCCGGCTCAGGCCCGACGTAGGCCGAGAGAAATGGCGGCTTGCCTCACCGTGGCTTTCCCCAACACTTCGCCCAACACGTTTTCAACATGGCCGCCAAAGTCCGTATTCCCACGCCGCTCCGTAAGCTCACCCACGAACAGGAGCTGGTCGAAGTTCCCGCCGGCACCGTCGGGTCCGCCATCGCCGAGCTGCAACGCCAGTTCCCCGGCATCCAGGAACGCCTGGTAGACGAGGCCGGCAACGTGCGTCGCTTCGTGAACGTCTACGTGAACGAGGAGGACATCCGCTTCCTCCAGAATAACGACACGCCCGTGAAGGACGGCGACGAAATCAGCATCATCCCCGCGATCGCCGGGGGCTAGGCGTCCGTCGTTCCCGTCGCAACCCGATTCCCCGATCCGTATGGCCGCCAAGAAGAAAGCCGCTCCCGCCGCCCGCCCGCCCGCCCTGCCGGCCCACACCCGCGTCTGGCTCACCTATCCGACCAAGCTGATCAAGCGGCCGGTAATCTGGGAACTCGGCCACAAGTTCGCGCTCGTCACCAACGTGCGCCAGGCCAGCGTGTCCGACGAGGTCGGCATCCTCTGCCTTGAGATCGAGGGCGAACCCGCCGAAGTGACCTCCGGACTCAAGTGGCTGAAGAAGCTCGGCGTCAGCGTCGAGCCGGTCGAGATGAACACCATCGCGTCCTGAGCGGGACGCCGGTCCGCTCCCGCCATGCGCAGCGCCTTCAAGGAATGGGCCGTGGTGGTGGATGCCCTCGGGCGCGGCGAACAGATTCTCATCCTCCGCAAGGGCGGACTCGCGGAAGGCCCCGGCGGGTTTCAGGTCGAACAGCGCGAATTCCTACTGCTGCCCACCCGCTTTCACCAGCAACGCGAGCGGGTCCTGCCCGCGGCCCAGTTGCGCTTCGACGAACTCCCCGCCGAAGCGGCGCCCGCCGAAACAGTCCGGCTCCGATACTGCGCGGAGGTCGTGGCCTGGCACAAGCTGACCTCGCTCGCCGACGTCGAACGGCTGCGCGGCCAGCACATCTGGCGCGACGAGGTGATCGCCGAACGCTTCGACTGGGGCCGCGAACAGGCGATCTTTGCGCTCGCCCTGCGCGTGCGCCGGCTGCCCGAACCGTTCGATTTGCCGCTGCTGCCAGCCTACGCCGGCTGCAAGTCATGGATTGATTTGGCCGAATCCATCCCGGTGGCCGCAGCCGAGCCCGTTCTACCCGATGCCGCCTTCGCCGCGAAGCTGGCCGCATTCCACGCCGCCTTAGCCACCACCGCATGAAACTGCCGCCCGTCCTGCTCGCCTCACAGTCGCCCCGCCGCGTCCAATTGCTCCGCGAGCTGGTGCCGGAATTCGACGTGGCCCCCAGCTACGCCACCGAATTGCACGACCTCACCCTCGGGCCGCGCCGCCTGTGCGAGGTGAATGCCGAACGCAAGGCGCTCTCGGCCGCGGAACAGTATCCGAACCACCTCGTGCTGGGCGCCGACACGTTGGTCTTCCTCGACGGCGATGGCCTGGCGAAACCCGCGGACCTCGCCGAGGCCCAAGTGATGCTGCGGCGCCTGTCCGGCCGCGTGCATGAGGTGATCACCGGCGTATGCCTCGTGCATCGGGCCGCGTCGCGGCTGCGCCTGCTGGCCGACACCACCTACGTGAAGTTTCGGGAACTCACGGACGCCGAAATCGCCGAATACCTCCGCCGCGTGCATGTGCTCGACAAAGCCGGCGCCTACGCGGCCCAGGAACACGGCGAACTCATCATCGAACGGATCGAAGGCTCCTTCAGCAACGTTGTCGGCCTGCCCGTGGAGGAACTCAGGCGGGCGCTGCAGCAGTGGTCCGCCACGACTACTTGAAGGACGGCGCAAACACCGGCCGGCCTGTGTGCCGGCGAAGCAGTTCACCAAACTTCGCGATCCCGAATTTTTCCGGTTCGCCCAGACGGTAGCGGATGCGTTCCGTGAGGTAGGTGCGCCGAGTCGCTTCGTCGAACTCGGGACGTTCGGCGATCAGTTGCGGCAGGGCGGCCAGACCCGCTTCCGCGGCGGCGCGCAGCGTGGTCCGCAGCGAGGCGGTGTCGCGGTCGCGACGCAACGCCCACGGCGCATACACGAACGGCAGCCCGGTCAGTTCACGCCAGGCGGCGCCCAGGTCCCACACGGCGTGGGGATGCCCCGCGCGCTGGAACTCGATCGCCGGATTGCCAATCAGCAGCACGTTGTCGCGCCGCGGGGCCTCGGCGTAATCGCCCAGCGGCACGAAGTCTGGCCGCAAGCCGCGTTCAGCCAGCAACACGCGCAGCAGGTTCACACTGGTGCAGGACGCCGGGTCGAGGGCGATTTCGCGGATCTCCTCCAGCGGTTGTCGGTGCGCTAGGAAGACGCTGTAAACGGGCCCGTCGCTGGCGATGCCGAAGCCGTCTAGCAAATCGTAACCGTCGTGGAACAGCACCTCGGTGAGGCTGACCAAGGCGGCATCGAGCCGGCCGGCGTGCAGCTCAATCGCCAATTGGGACGGCGGCACGAACGAAATCTCGCGCTCCAGCCCGAAGGTTAGCGGGGCGGCGTTGAGATACGGCACGGAACCGACGCGGAAAGGCGCAAGGCGCATCGCAACGACGGTAACCGCTACGCGCGGGAAGCAAAGCAGTCCATCCGGGATGCTTCGGCGGCCGTTCCACGGTGTGCTAGTTTGCTGACGACTGCCGGCGGGACGCCGACAGCACTTTCGGCCGCGAATCAGGCTGGTCCCCGGCGGCTGACTTCCTAAGCTCAACCGCGAAATGTCTTCCCTGCCCGCGCTCCTTGCTGCCGGTGGCCTGCTCGTGGGCGGACCGCCCCTCGCGGCCGATTACCTGCGCGAGGTGAAGCCGCTGCTGACCGAGCACTGCGTGACTTGTCACGGAGCCGACCAGCAGAAGGGCGGTCTCCGGCTCGACACTGCGGCGGCGGCCCGCCGGGGCGGCGAACACGGTCCGGCATTCGTGGCCGGCCGGGCGGACGACAGCTTGCTCGCCCAAGTGTTGGAAGGCCGGCACGCCGAGGTGTCCCCGATGCCTTACAAGAAGCCGCCGTTGACGGCCGCTCAGGTCACCGCGGTGAAGGCGTGGATCAATGCCGGAGCCCAGGCACCCGCCGACGAGGTGGCCGGCGTGAAGGTGCATTGGGCCTTTGTTGCGCCGCAGCGGCCTGCGTTGCCGGCGGTGAAATACGGCGGCTGGGTGCGAAATCCTATTGATCGCTTCGTGCTCGCGCGGCTGGAACTGGATGGACTCGCGCCCTCGTCCGAGGCGGATCGCGTCACGCTGCTGCGGCGCGTGCATCTGGATCTCACCGGCTTGCCGCCCACGCCGGCGCAGGTGGTTGCCTTTCTGGCCGACGCCCGGCCCGAGGCCTACGAGCGGGCCGTGGAGGATCTGCTCGCCTCGCCGCATTACGGCGAGCGTTGGGCGCGTCACTGGCTCGACGTGGCTCGCTACGCCGATTCGAACGGCTACAGCATCGACGCCCCGCGCTCGATCTGGCCCTGGCGCGACTGGGTGATCAACGCCTTCAACGAGGACAAACCGTTCGACCATTTCGTCATCGACCAGCTCGCGGGCGACCTGCTGCCCGAAGCCACGCGCGAACAGCGCATCGCCACCGGCTTTCACCGCAACACGCAGATCAACGAGGAGGGTGGCATTGATCCCGAGCAGTTCCGGATCGAGTCCGTGATCGACCGCGTGAACACCACCGGCACGGCGTTGCTCGGGCTCACGGTTGGTTGCGCTCAGTGCCACGACCACAAGTTCGACCCGCTCAGCCAGCGCGAATACTTCCAGCTCTACGCCTTCTTCAACCAGCAGGACGAGCCCAGCCTGGAGGCCGGTTCGCCCGAACAATTCGCCGCCCGCGAAGCCGTCAGGGAACGCGTGAAGCCGCTGCGCGCCGAGTTGGACGCGCTCGCGGAAGCGCTGAAGCCGAAGTTCGCGGAGTGGGAAGCCGGCCTCACTCCCGAGGCGCGAGAGAAGCTGCCGCTTGAAGTCCGCAATGTCCTCGGACTCTTGCCCGCCGACCGCAAGCCGGCGCAGGTGAAGGTCGCGCTCGAAGGTTTCTGCCGCACCCAACCCGGCTACCGCGAAGCGGAGCAACGGCTGAAGGCCGCGGCAAAGGACGAACCAGTCCTCGCGAAGACGCTGGTGCTGGCGGAGCGGAAGGAGCCGCGCGACAACTTCGTCTTCATCAAGGGCGACTTCACCCGGCGCGGCGCCGACGTGGCGCCGGGCACGCCGGCCGTGTTGCATCCGCTCTCACAAGGTCACGCCCGCTCAGGGATTCCCAACCGCCTCGACCTCGCCCGCTGGCTGATGAGCTCCGCGAACCCGCTGACGGCGCGCGTGATGGTGAATCGCGTATGGCAGCAGTATTTCGGCCTTGGAATCGTCCCGACCGAAAACGACTTCGGCACTCAGGGCACACCGCCGACGCACCCGGAACTGCTCGATTGGCTGGCGGTCGAGTTCATGCGGGGAGGAGTGGATAGAACGAGTGAGTTGATGGTGGATGGGGCAAAGGGCGATGAAGCCGCCTCTTCGATCCACCATCCACTCAAACATCCATCCACCGCCTGGTCCCTGAAGCATCTCCACCGCCTCATCGTCACCTCCGCGACCTACCGGCAGGCGTCCAAGGCGCGGCCGGACCTCGCCGAGAAAGATCCGTCCAACAAGCTCCTGGCCCGGCAGAAACGACTCCGGCTCGATGCCGAGATTGTCCGCGACGTCGCGCTGGCCGCGAGCGGCCGGCTGAACCCAAAGGTCGGTGGGCCGAGCGTGTTCCCACCGCAACCCGACGGCGTGATGAACCTCGGCCAGTCGAGTCGCGAGTGGAAGGCGAGCACCGGCGACGACCGGTTTCGCCGCGGCATGTATACGTTCTACTGGCGCGCCACGCCGCACCCGGCACTGGCCGTGTTCGACACCGCGGACGCCTTCAGCGCCTGCACGCGGCGCCTCCGGTCCAATACGCCGCTCCAGGCCCTCACGCTGCTGAACGACGCCGCCTTCGTGGAACTCGCCGGCGCGCTGGCGCAACGGATTCAGGCCGAAGCGCCGGAAGCGCAGCGACTCGAATTCGGCTTCCGGCTTTGCACCGGCCGCACGCCGCAGCTCGCCGAAAAGGAGCGCCTGCAACGGCTGCTGGACGAGGAAGGGCGTGCCGATGGAGCCGCGAAGGCGTGGCAAACGTTCGCGCGGGTGCTGCTGAACCTCGACGAAACGATCACAAGGGAGTAGCTCAATTGCACCTGCCCTCATGAAGTTGACGAAACCAAAGCTCCTTACTGTGGCGGTGCTGACTGTGCTCGTCGCGGCGGGAGTCGTCACTTGGCAGGGAACCCAATCTCCAGAAGGAGCCTACCAGCCTGAGTTCAGCTGTGGATGCGATTCTCACAACTTCTATCATTTTCAGAACGGGCAGATTTATCTCTATCTTGGGAATCACCCACCAAGGCGCTTTATTGGAACCTACGGCAAGACCAATGGCTCATGGTGGGCCAGTTTCGCCACAAAGACTACCAATGTGGTCCACCAGATTGAGCCTCACGCTTTCTTTCTGCGCTATTTTGACCGGAGGAATACCAACGAGTTCCAAGACGAGTTCCGGGAGCCGAGGCTTTGGAAGACTCGGCTGGTATTGAATGATGCCGCCCAGTTCGAAGATTTCGCCGGAAAGGCCGCGACCAACGCGAATTCGTCGACACCTACTGCACCCACTGAGCCATGAGCAATAACAGCATTGGCCATGTCCACGCCCTCACCCGCCGGCATTTCTTCAGCCGGTGCGGCATGGGGCTGGGTTCCATCGCGCTGGCGTCGCTCATGGACCGGACGCAGATGCTGGGCGCCGCGCCAGGTTCGCATCCGCTGGCACCGAAGCCGACGCAGTTCCCGGCGCGGGCCAAGAACGTCATCTACCTGTTTATGGCGGGCGGGCCATCGCAGTTGGACCTGTTCGACCACAAGCCGCGGCTCAACGCGCTCAACGGCCAGCCGATTCCCGACTCGTATCTCGAAGGCAAGCGGTTCGCCTTCATGGACAGCTCGTTCAAGAACAAGTCCACGCTGCTCGGCACGAAGCGCGCCTTCCGCCAGCACGGCCAGTCCGGCATGTGGGTCAGCGAACTGTTCCCGCACACCGCCGGCATCGTGGACGACGTGTCGTTCGTCCGCACGGTGGCCACGAACGTCTTCAACCACGCGCCGGCGAAGCTCTTCATGAACACCGGTTCGGCACAGTTCGGTCGGCCGAGCATGGGCGCGTGGGTCACCTACGGCATCGGTAGTGCGGCGGACAACCTGCCCGGTTTCGTCGTGCTCCAGAGCGGTCCGCGTGGTCCCCGCGGCGGCGCGGTGAACTGGGGCAGCGGTTTCCTGCCCACGTCGTATCAGGGCGTGCCGTTGCGCGGACAGGGTGAACCGATCCTCAACCTCACGACGCCCGAGGGCATCAGCGTCGAACGCCAGCAACGCGCCATCGCGGCGGTGAAGGACCTGAACCTCCAGCGCCTGGTCGAGACCGGCGACCCGGAGATCGCCACGCGCATCGCCGCCTACGAGATGGCTTACCGGATGCAGACGAGCGCACCCGAGGCCATCGACCTGTCCGGCGAGAGCGACGCCACGCTAAAACTCTACGGCGTGGACAAAGCCAAACCGTCCTTTGCCCGCAACTGCCTGCTCGCGCGCCGCCTGATCGAACGCGGCGTGCGGTTCGTTCAGTTGTATCACACCAACTGGGACAGCCACGGCGGCCCGGGCGAGAACCTGGAAAACGACTTCGAGAAGGTCTGCCGGGAGGTGGACCAGGGCCAGGCGGCGCTGGTGAAGGACCTGAAGTCGCGCGGCCTGCTGGACGATACGCTGGTGATCTGGGGCGGTGAGTTCGGCCGCACGCCCATGGGCGAAAGCCGCGAGAAGACCGGCCGTAACCACCATATCGAGGCCACCACAATGTGGCTCGCCGGCGGAGGCGTGAAGTCAGGCTACGTCCTCGGCGAGACGGACGAACTCGGCTTCAGTCCGGTGGCGGACCGCGTCCACGTCCACGATCTGCACGCGACGATCCTGCACCTGCTCGGACTCGACCACAAACGCCTGATGTTCCGGTTCCAGGGCCGCGATTTCCGCCTGACGGATGTGCACGGGGAGTTGGTGACGAAGCTGTTGGCCTGACCGGCCGGAAGCACTACGTGGAAATACGTATGGCACGGCGTCAGGGGTCTCGGGCAGCCTTCGCCAAAATGAAGTCGCCCATTGATTCCCTACGCCGCGGATTCGGCCTCGTCGCCTTGGTGGCGGCGGGCACTGCCGCGCTGACCGCCTCCGCCCAAGCAAATCCCACCTGGAAAGGCCGTCCCTTCGTGAAGGTGCTGGCCCAACTGGACCCAATTCCCGGCGCCGGCGGGGCCCAATTCACGACCATCGAGCGGTTTACCCTGCGCGACGGCAAGCTCCACATCGTGGCCGGCGAGAGCGCGAACCGGAAGGGCCTGTTCCGATGGCAGGACGGGGTGCTGACCAAGCTGGTTTACACCGACACCCCCGCGGGCACCGGCAACAACTTCGACACGATCCATTTCACCACGGACGAGACGGAAGGCGCCCTGAACTTCGTGGGCGAAGTGTTTTTCGGCCGGCCAGGGTTCGTTTACGGCCTCTTTGAGTGGCGCAACGGCACGATCACCAAGGTGCTCGACACGGCGACGGAGTTCGGCGGCAAGACTGCCCTGGGATTCGGCTATCCCGTTCGCCGGGGGCATGAGGTGGTGTTCGGCTCCCAGTTTTTCGAGGGCGGCGCGATGAAGAACGGCATCTTCCGCTGGAATGGAACCGCCGCGCAGACGGTCGTCCAGACCGGCGACGACCTGCCGGGTTCACTCGGCGGTTTCACCGGCCAACCTGACCGTTATCAGATTGCCTTCGATGGGCAGAGCGTCGGCTTCGTCGCCTCGGCCGACCCGCAGGGCAAGGGGCCCTACGGCGTTTACCGTGCTGCGGCTGATGCGACCATCACGAAGCTCGTGGATGGCAACGACCCCTCACCCTGGGGAGGCCTCTATGCCGACTCCGGGCTGGATTTCGTGAACGTGGACCTCGACGGAACGAATTCGTTCGTGGGCATGGGCGACCTCGCTGCGGCCGCCGGAACCGGCAACAGTTTCTACTTTGGCAGCCAGCGCATCACCGGCGGAACTCTCAACGCCTCGGTCGCCCCGTGGGGCTCCGACGGCGTGCAGGAGGAAGTGCTGCCCTTCTACGAACCCGGCTCACGTCCGCGCGTTCGGGCCAAGCTGGACGGCAAAGTGTGGACCCGAATTCGGCAGGTGGACGGACACGGAGACGATGTGGCCTTCCACGTGACGTTCGACGACTTCACGCAGGCCATCTACGCGGCCATCGGCGCCACCGTGCAACCACCCGTGGCCCCGGTGCTCGCCGCGCCAACCCTGGCCGACGGCAGTGTGACACTGCGCTTCGCCTCGCTCGCCGGGAAAACCTACCGAGTGGAATTTCGCGCGGCGTTGGGCGACCCGGCCTGGACCGCACGCGGCGACCTCGCCGGCACGGGCGCCGAACTGACCTTCAGCGAAACCGCGGCGAGCGCCGGTTTCTACCGGGTAACCCTGCTGCCTTGACCTAGCCCCTTCGCTCCAGCTGCCCAAGCGTTCCCCAAGCATGAACACTACTTTCGCCCATTGTTCTCTCGGCCGCGGATTTGGCCTCGTCGCGCTGGTGGCGGCGGCCGCCACCGCCCAGTCCTCCCTCGCCCAGGCCAACCCTCAATGGCTGGGCCGCCCCTTCGTCAAGATCGTCGCCCAGGGCGACCCCATTCCCGGCACACCGGGGGCGACGTTCGGGTTCATCGCCAACCTCACGTTGCGCGACGGCACGATCCACTTCGTGGCCGGGGAGAACGTGAACAAGAAGGGCCTGTTCCGCTGGCGGGACGGCGTGGTGACCAAGCTGGTTTACACCGACACGCTGGGGCCGAACGGAAAGCCCTTCGACACGGTTGACTTCACGACGGACGAAACGGAAGGCGCCCTGAATTTCTCCGGCGTGGCCGGGTCGGGACAGCCCGGGGCCGTGGATGGTCTCTTCGAATGGCGCAACGGGGTGATCACCTCGGTTTTTGACGGGCAGCGGGTGATTGATGGCAAGATTCTCCGGGGACTGGGCTATCCGGTCCGCGTCGGCCACGAGGTTGCCGGCGGCGCGCTGTTCACCGAGAACGGCGTGGAGAAGAACGGGATTTTCCGCTGGGACGGGACGACGCTGCGGACAGTCGTCCAGACCGGCGACGATCTGCCCGGATCGCTGGGCGGCTTCACCGGGACGCCGGGCAGCCACCAGATCGCCTTCGACGGGCAGAACGTCGGGTTCGTCGCCACGGCCGACCCGCAGGGCAGGGGCCCGTTCGGCATGTATCGCGCGGGGCCGGATGGCGTGCTGATCAAGTTGGTGGACGGCAATGACCGGCCAATCGGAGGCCTGACCTTCTTTCAGTTGAGTCGCCCCTTCACCAACCTCGACCTGAACGGAACGAATTCGTTCGCCGGGGTGACCGGTTGGGTCGCGGCCACCGGCAATGGCGACAGTTTTTATTACCGGTATCCCGCAAGCCCCAACGAAATCGTCCGCTGGTCCGGCGGCATCTTCGATTTCCCCAACGGTTTTTTTGGTTTCAACAACAGGGAATTGGTCCTGACGACGTTCGAGGCGGACAATGTCACTCGCACCCGGCTCGACGGCCAGCAGTGGCGAACGCAGACGATGGACGGCCATGGCGACGACGTGGCCGCCTTCGTGATGCTCCAAGGGGTGCGCGGCTTCTACGACAAGCCCGCCATCTACGCCGCCATCGGCGCCACCGTGCAGCCGCCCGTGGCTCCAATCCTCGCCGCGCCCACCTTGGCCGACGGCAGCGTGACGCTGCGGTTCGCCTCGCTGGCCGGGAAAACCTACCGGGTTGAGTTCCGCGCGGCGCTGGGCGACCCGGCCTGGATCGCACGCGGCGACCTCGTCGGCACGGGCGCGGAACTGACCTTCAGCGAGACCGCGGCAAGCGCCGGCTTCTACCGCGTCACCTTGCTGCCCTGAAGCCGCAGCAGGCTTCGCAGGTAGCGGCCCGTGTGCGACGCGGCGACGGCCGCCACCTGTTCCGGCGTGCCTTCGGCGACGATCTGGCCGCCGGCTTCGCCGCCTTCGGGGCCGAGATCAATCACCCAGTCGGCCTCGGCGATCAGGTCGAGGTTATGTTCGATCACGACGACCGTGTGGCCGGCGTCCACGAGGCGTTGGAGCACCTCGACGAGCCGGCGCACGTCCTGCATGTGCAGGCCGATGGTGGGTTCCTCGAGGATGAACAGGTCGCGCTTCGGCAGGCGGACCGGCGAATCCGGATTGCGGACAATGCCCGGATCCGCCGCGGCGGCTTTCAGTCCGCCGAGCAGGTGGGCGACGAGCTTGATGCGCTGGGCTTCGCCGCCGCTGAGTGTGGGGCTGGTCTGGCCGAGGCGGAGATAGTCGAGCCCGGTGTCGTGCAGCGCTTCGAGCGGGCGCAGCAGCTTGCGGTGCGCGGCGAAGAATTCCAGCGCCTCGGCCACGGAAAGGTTCAGGACATCGGCAATGGACTTGCCCTGCCAGGTGACGTCGAGGGTTTCGGGATTGAAACGTCCGCCACCGCAGCGCTCGCACTTAACCTGGGCGGTGGGCAGGAAGTTCATTTCCAGCTCGATCACGCCCTTGCCCTCGCAGTCGGGACAGCGGCCCTGCGCGGAATTGAAGCTGAACCGGCCGGGGCCGTAGCCGCGCAACTTGGCCTCGGTGGCGGAGGCGAAGAGCTGCCGGATGTCGTCGAAGAATCCCACGTAGGTCGCGGGCGTCGAACGCGGCGTGCGGCCGATGGGCGACTGGTCCACCTCGTGGACGGCGTTCAGGACTTCGAAGCCGGTGACGTTTGCGGACTGCGGATTGCGGACTGCGGATTTGGCGGGCTTCGCCAGCGCAGCTTCAACCGCCGGGAAGAGGCAGTCCTTGATCAGTGTGCTCTTGCCGGATCCGCTGACGCCGGTCACGGCGATGAAACGGCCCAGCGGGAAGTGGACGGTGAGGTCCTTGAGGTTGTTCTTCGCGGCGTGGTGAAGGGTGAGAAAGTGAGCAGATGCGCCGGTGGGAGAGTGAGCTGTGGAGCGTTCAGCCTTTTTCTTCCCACCTGCCGGCTTTCTCGCCTGCGCAATCACTGGCCGCCTTTGCCCGCGGGTCGGATACGTCTTTGTTTCCAGCGCCTTGAGCATCTGGCCGGTGAGCGAATCGGAGTGGGCCAGCAGCTCGGGCAACGTGCCGGCGGCCACCACGCGGCCGCCGTTCACGCCGGCGCCTGGGCCGAGGTCGATGATGTAGTCGGCGCGGCGCATGGTCTCCTCGTCGTGCTCGACCACGACCAGCGAATTGCCGCGGTCGCGGAGCTGGTGGAGGCAGTCGAGCAGGCGGTCGTTGTCGCGGTTATGCAGGCCGATGGTGGGCTCATCGAGCACGTAGAGCACACCACTTAGGTTTGAACCGAGTTGGGCGGCGAGGCGGATGCGCTGGCCCTCGCCGCCGCTGAGCGTGATGACGCTGCGGCCGAGTTGGAGGTAGCCAAGCCCGACCTCTCGCAGGAAGCGGAGCCGCTCGCGGATCTCCGGCACGATGTCGCGGGCGACCTCCGCGGCGCGGCCTTCGAGCTGGAGCGATTCTGCCCAGGCGTGGGCGGCGTCCACCGTGAGCGAAGCCAGGTCGTTGATCGTGGGGAATGCCGAATGACCAATGACCAATGAACCAACCTTGGCCTTCTTTCCGGCTGGTCTGGTCATTGGGAATTGGTCCTCGGACATTTCCAGCCGCACGGCCCTCGCCTCCGGCTTGAGCCGCGCACCGTGGCATTCGGGACAGGTTTCGCGTTTGCCGTCCGACCAGCGCCACCAGCTTTCCTCGATGGCGTCGGCATTGGCGCCCCGTTCCGTGTCGGGGATGTAGAAAAGTTCGCCGAAGCCGCGGCATTTCGGGCACCAACCTTGGCTCGAATTGTAGGAGAAGTTCTTCGGGTCGAGCGCCGCGAAGCTGCGGCGGCACTGCGGGCAGGAGCGGTCCGTGGAATGCACCGTCAGGCGGCCGCGCTTATCGAGCGCGAAGAGCACGCCTTTGCCGATGGTCAGGGCGTCGTCCACGAGTTGGCGCGGGTCAGGAGTCAGGGTGGCGGACTTTCCAGTCCGCCCGGTGGCGCTCCCGGGCGCCAGCGTGCCGATGACCACTTCGATGTCGTGTTCCTTGAAGCGGTCCAGGCGGAAAGGTTCGTCGGTGCGATACCATTTGGCGTCGGCGCGGATTTCCTCGTAGCCGTGCTTTCGTGCCCAGTCCGCGATCTCGCTGTGGAAGCCCTTGCGGTTGCGGACGACCGGCGCAAGCAAGGTTAGCTCGCCGCGCGCCTTCGCCTCGGCGGCGAGCGTCAGGCGCAACTCGTCGCGGGTTTGGGCGGCGACCGGCACGTCGCAGTCCGGGCAATACTGCGTGCCCAGCCGGGCGAAGAGCAGGCGGATGAAGTGGTAGATCTCGGTGACAGTCGAAACGGTGCTCTTGCCGCCGCCGCGCGTGGTGCTCTGCTCGATGCTGACCGTGGGTGGCAGACCGGCGATCAGGTCCACGTCAGGCCGGGCGAGCTGCTCCACGAACTGCCGGGCGTAGGCGCTCATCGAGTCGAGGAACCGCCGCTGGCCCTCGGCGAACAGCAGGTCGAAGGCGAGCGTGCTCTTGCCGCTGCCGCTCACGCCGGTCACGACCACGAATTTGCCCCGCGGGATGTCCACGGACAGGTCCTTCAGGTTGTGCTCGCGCGCGCCCCGCACGGCGATGGCGTCGGCGGGCAGGGCGGTGAAGGCGGTGGCGGCTTCGGTGTCGTTGAACACGGGCGAAGGGTTAGCACGGGGAAGTGGGGATGACCAATGGCCAATGCGAACGTCTCCACCGCGGAAGAACGCACTCGCCGGGGAGAAGAACGGGAGCGCCGGCATTGAACCCACGGTGGTTTTGGGCGCATGCTGCGGGCGTCGCCTCCATGCCGCACCGCCTTTCCATGATCCGGTCCCTGCTGCCGCTGCTGGTCGGCTTCGCTGTGCTGGTTCTCGGCGGCCGCCTCCATGCGGGGGCGCGGCTGCCGGTGGACTACTCAATCAAGCGGTGGGTCAGTTCGGAACAGTTGCCGTTCTCCAATGTCGAGGCGCTGGTGCAGACCCGGGACGGGTTCATCTGGTTCGCCATGAACGGCGGCCTGGGCCGGTTCGATGGCCAGGCACTGGAGGTTTACAACTCGCGGAATACGCCCGAGCTGCCGGTGCCGGTCATTACCTCACTGCTGGAGGATCGCGACGGCAGCCTTTGGGTGGGCTCGGCGGGAGGTGGCCTGGTGCGGCGACGCGACGGACGATTCCAGCACTTTGGCGCGACTCAGGGGTTGGCAAACGAACAGGTCAAGGCGCTGTGCCTAGGGCCGGACAACCGCCTGTGGATCGACACGGACGGCGGCGGCGTGTTCTCACGCGAGCCGGATGGGAAATTTCGCCACTATGGCAGTGACGAAGGATTGGGCGACCGTTTCATCGCCAATCTGAAGGTGGATCCCGCCGGGCAACTGGTGGTCGCGACGTTCCACGCCGGGCTGTTTGTCCTGCGGGACGGCCGGTTTCAGCCGGTTACGCTGGAGCCCAAGCCGGATGGGGCACGTGGCATGGCCCTCACTCAGGCCGGCAGCGGTCGGATTTGGCTGGGCACCGGCGACGGCATCTACGAGTTCGAAGGCGACCGATTCAAGCGCTGGCCGGAAGCGGACCAGATCGCGGGTGTCCGGCCGCTCATGGCGTGGGAGGCGGTGCCGGGCGAAGTGTGGCTGGGCACCGAACGCGGACTGGTTCGTTGGCAGGGCGGCGATTGGTCGGAGTATGCCACGGGCGGTTCGGCGACGCCCCGGATGCCGGGTGGCTTTCTCGTGGACCACGAGGGCTCGATCTGGCTCACCACGGAAGGGGCCGGCTTGGTCCAATTGCGGGCGACGCCGGTCGTGGCCCTCGGGGCGGCCGAGGGTTTGGCCGGTGACGAAGTCACCTCGGTGCTGGTGACGCGGGATCAGGCGCTTTGGGTTGGCACGACCGACGGGTTGACGCGGCTCGCCAGCGCCGGGCGGCGGCAGTTTGGCCGGGCGGACGGGTTGCCGGATGATTTTGTCTACTCGGTCCAGGAAGACGCGGCCGGCGGAATCTGGGTATCGACCCGCCGGGGCGGGGTGTCGCGCTGGGATGGCACGGCGTTCAAGCCGGTGCCGGGACTGGGCGGATCCACCGTGCAGGCCGCTTGGTGCCTGGCGCCGGGGCGTGGGGGTTCGATGTGGGTCGGCTCCGCCAAGGGCGCGTTTGAGTGGCGGGACGGGCAGGTGGTTCGCCGGCTCGATGGGAAGACCGGCCTTTCCAACGACGACGTTCGCTGCGTGGCGGACCCCGGCACCGGCGAAGTGTGGATCGGGACGTCCTACGGCCTAAACCGGGTGACGGCCACCGGGGTTGAGACCTATACGATCACCGAAAACAAGGAAGCCATCGATGTGGTGGTCGCCCTGCATCTCGATGCCGACGGAGCCCTGTGGGTCGGCACGATGGCGCGGGGCCTGTTCCGTTTCCAGGACGGGCGGTTTGCGCGCTTTTCCACGGCCGATGGGCTGCCGGACAACGGAATCAGTTCCATCCTCGAAGATGGCGAAGGCCGGCTTTGGGTGGGGACCGGGGGCGGTTTGGTGGTGATGGACCGCAAGGAATTGGCGGCGCGGGCGCTGCGGCCGGAGCTGCCGCTGAACCTGCGCATTTTCCGGCGTGCCGATGGACTGCGGAGCGAGGAATTCACCGCCACCCTGCAACCCACCGCCGCCCGCGCGGCCAATGGCCGGATGTGGTTCGCGACCGGCAATGGGCTGGTTTCGGTGGCGCCGAATCCGGTCCAGGCACGACGGCTGCCGCCGCTGATCAATCTGGAGCGGGTGGCGGTCGAGGGACCGAATGCGGTCGGCCAGTTGGCTGGCCGGCGGGCGGATCGGGCGGCCATGACGGTGCCGTCCGCCCCGGAAATGGGCTACACGCCCGCGCCGGCCGGCCAACGCCGCGCGGTGTTTGCGCCCCAGGGTTTCGAGCTCCTGCACATCCCTCCCCGGCAGGAGCGCTTGGATTTCCAGTTCGTAAGCCCGAGCTTTGTGGCGCCCCTAGCAGTGGCCTACCGTTACCGGCTGACCGGGTTCGACCGGGACTGGGTCGAGGCCGGCAGCCGACGGGCGGCGTATTATACCCGGGTGCCGCCCGGAAAATACCGGTTCGAGGTGGAAGCCCGCAACGATGGCGACGTATGGAGCCAGCCGGCGGCGGCATTGAACGTGATTGTCGAGCCGGCCTGGTGGGAGCAGTTACCCGTGCGGGTGGTGGGGCTGGCGGGCTTTCTTGGGGCCGGAGTCGGCTTTTACCAGGTGCGCGTCCGCAAATTGCGGCGGCAACGGGAGCAGTCGGCCGAGTTCTCGCGCCAGTTGATCCGCTCGCAGGAACAGGAACGGGCGCGCATTGCCGGCGAACTGCACGATGGTCTCGGCCAGGAACTGCAACTGATCCGGAACCGCGCCGAAATCGCGCTGCGGCAGGCGTCACCGGATCCCGACGTGGCGCGCCAGCTCAGTTCCATTTCCGACACGGCGGCCCGGGCGATCGAGGGCGTCCGGGCCCTGTCGCGCGGCTTGCGACCACCGGAGCTCGACCAGTTGGGGCTGACGCAGGCGTTGCGTTGGCTGGGGAAGAACCAGGCGGAATCCATCGAGCAAAAACTCGATTTCCGGGTGGAGGAGCTCGATGGCGCGCTGTCGCCGGAATTGGAGGTGGATTTTTACCGGGTCGCCCAGGAAGCCCTCAACAATTCCGTCAAGCATTCCGGCGCTACCGAGATCACCTTCGAGGCGCTCTGGAGCGAGGCCGGCCTGCAATTGTCCGTGTTCGACAATGGCCGGGGATTCAACCGCGAGGAGGTGGAGGCGAATCCGCGTTCAGGCTCCGGGCTGAAGAACATGCAGGCGCGCTCGGCCTTGCTGCGCGGCACCCTCGAGTGGCACAGCGAACCCGGGGTGGGAACGCGGTTGACCTTGCTGGTGCCTGTCCCGGATAAACGTCGCGCCATACCATGACCCGAGTCCTGATCGTCGATGATCATCCCATTTTCCGCCAAGGACTTCGGAGTCTGCTGGAAAAAATTCCGGACCTCTCGGTGGTCGGCGAGGCGGGCACCCATTCGGCCGGGTTGGACTTGCTGGAGCAACTCCGGCCCGAGGTCGCCGTGGTGGACCTGAACTTGGGCGCCGGCTCCGGCCTTGAGCTGGTGACCCGCTGCCGGGCGATGTCGCCGCCCGTGGCGGCCGTGGTGCTGACTTTGCACCGGGAGCACAGCACCTTCGAGGCGGCGCTCCAGGCCGGCGCGGCGGCCTACGTGCTCAAGGAAAACGCCAGCGAAGAGGTGTTGCAGGCCATCCGGTCGGTCGCGGCGGGCGGATTCTTCCTGAGCAACGGCCTGCGGGAATTCGTGGGCCGGCGCACCGACGAGCTGCCCGCGCCCAATCAGCCGGGCCGGTTGGCGGCCCTCACGCCGACCGAACGGCGGGTGCTCCGGCTCATCGGGGCCAATCGCACCACGAAGGAGATTGCGCACGAATTGTGCATCAGCCCGCGGACGGTCGACACCCACCGGGCCCACATCGGCGAGCGGCTGAAGC
>JBEISV010000113.1:0-11329 GCA_040375265.1 Verrucomicrobiales bacterium
CCGGCCGGCCGGAGCCCAGGACCGGCGTCCGCAGCCTGCCCGCGGGGGCCGTCCCGCCGGACGCCCTGGCGGCGCACCCAAGCGGCCCGGCGGTGGCGGCGGTGGCGGCGGACCCCGTAGCGGTTCGTGGCGGCCCCGGCATCGCTGACGCGCAGGCGGCCATTCAGTCCGTCGTGGTGCGGACGGAGGCGTAAAGTTTGCCGGATTAGCCGTTGCAGGCAGGCACTTTTCGGGGATGCTTCCCGCCTCTGGCAGAAGGCTTTCTGTCTCCCGACTCAGCAATTCCGCTCACGGCCTCCTCAATCCGTGCCGCCCGCGCGCCGCGGGTCCAGTCGCGAGCCCGCAAGGATTCTCCCAGTCCGCGGACCGAAACAGGATCAAGGCTGATCCGGTTGCGCCCGTTGCAGGCATCGGCCTGACTGATTCAAATGAAAGAAGAACACATCGAAGTGGAAGGCACCGTTCACACCGTCCTTCCGGCCACCATGTTCCGGGTCCAGCTCGACAACAAACATCTCGTGCTGGCCACCATCTGCGGCAAGATGCGCAAACGCTGGGTCCGCCTCACGGTGGGCGACCGGGTGAAGATGGAGATGTCCCCCTACGATCTGCACAAGGCGCGGATCACTTGGCGGCTCCGCTAGCGCCGTCGGTCACAGGATATCGTCCAAGCAAAAGGCGCGGCTATTCGCCGCGCCTTTGTCGTGTCCGGAGCCGTTGGCCTCCGCTCTCACTGGCCGGCGAATTCCAGCCGGACGACCTTGGAGTCCTTGTTGTCGCCCCAGTTGGTGCCGAACTCGATCAGGTAGAGGCAACCGTCGGCGCCCAGTTCCAGGTCCATCGGGCGCTTGAACTTCGTGCCCGGCATGAAGCGCTGCATCTTCGCGATGTTGTTCTTCTCGTCGAGCTTCACGGCGATGATCCAGTCGCGGGTCCACTCGTAGATGAACAGCGTGTGGTCGAGTTCCTTCGGCAGCTTGTGCGCGGACTTCAGGTTCTCGTCATAGTAATAGACCGGTCCCGCCATCGCCGTGCGCCCGCCGGAGCCCACGACCGGGAACTTGGTGGACGCCGAGGCCGGATAATAGATGAACGCGGGCTGCGCCGGCGGCAGGTCCTTGATCCCGGTGTTGTTCGGCGAATTGTTCACCGGATGGGCCGCGTCATGAAACACAGGCTTGAAGTCGACCGCCATCCACGGCTCGGGCTTCGCCGGCAGCGCCGGCCATTCCGCCTCGGGTTTGCCGGCCTTCTTCGCCTCGTTGCGTTGCTTGTTCGCCTCGTCGTAGGCGCGTTTGGCGTCCTCGTGCTTTTGCCGGGCAACGTAGTCCACGGGCGCATAGGGCTTGTTGTTGGCCACGAACAACGGCCAGCCAAAGAATCCGGGTCCGCGCGCCTGGTTCACTTCGTCGTGTCCGGCCGGGCCGCGCTGCTCGTTGGGACCGCCGGCGTCGGGGCCAACTTCGCCCCAGTAGAGGAAGCCAGTCTTCGCGTCGACCGAGATGCGGAATGGGTTCCGGTTGCCCATCACGTAAACTTCCGGCCGGGTGCCCGCCGTGCCCGGCTTGAAGAGATTGCCCTCGGGAATGTCGTAACCGCCGGCGGCCTTGGGTTTAACCCGGAGAATTTTTCCCGCCAAGGCGTTGGGATTAGCGGCAGTGCCCTGCGCGTCCCAAGGATAACGGCCGGGGCGCGGGTCGTTCGGAGAATAACCGTCGGAGTCGAAGGGGTTCGTGTTGTCGCCCACCGAGACGTAGAGGTTGCCCGTGGCGTCGAACGCCAGCGATCCGCCAACGTGGCAGCACTGTTCCCGCTGCACCGGGATGTCGAGCACGGTCACTTCGCTGGCCATGTCGAGGGCGTCGCCCTTCAGGGTCAGCCGAGACACCCGGATGATGCCCGACTTGCCGCGGCCGTCATTGCCGGTCTCGGTCAGCGAGTGGTTCACGTAGATCCAGCCGTTCTGGTCAAACTTCGGGTCCAACGTCACGCCCAGCATGCCTTCCTCCAGCCCGCTGAAGACCGGGATCGTCCCGATCACGACGGCTTCGGCCGCGCCCGGCTTGATCATCTTGATGACACCTTTGCGCTCCACAAGAAAGACGCGCCCATCCTTGGCCACGGCCAATTCCATCGGATCGATGAGCGTGTCCTTCAGTTCGCCGTCCACCGTGCGGTCCTCGTCGAGGACGACCTTGCGGAAGGACGTTTCGGGCGGGAGGAAATTGTCGCCGCGGAAGATGCCGGCCGCGCCGGTGGTGGCTGTCTGGGTCTGCTGACCTGAAACGGCCCAAGCGAATACCGCCGAGGCCGCGAGGATGGGGAATTTCATGCGCGCCGATGGACTAACGGGAAGGCCCCGGTAATCAATCTTGTTTCGCGGAAAATCCCGGAACCTCACCGCGCCGCTTGCCTCGCTCCGGCCCGCTCCCTAGCTTCCGCCGACTTCGCGCATGAAGATTTACATCGACGGACAGTTCTACGACGAGGCGAGTGCCAAGATCAGCGTTTTCGACCACGGCCTGCTTTACGGCGACGGTGTGTTCGAGGGCATCCGCATGTATCACAACCGGGTGTTCAAGCTGCGCGAACACATCGAGCGCCTCTACTGGTCCGCCAAGGCCATCCTGCTCGACATCCCGATGACGCAGGAGGAGATGATCGCCGCCACCGTCGAGACCTGCCGCCAGAACGGCCTCCGCGACGGCTACATCCGCCTGCTGGTCACCCGCGGAAAAGGCACCCTCGGCCTCGATCCCCGCCGCTGCCCAAAGGCGTCGATCATCATCATTGCCGCGAACATCCAGCTGTATCCTGAGAAGTATTACCAGGAGGGCCTCACCATCGTCACCGTGCCGACCACGCGGATGCTGGTGAACTCCGTCAACCCGGCGATCAAGTCGCTGAACTACCTCAACAACATCCTCGCCCGCATCGAGGCCAACAACGCCGGCGTCGAGGAGGCGATCATGCTCAATTCCGAGGGCTTCGTCGCGGAATGCACCGGGGACAACATCTTCATCGTCCAGAAGGGCAAGCTGTTCACCCCGCCGCTCAGCGCCGGCGCCCTCTACGGCATCACCCGTAACACGGTCCTGGACGCCGCCAAGGAACTCGGCATCACCTCCGCCGAGCCGAACCTGACCCGTTACGACATCTACAACGCCGACGAGATGTTCCTGACCGGCACCGCCGCCGAGATCATCCCGGTGGTCAAGGTGGACGGCCGCGTGATCGGCACCGGCACGCCCGGACCGGTGACCGCCAAGCTTCTCGCCGCCTTCCGCGAAAAGACCAAGACGGACGGCGAAGTGATCTTCGCCTGAACCGCATCGGGTCCGGCAAAGGGCTCCCATGATCTACCGGATCGCAACCATGGCGGACTGGCTGAAGGCCATGTCCGCCGGTTTTTTTCAGAGTGCTGACTTGGCAGCCGAAGGGTTCATCCACCTCGCCGAGCGCGAGCAGGTCCAGGGAGTTTACAACCGCTACTACTGCGAGCAGCGGGAACTGGTCCTGCTGGCGGTGGACGAGACCGTCCTTGATGTCCCTTTGCGCCGGGAAAACACGAGCGGCGGCACCGAACTCTTCCCCCACGCCTACGGTCCCCTGCCCCTCGCCGCGGTGCGGGGGCACGGCGTGCTGGCGGTCGACGCAGACGGCCGGGTCCTTTGGCCGGACGGCTGGTAAACCTCCCTGCCCCGGGGTTCGCTCCGGCGCGACACGCGGGTCGGTCCATTGCACATCCTCGTGGCGCCTACGTAAGGTTACGTATGGCGGACCCGCTCGCCGGCACGGTTGAATGACGGCGTGAAGAACATCGCCTTCCATCGCCTCCTGACCTGCACCGCCGCCGGACTGCTCCTGGGCACCGCCACCGAGGCCGCCGGCCTTCTCGGCAAAATCGCCAAGCTTGCCGAGAAGAAGCCCGTTCCCTTTGAGCTCCAGACTGCGCCGGAGACCCTCGCGAAGGACTACCTCAAGCTGGACAAGTTGGAGCCGCTGAAGGGCATGAAGCGCGTGGCCTTTCCCGCCTTCCAGGTTGAGTTCGAACTGGAGAGCAACGAGAGCGCGACGTCAGTTGCCCGGCAGGTCGGCGAAGGCGGTGGCGCCCAGGCCTCGGTCAGCACCCGGTATTTCCTCAAGGGCGTGGACGACGCCCTCTGCCAGAAGGTCACCGACCAGCTCTACGCCAGCGTGACCGCCCAGTTCCAGGCCGCCGGCTTCGAGGTCGTGGGCCTCGACGCCGTGAAGGCGGCCGCGAGCTTCGCCAAGCTGCCCCTCAAGCCCACCCCATTCCACATCGACAAGAGCAAGCACGACTCCGTGTTCTGCGCCCCGCAGGGCATGCAGACCTACTTCAAGCCCGGCGACCAGCGACTTGAATTCGGCGGCCTGTCCTTCAGCGCGTTGGACTGGAACGGTGCCTACAAGGCCCTCGGCCAGGAGCTGGACGCGGCCCTGATCGAGGCCCGGTTCGTCGTCACGTTCTGCGACCTCGAAGGCAGCAAGCAGGGCTTCTGGCAGACCTACGGCAACACCGCCAGCGCCTCGGTGAAAAGCACGCTCGCCCTCACCTTCCTGCCCGGCGAAACGCGGTTCTGGGTCCAGACCGGCAACACCAAGGCGACCATGTTCAAGCCGAACAACTTCGTCGCGCTGACGCTGAAGCACCCGGTCATGGCCGGGAAACAGCTCTTCGAGGTCAAGGACATCACCACCACCGGCCAGAAGCTCGGCGACGCCGCCGTGACCGCGCTCGGCGTGGTGTCTTCCCTGAGTGGCGGCCGCAACATGAGCAGCCGCACCAAGCAGTATGAGGCCCACGTCGATGGCGCGGAATACGCCGAGGTGGTCCAGACCTACGGCGACGTCGTGACCAAGATGTTTGTTAGCCAGCTCAAGGCTGCCCAGTAACCGCAGTGTGAGCCGTCCCGGGCAACCGGGGCGGCTTTTTCGCGCCGAGTGTGGAGGACCAATTGGAATCGGGCAGAAACACTAGCTATGCCAGCGTGCTGGGACTCCGCGGGACGGGCTCAAAGCTCGGTCGGCCACGAATTTGAGGTCACTCGAAGGCCCCAACTTCAGTGAGGCGAATCCGACCACCGACTGCGCCAGCGTCTTGAGCTAAAGATGCTGCCCTTGGCCGGTCGATCATCAACCGAATTGACCGCCACAACTTCGATTTGGATGGGCGGCCGGTTAGTGGCGAGGTGCTGGTCCCAGACCTGAGTAGCCGACCTGCCGAGCGACTCCACTTCGTGTTGCGACGAACCGGCGAATTCCAACTCCAACATCGCTGTGTCGCGATAAGGCCGCGCATCGACAAAGACGAACTCACCGCCGGTCAGGTCAGCCGCCATGCCCAACTCGATGGGAAACCGCGGATGCCGGAAGGTGTTCGAAGCCGACTCAATCAGCTCCGGAACCGGTTGCACGAAGTAGCTCGGCAGCGGGCCGAACTGCACCCGGACCAGACCACGCCACGGCGGAATTGCCGAGGTGAAGATCCTTTCAGCGATGCCAACGGCGATCAGTGCGATGACCAATGTCCCAAACCACCAGCCGATTCGTTTCCACGGAAACCTCATCAGAAACCAAGGTGCCTCCACCGCCATTGGCGGAACGAATTCCGCCGATCCTGCGCGCTGGTCAGCGTGACGGTTTCAAGAAACTTGCCGGGGTCCGCCGGCGCGTTCGTCATCAAATGGTCAAGCCAGAGCTGCACCGCTTTCTCGCCGAGGAGCTTCACTTCGGTCTCTGTCCGACCGACAAACTTCAACTCGATGATTGAGGTGCCTCGAAACAGATCGGCCCTTAGGTATCGAAAAGCCTCAACTGGGAGTCCGGTGACCTTCTCCAGTTCGCGTCGGAATACCGAGTCGGTGAAGGTGTTGGAGGCGGACTCGAACCTCTCCTGCAGGAAGTAAGGGTTGAAGGGGCGGTTGGTCCAATTCTCCGGACTCTTTTCGACCTTCACCCTGACGATCGCCCGCCAAGGCTGGTTAAACGTAGCCAAGCGCCAAGCTCCGACGACCAACAAAACAGCCCCGGCGGCTAAACCAAGTGCCAACATCCATGCACGTTGGCGGTCACTTCGCATCCGCCATCTCCCGCTCCGTCTTCAGCCGTAACTGGCCGCACGCGGCGTCGATGTCGTGCCCTTTCTCCAGCCGGAGTGTCGTGGTGACGCCCTGGGCTTCGACGGCGGCGGCGAAGGCGCGGCAGGCGTCTTCCTCGGGGCGTTTCCAGGCGAGTCCCTCGACGGTGTTGTAGGGAATCAGGTTCACCTTGGCGTGCAGGCGCCGGGCGAGCGAGGCCAGCGGAAGCACCTGTTCGCGGCCGGCGTTCACGCCGTCGATCAGGATATATTCGAGGGTGATCATCTTGCCCTTCTTTTCGACGTAGTATTCGCAGGCCGCGGTCAGGTCGCGGAGCGGATACTTGCGGTTGATGGGCATGATCTGGACGCGGACGTCATCGGTCGCGCCGTGCAGCGAGATGGCGAGGCGGAACTGCTCCGGTTCGTCGGCCAGGTCGCGGATGCGTGGCACGACCCCGCTGGTGGAAATGGTGATCTTGCGCGCGCCGATGCCGGCACCCCACGGGGCGTTGAGCGAGCGCAGCGCCGTCATCAGGTGGTCGTAGTTGGCCATGGGTTCACCCATGCCCATCACGACGATGTTATTCACCACGCGGTCCGCCTCGACACGCTCGGCGACGGGCAGGCCGGCATTCCAGCGCTCCACCGCGAGGATCTGGCCAGCGATTTCGTGGGGTTCCAGGTTACGCTTCCAGCCATCGAGGCCGCTGGCGCAGAACCGGCAGCCATAAGCGCAGCCCACCTGCGTGGAAATGCAGAGCGTGTGGCGGTCACTGCGTTCGCCGTAAAGCGCCGGGTTGGCGGGAATCAGCACGCTTTCGACGAAGCTGCCGTCCGTGAGGCGCCAGAGGAACTTCCGCGTGGTGTCGCGGGCGCCTTGGACCTTGGTGACGGCGGGCAGCCCCAGGCTGAAGGCGCCGGCAAGCTTCTCGCGGAGCGCCCGCGGCAGGTTGGTCATTTCGTCCCAGCCGGCGGCGCGGCGCGTGTAGAGCCAGTTGAGCAGCTGGTCGAGGCGATAGGCCGGCTCGTTCCACGCCTGGAACTGTTCGGCGAGCGCGTCGCGAGTTTGGGAACGGATGTCGGGGAGCACGATGGGTAAATGACCAAGGTCCGATGACCAATGAGGGAGGGGAGATTATTTCACCGGCAATGCTTCGTCGGTGAGGGCGGGTGCCGGCGGAGCCGTCTTCTTGCCTTTGAGCTTCAGTGCGAGGTCATCGACCAGCGTGTAAACCACCGGGATCACGTAGAGCGTCAGGAACGTCGAACTCAACATCCCACCGACGACCGCGACGCCCATCGGACGGCGGCTTTCCGCCCCCCGCGCCGAAGCCGATGGCGATGGGCAGGATGCCGGCGATGGTCGAGAAGGCAGTCATCAGGATCGGGCGCAACCGCACGCGGCCGGCCTCTTCCATCGCGGTGTGGGAATCGGTGCCGGCGCGGGTCCGCTGATTGGCGTATTCCACGAGCAGGATGGAATTCTTGGTCACTAGGCCGATCAGCAGCACGAGCCCGATCTGGCTGAACAGGTTGATGTTCATCGCCGGGATCGGCGGGTAGATGCCCGACTTGCCGCCGAGGTCGAGCAGCCAAAGGGCGCCAAACGCCCCGACGCCGGCCAGGGCCAGCACCCACCAGATCTCCGTCGAGGCGTCGGCGAGATTTTTCGCGTCGCCCTCCCAGGCATGCAGGAAGCCGACTGGCAATTCCGCCGCCAGCAACGGTTCCACCTGCCTCACTACGGTGCCAATCGGCACGGCGCCGGGCGACGCCGTAATGCTCGCGGACCGCAGCCGGGCGTAGTGGCTGATCGAGTTCGGTGCGGCGCCCTCGGTGCGGGTCACCACGGAACTGAGCTGGATCAGTTCGCCCTGGCTGTTCCGGACGAAGATGCGGTCCAAATCGGCCGGGGTCAGCCGGGACGCCCGCTCCAGCTGGCCCATTACGAGGTATTCCTTGCCTTCGACCTTGATGCGGCTCAGGTCGAGCCCGCCGAAGAGGATCTGCATCGTGCGGGAGATGTCCTCGATGCTGACGCCGAGCGCGGCGGCCCGGCTGCGGTCGATGCCAACCCGCAGCTCGGGTTTGTTGACCTCGTAGCTCACCCGCACGTTGGTCAGAAGCGGCTGGCCGGTGGCGTTGGTCAGGCCGCGGATGCGGTTGGCCAGCGCGTTGGCGGTTTGGCTCAGGGCGTCGAGGTCCTGGTTCTGCAGCACGAGCTCGAAGGGCGAGCTGTTGAAGCTCACCTCGATGGCCTTCGGCAGATTGGCGATCGCTAGGCCGCCCTCGACCTCGGCGAACATCCGGTTCGCGATGCCGCCGGGACCGTTCACGATCTCCTGCACTGATCGCTTGCGTTCTCTGCGGTCCGAGAAGGTCACGAACAAAATTCCCAGGCTTGCTTGGCCTGGACCGCTGAAGCCCGGCGCGACCATGGCCCCGTAGCTGGTGACCTCGGGCACCGACTTGATGATTTCCTCCGCCTTGAACAGTTGCCGGTCGGTGAACTCGCTGGTCGACCCGTTGGGCGTGATCACCATCGCAAACATGCGCGCCTTGTCCTCCATCGGCAGGAAGTCCTGTTCCAATTGGCGATAGGCGAAGACCATCAACACCACCGTGCCCACGGTGACCAGCAGCGACACGATGCGGTGGCGCAACGCCCACCTGAGCGATGTGAGGTAGGTCCGGGTGAACCACTTCAGGACCGCCTCGAACAGGCCGAAAATGCCGGTCAGCTTTTCGTCGTGGATCGGCTTCAGCACCCGGGCGGCGATGGCCGGGGAAAGCGTGAGCGCGACGAAGGCCGAGATGATGACCGAGCCCGCGATCGCGACCGCGAACTCCACGAACAGGCGCCCCGTGGTGCTTTTTTGGAACGCCAGCGGAATGAATACGGCGACGAGCGAGATGGTGATCGCAATGACGGCGAAGCTGATCTCCTCCATCGCCTTGAACGCCGCCTTCATCGGCGCCATGCCTTCCTCGATGTGCCGGTAGATGGCCTCCAGCACGACAATCGCGTCGTCCACCACGATGCCGATGACCAGCACCAAGGCCAGCATCGTGAGGATGTTCACCGAATAACCGAAGGCGTAGAGCACCGCAAAGGTTCCGATGAGCGAAACCGGGATCGCGACGACGGGGATCAGCGTCGAGCGGAAATTGTGGAGGAACAGGAGGATGATCAGCACCACGAGGACGAATGCCATCGCCAGCGTTTCCCAGACCTCGCTGATGGACTTCTCGACGAAGATGGAGCTGTCGTAACCCACCCAGATGTCGCAGCCCTGCGGCAACGTCGGCCGGATCGCCTCCATCTCGTCCTTGATCGCCTTGGCCACCGCCACGGTGTTGGCCTTGGCCTGTTTCACGATGCCGAGGAAGATGCATGGCTTGCCGCGGGCGCGGGCGATGGTGCGGTAATCTTCGGCCCCAATCTCGGCCCGGCCGATGTCGCGGAGGCGGACGAGGGTGGCGCCCTCATTGCGCACGACCAACTTGTTGAATTCGTCGGCCGACTTCAGTTCGCCGCGGGTCTGGATCGTCATTTCGCGGTCCAGGTTCTCCACCCGGCCGCTGGGCAGCTCGATGTTCTGCTGGCGGAGAGCGCGTTGCACGTCGAGCACTGTCACCCGCCGCGCGGCCATTTTTTCGGAGTCCAGCCACAGGCGCATGGCGAAGCGCTTCTCGCCGCCGATGGTGATCGAGGAAACGCCGGGCACGCCCTGGAAGCGCGGCTTCACCTGCCGCTCAGCCAAGGTGGTTAGTTCCAGCGGCGAATAGCGGTCGCTGTTGATGGCGATCCAGATGATCGGCTGGGCGTCGGAATCCTGCTTGGCGACGATGGGCTCGCGGATGTCCAGCGGCAGCGCGCCGCGCACGCGGGACACGCGGTCGCGCACGTCCTGCGCGGCGACGTCGATGTCGCGGGACAGGTCGAACTCGATGCTGATGTTCGAGACGTTTTCCCGGCTCTCGGAACGCAGCGTCTTGATGCCCTCGATGTTGTTGATCGCCTCCTCCAGCCGCTCCGTCACCTCGGTCTCGACCACCTGGGCGTTGGCGCCGGGATAGACCGTCGAGACGCTGATCACCGGCGGATCGATGTCGGGCAGTTCGCGAACCGGCAGGCGGGTGAGGCCCATCACGCCAAACAGGATCAGCGCGAGATTCAGCATCGTCGCGAGGATCGGCCGTTGGATGGAAACGCGGGAAAGGATCATGGCGTGCGCCTCAGTTCAGGTAAG
The DNA here is from genome assembly GCA_040375265.1 of Verrucomicrobiales bacterium. Classification (GTDB taxonomy): domain Bacteria; phylum Verrucomicrobiota; class Verrucomicrobiia; order Limisphaerales; family UBA9464; genus CAIWAH01. The sequence goes on from JBEISV010000113.1 coordinate 10,357, forward strand.
CCGCGGGAACATTCGTGGAGAGGCGGACCGGCGCGCCCGGGCGAAGCTTCTGGATGCCCTCCACCACGACCATTTCGCCGGCGGCCAGGCCGCTCAAAACCTCGACCTTGCCGGCCAGCCGCAGGCCGATCTTGATCGGCTTCATGAAAGCGGTGTTGGTGGCAGTCACGGCGAACACCATCGTCGTGTCGCCGTTGTTGATGATCGCCGGCTCAGGAATCACCAAGGCGCTATCGCGCAATTTCAGGGTCAGGTTCAGGCTAGCGAACATGCCGCCGCGGAGCTTGCCGCCCGGGTTGGCGATGCGGGCCTTCACCAGCGCCGTGCGGGTGCCGGCGTCCAGCTGTGGCGAGATGAAGTAAATCTCTCCCTTGAACGAGTCCTTCGGGTAGGCCGCCACGGTGAACTCGACCTGCTGGCCCGGCGACAGCTCGCCCAGATACCGTTCCGGCACGCCGACCTCGACCTTCACCGTGTCCAAATCCACCAGTGCGGTCAGCAGCGTCGCCTTGCTGATCACCTGCCCCGGACTGATCTGCCGCGCGCTGGTGTAGCCGGCGAACGGCGCGATCACCCGGGCGTCCTTGAGCTGCCGGCGCATCACGTTCACCGCCGCCTCGTTGGCGGAGAAGTTGGCGTCGGCCTGATCGTATTCCTGCTGCGAGATCAGCTTGTCGGTGAGCAGTTGCTTCACCCGGTCGAAGGACGTCTTCGCGAGCTGCAAGTTGGCCTCCGCCTGCGCGAGCTGGGCGGCAAACTTGGTGTCGTCGAGCATCACGAGCAGGTCGCCCTTCTGGACCTTCTGGCCCTCGCTGAAGTTGATCTCCCGCACGATGCCGTCGGTCTCCGACTTCAGTTCCACCATCTCGTTGGGCGTCACGGTCCCGACCAGGCCGATGGATTCCACCACGGGCTGCTGCTTGGTCGGCACGGCGATCACCTGCACGGCAAAGCCGCCCGCAGCGGCACCGGC
>JBEISV010000549.1:0-3053 GCA_040375265.1 Verrucomicrobiales bacterium
CGCAGCAGCAGAACTGCTGACCCCGTCGTTCCGAGGGAATTCTTCGCCCGCCCGGAAGGCATAACCCTCACCGGCTCGTTTTCGTTTCCGGCGCAACGGCACCGTCGGATGCCCCGTCTCCGCGCTTGGCGACCGCCGGGGCATCCTGTTCGATGGCGCCGCATGCCAATCCCCCACGCCTTCCGCCAGTTCCGCCGCCTGCGCTTGCTGGCCGGGGCGGTGGTGCTCGCCGGGGCCTTCCCGGCGGAGAAGATGATGGCCGCGGAAGTGATCGGCCCGTTGCCGCCCGCCGCGGGGCGGACCGTGGATTTCACCCAGGACATCCAACCGATCTTCACCCGTGTGTGTTTCTCCTGCCACGGCCCGGAGAAACAGCAGGGCGGTTACCGGCTGGACTCGCCCGGCACCGCGCTCCGCGGTGGCGAAACGTATTCGCCGGCCATCAAGCCCGGGGACAGCGCGGGCAGCCCGCTGATCCAGCTCGTGGCCGGCCTGGTTCCGGACTCCCAGATGCCCGCCAAAGGCGATCCGCTGACCGCGGCGGAGATCGGACTCCTGCGCGCCTGGATTGACCAAGGGGCGAAGTTCCCCGCGGACGCCCTGGCGGAAGCCGACCCGCTCAAGTCGCACTGGTCTTTCCAACCGGTCCGTCGGCCGGCCGTGCCCGCTGTCGGGAAACGTCCGGCGAAAGGCACCAGCCCGCTGGACGCCTTCATAGGCGCCCGGTTGGCCGAGGACAAACTCGCGCCGTCGCCCGTAGCGGACCGGACCACGCTGATCCGGCGGCTGTATTTCGTCATGCTCGGCCTGCCGCCGACGCCCGAGGAGGTCGCGGCGTTTGTAGCCGATCGGAAACCACAGGCCTTCGAGCGGCTGGTGGACCGGGTGCTCGACGACCCGCGCTACGGTGAACGCTGGGGTCGCCACTGGCTGGACGTGGTCCGGTTTGCCGAGAGCAACGGCTTCGAGACCAACCGCGAGCGGCTCAACGCCTGGCGCTACCGCGACTACGTCATCGCCGCCCTCAACGACGACAAGCCTTACGACCAGTTCATCCGCGAACAGCTCGCCGGCGACGCCCTCGGCGCCGACGTCGCGACGGGTTTCCTCGTCGGCGGACCGGTGGACATCGTGAAGAGCCCCGACGTGGCCCTCACCGCGCAGCAGCGGGCCGACGAACTCGACGACATGGTGGGCACGACCGGCACGGCCTTCCTCGGCCTGACCACCGGCTGCGCCCGCTGCCATTCGCACAAGTTCGACCCGATCTCCCACCGCGAATACCACGCGCTTGCGGCCATCTTTGCCGGCGTTCAGCACGGCGATCGGGCGCTGCCGTTGCCGGCCGACCAGCAGGCCAAGCTGGCGCAGGCCGACGGACGCATCCGGGAACTGGAGGGCAAACTTGCGCCGTTCCTCCCGCAACCGGCTACCCCACCTCGCGAGGGCGAACGCCGGCCGCCGGTGAATTTCGCCCGCAACGAGGACGCTTTTGCGCCGGTCGAGGCCAAGTTCGTGCGCTTCACGATCCTCGCGACGACCGGCGGCGAACCGTGCCTGGACGAACTCGAAGTCTGGGCCGGCGACCGCAACGTCGCCTTGGCGACCCACGGCACCCGGGCCACCGCGTCGGGCAGCCTCGCGGGCTTCGAGATCCACAAGCTGGAACACCTCAACGACGGCCGCGGGGGCAATGGGCGCTCGTGGATCTCCAGCGAGGCGGGACGCGGCTGGGTGCAGCTCGAATTCCCACGGGCCGAACGGATCAGCCGGGTCGTCTGGGGCCGGGACAGCGAGGGACAGTTCAAGGACCGGCTCGCAACCCAGTATCGCATTGAGGCCGGGCTCACGACGAACGACTGGCAGCGCGTCGCCAGTTCGGACGACCGGGAACCCTTTGCGGGCAAATCCGAGAAGCCGCCCGCTCCCGCCTACGAGTTCGCCGGCCGGCCCGCGGCGGAAGCTGCCCAGGGCAAACAGTGGCTCGCGGAACTCGAACAAGTTCGCCGGCAGCGCGCCGAGTGGGCCAAGGCGCCGGCGATCTACGCGGGCAACTTCACGCAGCCCGGAGTCACGCACCGGTTGCATCGTGGCGATCCGTTGCAGCCCCGCGAGGCCGTGGCGCCGGGCACACTGGCCATCTTCAAGCCCCTGACACTGGCGACCAACACTCCCGAACAGGAGCGCCGCCGACAGCTCGCCGACTGGATCGCCAGCCCGGAGAATCCGCTGACCGCGCGGGTGATCGTGAACCGCCTCTGGCAGCATCATTTCGGTGTCGGCCTCGTGAGCACGCCCAACGACTTCGGGAAGAACGGTGCCCGGCCGACCCACCCGGAACTTCTGGACTGGCTCGCCAGTGAATTGGTCCGCCCGGAAGTGCGGTCGGTTGACGGTTCGCCGGCCCGCCCATGGTCGCTCAAGCATCTCCACCGGCTCATCCTGACGAGCGCCACCTGGCGCCAGGCGAGCACGCCGCGGCCCGAAGCGCTGAAGGTGGATGCCAGCAGCCGGCTGCTCTGGCGTTTCCCGCCGCGGCGGCTGGAAGCCGAGGGCATCCGCGACAGCATCCTCGCCGTCAGCGGCAACCTCGACCGCACGCCCGGCGGGCCGAGCTTCTACCTGCACGAGGTGGACCGCGAGAATGTCTACCACTACCGGCCCAAGGAAGAATTCGGCCCGGCCGACACCCGGCGCATGGTCTATGCGTTCAAGGTGCGCATGGAGCAGGACGGCATCTTCGGCGCGTTCGATTGTCCCGACGGCAGCCTCGTGATGCCGAAGCGCAGCTCCTCGACCACCCCGTTGCAGGCGCTGAACCTGTTCAACAGCCGTTTCAGCCTCGACCAATCCGAAATCTTCGCCGCGCGCTTGCGCCGGGAAGCCGGCGAGGACCTCCCGGCCCAGGTCCGGCGGGCCTGGCAAGTGGCCTTCAACCGGGCGCCCAGCCGAGCCGAAGCGAGGGACGCCGTCGCCTTTGCCCGGGCGGAAGGCACGCCGGCGTTGTGCCGCGCGGTGCTGAACGCGAACGAGTTCCTCTTCCTGCCATGAGC
>JBEISV010000592.1:0-2698 GCA_040375265.1 Verrucomicrobiales bacterium
GGCCTGGCCGGCTTGGCGGTGGGAAAAATCTTCGCGGACGGCGTTACGTTCTGGCGGGCGGTGGGGCCGGTGGCGTTGCTCTGGCATTCGTGGGATGTGTTGCACCACTTTTCGCCCCGGGCCTTGGCCGAGTCGGATCCCAACGCGGCGCCGGACGGCCCGATGATCTCGCTGGTGCTGCTGCTGCGCCGGCCACGGCATTTGGAGGCGAACTTGGTGGCCCGTTATTCGGAGTTGGTCTGGTCCACGCCGTTCAGGTCGCTCAGCGCCGATTCAGAGCAGCAGGATGACGCTCCAGGCCCCTGGGTGGGCGGCCAGTCACCGATCTTCATGGTGTCGGCCCCGGAAGGGTTCTTCATCGTCCACAACCACGACCGGCCCTACTTCGACGATCCGGCGAAGCTGGCCGAGGAAGTCGACGAACTTCGCCTGCGCAAGGTCATCGAGGACAACCGCGGCTGGCTGGCCGTGGACCTGATGCGGCTCAGCGACGACCAGGCGCCGCGGGAGTCCGCCTACCCGGCCATTGCGCGTTTCATTGCCGAGCTCGCCGGGCCCGATTGCCAGGCGGTCTTCCAGCCGGCCACCAACCGCTTCAATCCGTGGGATGATGAGCTGGAGGCCAAGCTGCGCGCGGGCGACGTGGCGGACGTCTTCGCCGAGCCGACAAAGGTCCCGGTCATCAACGTGCCGGAGGACGATCCGCGCATGCTGGCCGCGGTGGCGGAGGCGCGGACGCGCTGGCCGGAATTCGTGGCGGCCTTCGAGGCCCGGAGCGGCGAGAGCTTCAGCGTGAAGGCGCCCGTCACCGCCGGCGGCAACACGGAGTTCATCTGGGTGCAGGTGGAGTCGGTGGCGGGCGAGGGCATCACCGGCACGCTGGGCAACGAGCCGGTGGATCTTGGCGACCTGCGGGAAGGTTCGCCGGTGAACGTGCGCGTGGCGGAACTCAACGACTGGATGTTTCTGCGGGACGGCGAACCGGTGGGCCTGTTCACCGTGAAGGCGATCCAGGAGATTCAACGGGAGCGCTCGGCGGAGCGGGAAAAACCCGCGGATTGATCCCACCCGCAACGGGCTTGTTGCCTCGCCGGCTTGTCCGCACAGTCCCCACGTCGCCGTGAAGAACATCGTCTATTTCGACCTGGAAACGCAGAAGTCCGCCGAGGAAGTCGGCGGCTGGGACAAGATCCGGGACATGAAGATGAGCCTTGGCGTGACCTATTCGACGGCGCGGGGCGGCTACCGGATCTATGGCGAGCCGGAGGTCAACGAACTGCTCCGGGAATTGCAACGGGCGGACCTCGTGGTGGGCTTCAACCACCTGCGTTTCGACTTCGAGGTGCTGCACGGCTACACGGTGATGGACCTCACCCAGTTGCCGTCCCTCGACATGCTGATCGACCTCAAGGAAAAGCTCGGCCACCGGCTGGGCCTCGACGCGATCGCCGAGGCGACGTTCGGCCTGGGCAAGACCAGCGAGGGCTTGCAGGCGTTGGAATGGTTCAAGCAGGGGAAGATGCTGGAGATCGCCGAATACTGCTGCTTCGACGTGAAGCTGACCAAACTGGTCCACGAGTTCGGCGTGCAGCACCGGCAACTGTTCTACAAGAACCGCTTCGGGGCCGTGCTGAGCGTGGGCGTGGATTGGAAGGCTCAGTAGGACGGGCGGGGCAGGACGTCCGACCAGCGATTGCGACCGCCCGGAGTCACACCACCTCGACCGGGCACTTGGGGATCGCGTCGAGGAACTGCTGGCCGTAGCGCTTGGTGAGCACGCGGTTGTCGAGCACCACCACGATGCCGGTGTCGCTCGCCGTGCGGATCAGCCGGCCGACGCCCTGGCGAAACTTGAGCACGGCCTCGGGCAAGCTGAACTCGAAGAAGGCGTTGCCGCCGCGGGCCTCGATGCGTTCCAGGCGGGCCTCGATCAACGGGTGGTCGGGCACGGCGAATGGCAGGCGGGTGATGATGACGTTGCTGAGGGCTTCGCCGGGAACGTCCACGCCCTGCCAGAAGGAGTCCGTGCCGAACAGGACCGAGTCCACGTTCGCCTTGAACTTCTCCAGCATGGCTGACCGCGGCGTGCCGGTGCCCTGCACGTAGCATTCGAGGCCCAGCCGGGCGAAGAACCGTTCCATGCGGCCGGCGACCTGTTGCATCAGGCGGGTGTTGGTGAAGAGCACGAACGCCTTGCCGTGCGTCTGCTTCACGAAGTGCTCGATCCAGTGAACAAGCGCGTCCTCGTAGCCGGCGTCGCGCGGGTCCGGCATCTTGCCGGCGACGAAGATCCGCATCTGCCGCGGGTAATCGAACGGCGAGCCGACCTGGAGTTTTTCCGCGCGTTCGCCGCCGACCCGTTTGGCGACGTAGTCGAGCGGGGAACCGCGCCCGGGACTCCGGCTTTCGGTCCGGGGGAGGCGGGTCGGGCCGGTGGCGTCCTCGCCGCCGGAACTGCCCGCGGGGCCGTCGGCCGCGGCCTTCACCGCGAGCGTCGCGCTGGTCATCACCACGCTGGTCTGCTTGCCGAACAGGCGATCGCGCAGGTAGTCGGCGACATCGACCGGCGCGGCGTTGAGCGTGAGGTTGCGTTGGGTGCGGCCGCCGCGCTCGACCCAGTAGACGTGCTCCTCGGCTTCCTGCCGGAGGAAGGTTTGCACCGCGAGCCGGAGTTCGCCGAGCCGGCGGTTGCACTCCA
>JBEISV010000158.1:0-9101 GCA_040375265.1 Verrucomicrobiales bacterium
GATCACCTACCGCGCCGGGCCGGGTTGCAGCTGGGCGAAGCGACTGCGCGCCTCCGCCCAAGCGGCCGCGACATCGGGTTGCGGTTTGAAAGGGATCAGGTCCTCCGAACGGCGCACGACCTCGCGGAGTTGTCCGAGGGAGCCCAGTTCACCCAGCGCCTTGGCCAGCACCAGGAGGTTGCCCACCACCGTCGCCTCGACCGGACCGGCCAGCACCGGCAACTGGCACGCGTCGGCGGTGAGCTGGTTCAACAAACGGTTCCGTGAACCACCGCCCACGACGTGGACGACACGAATGGTTTCGCCGCCGAGTTCCTCCAGTTGCTGCAGGACGACGGCGTATTTGAGCGCGAGACTTTCCAGCACGCAGCGAATCAGCGCGCCTTCGTCCTCGGGGACCGGCTGGTTCGTCTCGCGGCAAAACGCCTGGATCTCCGCGGGCATGTCGATGGGATTGAGGAAACGCGGGTCGTCCGGGTCCACAAACGAACGCAGCGGCGCCGCCGCTTCGGCGAGGGCAGTCAGCCGGGCGTAGTCGTCCGTGCCGCCGCGTTGCGCGAAGGCGTGCCGGCACCGCTGGACCAGCCAGAGGCCCATCACGTTCTTGAGCACGCGCCAGGTCCCGTCCACGCCGCCCTCGTTGGTCACGTTCAATTCCAGCGCACGCGGCGAGAGCAGCGGCGCGGGCGACTCGATTCCGACCAGCGACCACGTGCCGGAGCTGATGTAAGCCCACTGGGTGCTGCCGGAATGGGCCGTCGGCACGGCGGCGACGGCGGAGCCGGTGTCGTGCGTGGCTGGGGCGATGACCGGGATGGGTCCCAGACCGGTCAGTTCGGAAACCGCCCCGCGCAAATCGCCGACGTGGGTGCCGGGCGGAACCAGCTCGGGCAGGCAATGGGTAGGCAACCCCAGCCGCCGCAGCAGTTCCACCGACCAAGTCCGGCGCGTTGGATCGCAGAACTGCGTGGTGGTCGCGTTGGTGAACTCGGCGACCCGGCTGCCGCTCAGGCACCAATTCAGCCAGTCCGGAATCATCAGGAATGTGTCTGCCGCCGCGAACACTTCGGGGCTCGCGGCGAAATGGGCCTGCCACTGGTAAAGCGTGTTGATCTCCAGGAATTGGGCGCCGGTCGCGGCGAAAATGTCCGCCCGCGGGACTTGTCGCAGCGTCGCGGCGAGGCGGCCGCGGGTCCGGGCATCGCGGTAACAGAAGGGCAACCCGAGCAGTTCGCCCGACCGGGACAGGAGCACATAGTCGAGGCCCCAGGTATCGACGCCCACCGACTCGATGCGGTCGCCGAACCGGCGGGCGGCGAGGCCCAGGCCCTGTTGGATCTCCTGCCACAGCCTTGGCGCGTCCCAGCGCAAAGTGCCGGCCAGCGAGACGGGTGCGTTGGGAAAACGATGCAGCTCCTCCAGCGCGAGGCGCGTGCCGTCCCAGCAGCCGGCCATTACGCGGCCGCTTTCCGCGCCGAGGTCGATCCCGAGGTAAACTTGGTCAGCCATGGAAGTGGGCCGAACGATGCAGGTAGGCAGCGCCCTTGGTGAATTCGGAAATCTCCGCGTGGTCGCCCGCCCAAGAGTTTGGCGCGCTGGCGACCGGTGCTTGCCGGTATTGCCGTCGCCCCGTATCACGCCGCGGCTGCTCGCTCCGATGTCTGATTCCGCCAACGATTCCGGCCGATTGCCCGCCGTGCTGCATTGCGAACCCGCCACCGGCGCGCTGCGCGTGGCGGCGTTGACGCTGCTCGACCGGCTCCTGGTCACGGTGTATCGCGCCGGTTGCGGACCCATCCGCGTCGTGTGCGCGGGAGAGTTGCCGGAACTGAAGCGCAGCCGGGCGTTGGGCGTGGCTTTCGAATTGGTGCGGGACACGCCGCCGCTGAACGGGCCGACGTTGATGGCGACGACCGGGCAATTGGTGCAAGCCGGGGATGTCCGGGCGGTGTGCCAGGCCCGGGGCCGCCTTTCCACGAGCGACGGACGACCGATCCCCGTCGGTGTCACGAGCCGTTGGGGCGGCTCCGTTTCGGCGAGTCTGGAATCGGCGCCCACCGTGCCGGCGAGCGGCGTGGCGAAGATCGTTTCCAATTTGGCCGAGGCACAGGTGGCGGAACGCGCCCTGTGGGCGTCGTTGAACAGTTCGTCCGACGGATTCGTGGACAAGTGGTTCAACCGTCCGGTCGGCCGACCCCTCTCGAAGCTCATCATTCATACGCCCATCACGCCGAACCAAGTTTCGGTCGCGTCCATTGTCATCGGGGTGATCGCAGGTGTGCTTTTCGGATTGGGGCAGCACTTCTGGTCCGTCGTCGCGGGCCTGTTGTTCCAAGTCTCCGCGATCGTGGACTGCGTGGATGGCGACGTCGCACGCTCGGTGTTCAAGGAATCGCCGCTCGGCAAGTGGCTGGATCTCGTCGGTGACCAAGTGGTCCACGCGGCGGTGTTTGCGGGCATCGCGGTCGGACTGTGGCGCAGCGGGCTGCACGGGCCCTTCCTGTGGCTCGGCGGCAGCGCGGTCCTGGGCGGGCTGATTGCGTTCGTGGTCGTTGTGCGGGGCATGACCAAGAAGGGCGAACCCAACCGGCGGCTCCAGAAACTCATCGATGGCGCCACGAGCCGCGACTTCTCGGTGCTCGTGCTGGCCCTGGCCTGCCTGAATCACCTGGAGTGGTTCCTTTGGATGGCAGCCATCGGTAGCCATGCGTTCTGGGTCTTGGCGCTGGGCTTGCAGTTGTTCCCGGGGAAGGCGGCGGAATCCGCGCGATGAAGGTCGCCTTCAAGCTGCTCCTCTTCGGCGTCGGGCTCGCCCTGTTCGGCTGGTATGTGCGGCGGGTCGGCGTGACGGAGATCACTTCGGCGCTCCGGCAGTTGGGCTGGGCGGCGCCGCTGGTGCTCGTGCCGTATGGCGTCGTGTATCTGGTGGATTGCCTGGGCTGGCGTTGGACGTTGCCGGCGCGGCTGCCGGTTGGTTTCTGGTCCCTGCTGCGCATCCGCTGGGCCGGCGAAGCGGTGAACAATGTCGTTCCTTCCGCCTACGTCGGCGGCGAGGCGGTGAAGGTCTTCCTGCTCGGGCAACGGGGCGTGCCGGGACCGGTCGCGACGTCGGCCGCCATCGTGTCCAAGTCTGCCCAGACCGTGGCGCAGATCGGGTTCATCGCGCTGGCGGCCCTGGCCCTGCTGCTGATCGCCCCGAATCAACCCGGCCTTAAACCCGCGTTGGCGGTAGTGCTCGTGGGCGGTTCGGCCACGGTCGCCCTGCTGTTCTGGCTGCAACAGCGAGGGGTTTTCCGCACGTTCCTCGCGATTGCCGACCGATTGAAAGTCGGGGCGGATTGGCTGCGCGACCGGCGGTCGGGATGGCTGGAAACGGACCAGACCATCGGGACGTATTACCGGGAACACCGCGGGCGGTTCCTGGCGAGCGTGGGGTCGTATCTCGGGGGTTGGCTGCTGGATGCGGTGGAGATCTACGTGGTCGCGCACCTGCTGGGGCAGCCGATCAACGCCTTGCAGGCGATCGCCGTGGAGGCGTTCACCGGCGTGGCCAAGATGATGGGCATGTGGATTCCGGGCGCGCTCGGCGTGCAGGAAAGCGGTCTGTTGCTGGCCGGACGTTGGGCGGGATTGCCGGAACCCTTCTGCCTTGCCTACGCGGTGCTGCGCCGCGGACGCGAGGCCGTGTTCGTCGGCATCGGCTGGCTGTTCCTGTATCTGGGCCACGTGAACCTCCGGCGGGTCACGGGTGCATCGTCCGATCGGTAGCACATGGGCACCTGGACACGCCTCGTGTCATATTGCTGAGGGGCGGCGCTCGCTTCCGAGCCAATAGGGAGCCTCGTGATCCCGTCGCCTACGGGTGAGCCGGAACGAGGCGTAGGAAATGGGAGTCTGCGCCGGCGGGCACGAGGACTTCGCGGACGCGGTTCGTCGGCGAGGGCCGCCAATCAGGGCCCGGCTGCCAGTCGTCGAGATTCGGTGCGGTTTCGAGACGGAGGTCCTGGAAGTCCGGGGCCGCTTCGAGGCGCCAGAGTTCGGTGCCATCGGCCTTAGCCTGGCGCCCGCGCAGGCGCAGCTCGGGAACCACTTCGACGGTCAGCGGTTCAGACCAGGCAACTTGGCCAAAAGCGTCCGTGACCCGGCCCTGCAAAACCATGCGCCCGACCGGCAACGCTGCCGGGAGCGTGGACCGGTTACCGACCGATCTGCCGTCGGCGAAGAGCTCGCGTTCGATGATCTTGGATCCGGGGGCAGTCGTGGTCCGGATTATCACCTCGAGAGCTTGGTTAGCCGACGCGACAAAACCTGGGTTCGGTTGACTGATTTCGACCGTGGGCAAAGGCACCGATTCATTGTCGTGGATGACTACCAATGCGGCCGAATGGGTCGGTAGAATTTCATAGGCCGCGGGATCGAATGCGAAACTCATCTGCACACCTTCGTTGCCTTCCGCCAACAGGTCGTCGACGGGCCGAACTGCCAGATCCAGTTCCCGGACGCCGGCCGGAAAGATTACGGTGGTCGGCAAGGCGACGTAGTCGAGGCCTGCGACGGCCATGGGCGATGGCTCCCGCCGCGGCACTGGCACCGAGCGGGCCAGCACCGCTTCCGGAACCAACTGAACCCGCAAGGGCCGGCCTAAGTCCCCGCCGAAGCGGGTCAACCGGATCCCGCCCTCGGCTCCGCCTTCGAACGCTTCCGGAGCGGTAGCCGCCAGCGAAACATAGGGCACGCCATCCGCGGCGAACCGGCTTAAATTGGGCAAAGTGAAATCCTCCCAGCCGGCCGCCAACTCGATGCGAACCCTGCCGGAAAAAGACCCGATTCCGGGAAATGAAATTGCGTTGTCGCCGGGAACGTTGGGCAGCGGCTGTGACCCCTTTGAACGACCGTTGGCCTCGAACCAGGACAGACGCGCCCCAACGACGCTGAGCTCCGGTTTCAACTGTTCAATCCGGACGAAGACCGGGGACTCAGCCTCCACGAACGGACCGGCCACGTTCCAACTTACCCGGAAACCCGGAGTTCCGGGCACGCTGGCGTAGCCCAGAATCTGGGTGGCCGCAGCCCCGGCATTGTCTCGCAACGAAGCCGAAAACTGCACGGTGTTGCTACCACTGGGAAATTCTCCCATGCGGGGAACCCACGGTAGGGTTATCCAGTTGGTTAGGCCCGCGATCCCCCGGCCAAACTTCAGGTTAAAGATCGGTTCCCGTGGGGCACACCCCCGGCAGTTTGCCATCAACTGGACCGAGCTGACCCACCCGTCCGGATCATAGCAGCCCAAGGAGATGAGGTTCGTCTGCTCCAGCTTGAGCACTGGACCCGCGGCAATAGTTAGCCGGGCCGTCGGCGGACGGCTCCACTGCCGGGGGAAACTGACGGTCAACGGAGTCGTATTGCCGCCCGCCCAGACTACCCACGGCGGCGCGATTGCCCGAAGCTTGAGGGTCGCGGCCACCGGGGCACCGCCGAAGGGCTCGGACGTCAGCGCGATCGGCAGATCCGATTCCAGTGGGGCCAAGAATCCGCCGCCCCACCCGTGCACCAGAGTCCAGGGCAACCCCGGCAGACTGTGTTCACTGGTCGGCTCGAGGCGGATGGGGATGGCAAACTCGAAGCCCCGGCGGCGCCGGATCAGGAACTCGGCGGCCTGCCCCGGCTGCCCCGCCAAAAGGGGACTCACCAGGGTCGGTTGTTTTGGAATCCATTCCAATTCCGGCAATGGCTCCGCGGCCGGCGAGAATGGCGGCCGCTTCCCATTGACCCGGTCCGGCTGCCAGCCACTGCCATTGGCCGCCCGCCCGAGCTGGCCGGCTTGGTTCCGGCCCCAGGTGTAGAGTTGCCCGTGTTCGTCCAGCGCCAGCGCGTGGTCGAGTCCAGCCGACAGGTTCGCGACCTGGTTCGTCTGGGGGCCCACCGGAAAGACGCGGCGCGGTTCGTTGGTATAGCTGAGGCTCCACTGGCGTTGCCACGGATACGCCAGGGCGCCGAAGAAGTTGTCGCCCAGGCCATACGCCCGGCCGTCTTCGGACCGGAGCAGGATGAAAGAACTGCCGGCGACGACCTGTTCCCAGGTGGCCACGTCCTTCGGCCGTCGCAGCCGGATGGGTTCGCGTGTGGCCACGGTGGCGACCCCGTTGGAACCATGCACGAAGGCCGCGCCCCAGAAATACCACTCGCCGTTACTGAGGCGGCCGAAGCTCGTATCGGCGCCGCAGGCCAAGTCCACCCACGCGCGACCGGGTTCCGGCGACGGCACCGGCGCCAAGGCCGCGGCAAAGGCCGATCCGACTGCCGGCCCGCATTGGGCCAGATGGTTGGAACCGTAGGCGAACAGTTGGCCCGATTCGTTCAATAGCAGCGCGTGACTGTCGCCGCCCGCGACCTTGTGCCCGCGGCCGGCGGCCCCCGGGGCTTCCACTGGTCCCAGGAAGTAACCCGAAAATCCGGCCGGCGACCCAATCGTCTTGCCAACAAACTGCCAGAGCCACGCCTGCCCGGTCTCGGCGATCAACAGATTGGCGTCGAGCCCAGGAAGCGCCGCCACAGCCTGCCAACGGGCAACCGGCTGGCTGAGCAGAATCGGGCGATCGGATCCCCCTTGGCGACCGTAGCCCCACGCCCAGAGCCTTTGGTCCTGGTCTACCGCCAGCACCCTCCGGCCCGGCGCCGCGGTTCGCCAGCGGGTCACACCCGGAGTTGTCACCGGTCGGGGCTGGGCGCGGGATTCACGAGTGCCGTCGCCGAGCGCGCCGTCGGTGTTGTCACCCCAAGCCCAGAGCTGGCCTTCCGCATCCAACACGAAACTTGTGTCCGCGGCCGGATGCGTGAGCAGGCGCGCCCCGGCCAACGCCGCACCGCTGGCGCCAAACACCGTCAGGATCAGCAGGCACCTCCGGACCCAAGCCCGGGCAGACGCATAACCGCTCAGCAGCGGGGAGGACATGCGGTTCAGGCTAGCAGGTCCGGTGCCCGGACTCCAAACCTGAGCCGGAGCGTCGGTCCCTTCGCGCCTCGGTTCCCGTCGTCCGCAAAATGCCCCGTGTTCCGCCGGCGGCCCTACCCAAAACCGGCCCGCAGTCTCACCTTGTTCGTTTCCGCCGGCCTCCGTTAGCCTGCCGCGTCAGCTCGCCAATCCGCAGTTATCGCTATGAACTCCTCCCACCGCTTCAAGCTGTTCTTCATGATGGTCCTCGAATTCTTCATTTGGGGCGCCTGGTTACCGTTGATCTTCGGCTATTTGCCGAGCCTCGGTTTCTCTCCCGGACAGCAGTCACTGATCCTGAACGCCTTCCCGGTGGCGTCCATCGTGGGCATGTTCTTCAGCAACCAATTCGCGGACCGGAAATTCGCCGCGGAGAAGTTCCTGGCCTTTTCCCATCTCGTGGGCGGGCTCGCGATCCTGGGCTGCGGTTTCACGCGTGATTTCACCAGCTTCTTCCTGTTGATGCTCGTCCACTGCCTGCTCTACGTGCCGACCATCTCGATCACGAACTCCATCGCCTTCGCCAACATGAAGGACCCGGCGAAGGAATTCGGCATCGTGCGCATGGGAGGAACCATCGGCTGGATCCTCGCCGCCTGGCCTTTCACCTTCATCTTCGTCAACTGGGAGGCCGTGAATGCGGCGAACCCCGTAGGCATCGCCAAGTGGTTTGAGGCCGTGTTCAGCCACCCGCTGTCGGGCGATGCCGCGAAGGCCGCCACCAAGTGGACCTTCATCGTGGCCGGCCTGGCCTCGCTCGCGCTCGCGGGCTTCAGCTTCCTGCTGCCGCACACCCCGCCGAAAAAGGCAGCGGCTGGCGCCTCGGAAAACCCGGCATGGCTGCAGGCGGTCAAGCTGCTCAAGCACCCGTTCGTGCTCGTGCTCTGGCTGGTCACGTTCGTGGATTCGTTCGTCCACAACTGCTACTTCAACTGGACCGGCGTGTTCCTCGGCACGCCCGTGGCGGACGGGGGCGTGGGCATCGCCGCGCCGTGGATCACGCCGATCATGAGCATCGGGCAGATCGCGGAAATCCTGACCATGTTCGTGCTCGGCGCGACGCTGAAAAAGCTCGGTTGGCGCACTACGATGATCGTCGGCATCCTTGGGCACGCGGCCCGGTTCGCGGTGTATTCCTTCGTGCCGGACAGCGCGGGGGCCATCATCCTCATCCAGGTGCTGCACGGCATCTGCTACGCGTTCTTCTTCGCCACGGTTTACATCTTCGTGGACGCCTACTTCCCGAAGGACATCCGCTCCAGCGCCCAGGGTCTGTTCAACCTCCAGATCCTCGGCATCGGCGCGCTGGTGGCCAATTCCATCTGCCCCTGGCTGATGCAGTCGGTCTACACGGTCAACAAGGTGGTGAACTTCAAGGGCCTGTTCCTTGTGCCTCTGTTCGCCGCCTCGGCCGCCGCCGTGGCCTTGGCGCTGTTCTTCCATCCGCCCAAGAGCACCGAGGCGACCGCCGGTCCGGGCAGCGCCCCGGCGCACTGAGCGATTCCTTCAATGAAGCCGCCGCCAATTGATTTGGCGGCGGCTTTTGACTTTCGGAGCGTGATTGATTCGGATGTCAGCCGGATATGAGCGAAGGCAACCAAACGAAGCCGGACCGCACTACCGCAGGGCCAGTGCGCAGCCGGTGGGTTTTGGCGTTCAACCTCCTGATGATCGTCGTCTTCGTGACGGTTGTGCTCGGTATGTTGTTTCCCGCCTGAACATTCCAAGTCGGTCGCGAGCTCTACTTGAGCGGTGTCAGCATCCCCTCCGCATCATCCTCACGAATCCCGCCGGCCCGATCGTGTATTCCCTTGGGCCGAACGGCCGGGACGACGGCGGCGAGCCCGGTTCGGACGACCTCGTCGCGCCCTGATCGCCGGCGCAGCTCACCCGGCAATTCGGGCATCTGGCCCCGGTTTGCTGGCTTGAGCGGTCGCCGCCGGCTTCCCATGCTCGGAACACCGTGAGAACAACCCTCCCGCTCGTCGCCTTCCTCGCCCTGACGGGCGCATTGCAGGCCGATGTCGTGCTCGATTGGAATGCCCTGATGATCGACGCGATCCGCGTGGACAACACGGGCCCGACGCTCAGTTCCCGGAACCTCGCCATC
>JBEISV010000183.1:0-8417 GCA_040375265.1 Verrucomicrobiales bacterium
ACGTGTCCCAAGCCCAACCCGGCTAGGCGCGTCAGGAAATCAAAACTCCACTTCACCCAAGCTTCGTTCTCGGGCGATTCCAGATACACGCCCGGGGTCGCGATCCAGGCGGCATGCACGCAGGCTGCGGGGGCGAAGTCTTCGATCTGCCGCCAAGGCGGCTCCGCCACGCTGCCCGGCAACCACTTGGCCCCGCCCGGGATCCCTGCGCCGGTCCGGGACAGCACGGCCAATTCGTGCCCCGACTGCCGGGCGCGGCGCACAAACGCTGATCCCAGGAATCCCGTGCCGCCGGTGACAAGGATGCGCATTTCGGTTCAGGCCAATTCCGCCAGCAGCGGCAAGTTGCGGTCGCGGTCCGAGAGGAAATGATCCGCCCGCGGCCAGGCGATGGCGACCTGCCGGTCATTCCACCGAAGGCCCCGCGCCAGGTCGGCCACGTAGGTTTCGCCCATCAGGTAGCTCACCTCGCAACCGTCCTCGAGGCATTGGAACCCGTGGGCGAAACCCGCCGGGACATAGAGCTGGCGCCCGTTGGCCGCGGTCAGTTCAAACGCCTCCCAGCGCCCGAACGTCGGCGATTGTCGCCGGACATCCACCACGACGTCCCAGATCGCACCGGCAGCGCACCGGATAAGCTTCACCTCCGGTCGGGGTTCCGCTTGCCAATGCAGTCCGCGGATCATCCCTTGCCGCAGCGTGCGGGTCAGGTTGCCTTGCGGCCAGCGCGTGTTGAGCCCGTGGGCGGCGAATTCTTGCTCGCACCAGGTCCGGGCAAACCAGCCGCGCTCGTCGGTGCGCGGCTCCGGTTCGAGCAGCCAGACTCCGGACAGTTGGGCGGGCGTGAATTTCATCGGCCGCACCTCAAACCACGCGGACCTCGGGCACCGGCACGATGAAGCGACCGCCCGCGTCGCGGTAGGCCTGCTGTTGCCGCAGGATTTCCTCGGCGAAGTTCCACGTCAGCAGCAACGCGTAATCGGGCCGGCGACGAACGAGTTCTTCCGGGGGCACGATCGGCAGATGGGTGCCCGGCGTGAGCCGACCCTGCTTGGCCGTGCTCCGGTCGGCGACGAAGTCCAACGTGTCCCCACCCAACCCGTAAAAATTTAGGAGCGTGCTGCCCTTGGCCGACGCGCCATACGCGGCGACCGATTTGCCGGCCGACTTCAGCTCGCACAGCAGCTTCAGCAAGTCGTCGCGGATGCGGCGGACCCGGTCGCCGAAGTCTTCGTAGTAGCGCGGCGAACCGACTCCCTTGGCCTGCTCCTCCGCCAGAAGCGCGGTGACTGCGGGCTGGACCGGATAGGCACCGCGACGGGCGGCGAACAACCGCAGCGAGCCGCCATGGATGGGCAACCGCTGGACATTGATCAGCTCCAGCCCGTGCCGGGCAAAGAGGGGCATCAGCGCCGTCAGCGTGAAATAAAAAACATGCTCGTGATAGACCGTGTCGAACTCCACGTGCTCCACGAAATCGCAGCCGTAGGGGAACTCGAGTGCGATCCGCCCGGTCGGCTTCAGCAAGGTGGCCAGCCCGGCGACGAAGTCATTCGTGTCCGGGGCGTGCGCGAAGACATTGTTCCCGAGGATCAGGTCTGCGTTTCGGCCAGCGTCGGCGAGTTGGCGTGCGGTGGTGTTCCCGAAGAATTCGCACAGCGTCTCCACGCCCTGTTCGCGCGCCACCTTGGCGATGTTGGCCGCCGGTTCGATCCCGAGACAGGGCACGCCGGCCGCGACGAAGTTCTTGAGGAGGTAACCGTCGTTGCTGGCGACCTCGACCACGAAGCTGTCCGGGCCTAACCCAAACTCGCGGCGATGCTGGGCGACCGCGTCCGCTGCGTGCCGAAGCATCGCGTCGCTGAACGAAGAGAAATAGAGATACTCCGAGAACAGCTCCACCGGGGGCACGATGTCGGTGATCTGCAGCATCCAGCAGCGTTCGCACAACGCCAGCCGCAGCGGGAATTTCGGCTCCGGCTTCGAGAGGTCGGCCGAAGTCAGCAGGTTGTTGGCGAGCGGCTGAACCCCGAGATCCAGGATCAGCCGGCCCGCACCGGAACCGCACGCGCGGCAGCAGAAGGAGGTCATGAGGGGAGTTGGGCAGCCCAGCCGATGCCTTGCCGGCGAGCCGCATCTGTGTAGTCGGAAATCTGTTGCACCGTGAGCGCCCGGATCGCCTCGGGTAAGCCGGACAGGGCTGACCGATACCAACACACGGTGGCCGCAATCGCTTCCGAAAACTTCCAGGTCGGCGACCAGTCCAGCAGCGCATTCGCCCGGTCGATGCTCAATTGCAGCCGGCCCGCTTCGTGGGGCGCATTGGGCTGGGTGTGATCGGTCCACTCGCCCGGCCAGTGGCGCAGGATTTCGGTCACCAGTTCGCCCACCGTCCGGTTGGCATCGTGGCCCGGGCCGAAGTTGAACGCCGTGGCCAAGCGGGCATCGGCCGCCAGCCGGGCGGCCAGCAGCAGGTAGCCGCTGAGCGGTTCGAGGACATGTTGCCACGGTCGGGTGGCGTGCCGATTGCGGACGGGAATGGCCCGGCCTTCCGCCAACGCCCGGACACTGTCGGGCACGATTCGGTCCAGTGCCCAGTCACCGCCGCCAATGACGTTGCCGGCCCGCGCGCTGGCGACCCGGACCGGATGGTTGTGAAAGAAGGACCGGCGATACGCCGCGACCACAATCTCGGCCGCCGCCTTGCTTGCGCTGTAGGGATCGTAGCCGCCCAAGGGATCCTCCTCGCGGTAGCCGTAAAGCCACTCGCGGTTCTCGTAACATTTGTCGGTGGTCACACACACGACCGCACACGGCTGGGTCAGACCGCGGAGACCTTCGAGCAGCTGGACCGTGCCCAGCACATTGGTGTCAAACGTCCCCACGGGATCGGCGTAGGAACTCCGCACCAACGGTTGGGCGGCGAGATGAAAGACGAAGTCCGGAGCGGACGAAACCACGGCTGCCCTCCACGCCGCCGCATCCCGGATGTCCCCGGTGACATGGCGGATCCGGCCAGCGTGGCCCAACTGTTCAAACAGCGCGGGCGACGTAGGACTGGGCAACGAATACCCGGTGACATCGGCACCGAGCTGGAGCAGCCATTCCGTGAGCCAAGCCCCCTTGAACCCGGTGTGTCCGGTCACCAGCACCCGTTTGCCCGCAAAGGCGTTGCCGAAGGCGTCTGCCATGCTCACCAACGCTTCCACGGTGCCTGCCCCGATTGCCACAGTTTTTCCAGCAACTGCTGTTCCCGGTAGGTGTCCATGCACTGCCAGAAACCATCGTGGCAATGGGCCTTGAGCTGCGCAGATTGGGCCAGGCGCTCCAGCGGCTTCCGCTCGAACACACAGGCATCGTCCGGGTCGAGGTAATCGGCAATGGTGTGGTTCAGGACCATGAACCCGCCGTTGATGTAGCCGCTTTCCTGTTCCGGCTTTTCCTGGAAGGCCGTGATCGTCTGGCCATCCATCGCCAGCTCCCCGAATCGGCCGCTCGGCTTGACCGCCGTCATCGTGGCCACGGCACCGTGACTGCGGTGAAACTCGATGCTGGCGTTGATGTCGCTGTCGGTGAGCCCGTCGCCGTAGGTGAAGAGAAAAGTCTCGTCCGGCACATGCGCCAAGGCCCGGCGCAGGCGACCGCCGGTCTGGGTCTCCGCCCCGGTTTCCAGCAACGTGACGGTCCAATCCTCCTCGTCATGCGTAGAGTGATATTTGATCTGTGGATTGCGACCGAGTTTCAGGGTGACGTCCGAGGTGTTCCACAGGTAGTTACGGAAGTAGTCCTTGATCACCTCGCCCTTGTAGCCGAGGCACAGCACGAAATCCTTATGCCCGTGGTGGGCATAGTGTTTCATGATATGCCAAAGGATCGGCCGGCCGCCGACCGGCACCATGGGCTTGGGCCGGTATTCGGTTTCTTCCCGCAGGCGCGTGCCGAGCCCACCGCAAAGTATGACGACTTTCATCAGGAATTGCTGTTCAGACACTACGCGGTTGGCACCCTCAGCCTCAAAGATATTCTGCCATCGAAGGAACAGGCGCAAAGATCGCCAAGAATTGGCTGGACGCACTTCTGGCAACAGCGATTACATCTGCTACCGACGAGGGAGGCCCAATGAAGTCAAATCCGCCCAATAGCCTCATTCTGGCATTAGCCATTTTTCTTGTGCCCCACACAGCTGACTTCGCGCAAGCGGCCGGCGCGGTTCCGGGCACGATTCCGCCGATCGGAAATGGGCAATGCGTAGCACCTCCAGCTGGATTGGTCGGTTGGTGGCGGGGCGATTCCCCGAGCGCCCTCGGGTCTGAGGCGGGAACATTTCGTGGCGGAGGCAAATCGGGCGTAGGATTTTCCGGAGGGGGATTGGAGTTCGGCGGGAGCCACGATGCGCTGATCCTTCCAAATAATTTCAAACTCACCGGCCAAGATTTTTCGATAGAAACTTGGATTCGTCGGGAAAATTCGACCACCACCAGCAACGACAACGAAGCCGGTGAGTTTTTTGCCGGCAGCAACGCTGGTTTTGCGTTCGGACTTACTCACGAAGGCCGACTTTATCTCAGCCAGATTGGAATCGTCTCGTTTTACAGCACAACCTCCATTCAGGACACCGCGTGGCACCACGTAGCTGTCTCCCGTGTCGGGAACGACCTGAGCTTTTTTGTCGATGGCAGTTTAAACGCAATTGTTCACTGCTCGGTTTCCTTCAACTTAGACGGCCCTTTCGCAATTGGAGGCTTAGGGACGCCATACAACGGTGCTTCTTACGGATTCCGAGGAAGCATTGACGAACTGGCCGTTTATTCGTCCGGTCTATCATCAGGGCAAATCGCCTCACTCAACGCAGCTGGAGCCGAAGGAAAGTGCCTGCCGACACCTGTTCCAGTTGCGCTGGCCAATGCCACCGCCACCTATTCCCAGGGTCTGGTCCAAAGCTTTCCAGCTTTTCCGGTGACGCAGTCAATCGACGGTCTGGTGATCGAAAACCATAACGGCTGGGCGGTTTATCCAAGGCAAGGGGTTCCGGAAACTGCGGTCTGGGAAACCACCCAAGATGCCGGCTTTGTGGGCGGCACTCTGTTGACCTTCAAAATCCAGAGTTCGGGACATCTGGGGCATCACGGCCTTGGACGCTTCCGACTCTCGGCCACCACGGATCCGCGCGCGGAATTTGCCGATGGACAGATTTCGAATGGCGACGTCACTGCCAACTGGACAATCCTGCCGGTTACCCAAGCAGCATCGTCTGAGGGCACGGTTCTTACCCTTCAACCGGACGGCTCGCTGCTCGCATCCGGTAACAATCCGTTCTCCGACATCTACACCATTGAAACGTCCTGCACCCTGACCGGAATCACGGGGTTCCGGCTGGAAGCACTGCCGGATGCCTCATTACCCATGGGCGGGCCTGGTCGAGATTTTGAGGGGAATTTTGTGCTCTCGGAGATTGAGGTGACCGCTACCCCATCCGGTTCGACGACTCCCACGCCGACCTGTAGTCCGTCACCTACCGGCCTGCTGGCGTGGTATCGTGGCGATGACACTGCCAACGATCAGGCGGGTCCCCGCGAGGGTAATTTCGTGGGTGCCCAATACGCGCCGGGGAAGGTTGGGCGGGCCTTTGACTTCAGCGGGAACAATGAAGTGGTCATTGCCGATTCTCCGGAGTTCAACGGCGCCACGTTCACCCTGGCGGCCTGGGTCAATCCCACGAAACTGGATGGCGCCGTCGACATCATCGTGAACAAGGAGGCCGGCCAACAGTTTCCTGATTTCCAGTTTGAGTTCGGCATCAAGGGCCCAGTCCAAGAAGTGCCGGGCAGCATTCCGGTCGGCAACCTCGCGTTCTTCCTGGGAGGCGTGGACGGACTCCCCAATGATTATGGCGGGTGGGCCGACGGACTTACCGCAATTCCCCTAAACCAATGGACCCACGTTGCCCTTGCCGTGGAACCGGGCGGTGTTTCGGTTTTCGTCAACGGGGTGGAGACCCGACGGCTGACCAACCTGACCGGTTCGGTTCGGTCCACCACGGGCGCCCTTCGCATCGGATCGCGCTCCGAAGGCTTCACGAGCGCTCGTCCGGAGGAGCGGTTCAATGGCCAAATCGACGAATTCTGCTTCTTCACGCGTCGGTTGACCCAGCCTGAGGTCGCCGCGATCTACAACGCCGGAGCCGGGGGCATATGTGTCGTAGTCTCCGAAGACACCGAGCCCCCCGTCCTCGCGGTGGCCGAACCCGCAGCCGCCACGGTGACCGACGATCGTTTCAACTTGCGCGGCACCGCTGCCGACAACATCGCGGTAACCTCGTTGACCTGGTCTTGGAATGGTTCCGCCCGAGGGAGCCTGTCCTTGTCCGGAGGACAATTCGCGGCGAATGGACTGATCCTGAATTCGGGACTCAATACCTTCGTGGTCACCGCGAGCGACGCGGCGGGCAACCGCACCAGCGTGACCCGCGAAGTCACCTTGGCGGCGTTGCGAACGCTGCGGGTCGCTGATGCGACCGAGGTTCAGGAGGGCAAGCGGATCAGGTTCCCGATCGTGCTCGACAGCCCCGGGGATGTGGGTGGCATGACCTTCCGCCTGAACTACGATTCCGCCTACCTCACCGAACCCCAACTCGACTGGGGCTCCGAAGTCGGCCAGAGCGTCAACAACGTCAACGCAACCGTGGCCGGCGAACTTTCCGCCTCGTTCGCGTTGCCCGGAACGAGCCTGCCCACCGGCGCGACGCCGGTGGCGACGGTCAGCTTCCGGGCGCGCAGCGTGCCTTTTGCCTTGGCGACCGAACTGACCGCGAGGATCGACAGCCTGAGCAGCGCCACCGGTGCCTCACTCCCCCGCGGGAACGCTGTCGTGGCCGGCAGTGGCCGGATCAAGCCGCGCAAGATCACCGCCGACAATAACGCCAACCAGCGCCTCGACATCGGTGACGCGGTGGTGGTCAGCCGGCTTCAGGTTGGGTTGGAGGAACAACGGAGTTGGGACATCGGGCTCAACGACCTGAACGGCTCCGCCAACATTGACAGCGGTGACATCGTCAAGGTTCTCCGGACTGTCGTCGGTTTGGATTCGCAGCCCACGCCCACGGGTGGCTCGGCGCGCCAAGCGGTGAGCCGCGTGGCAGTGAACCAGAATGACCGGATGGTGCTGGAATTCCCCGATGGCCCCGTGGCCCACATTGGCCAGCCGTATTCGGTTGTGGTCAAGGTGGCCAAGGCAGGCGGCAACCTGTCAGGACTGAGCTTCGTGGTCGATTATCCCGCCGCGCTCAGCCTGAGTGCCAGGCGGGTCGGCGGCTTGGTTCCGGCGGGAACATTACCGCTTTGGAATTCCGCCGCCGGCACGGTTCAACTCGCCGCGGTGAGTCCGACAGTGTGGCCCTCGAATGAGGGTGTCGCAGCCGTGCTCACCTTTGTGCCGCAGGCGGATTTTGCCACCCAAGCAGCGTGGCCCCTGCAACTGCGCCAGATCGAACTGACGGGCAGCGGTTTCGATGTCCGTGCCGCCGAAGACGTCAACGCGATCGTGAAGAGCGTCGTCATCCCCGCCAATGCGCCGAAGCTGGCGCTGCTGCCGCAGTCCGATGGGAACCTCCGCCTGGAAGTTCGAGCCGAAGCCGGCTTTGACGTGGTGGTGGAACATTCCGCCAACCTGACGGACTGGACCGAGGCGCAGGCAGCCGTGGGCGCTGGAGTGACACAACCGGTGACTCTCAACTTGTCCCCCGTCGCGGAAGCCAAATTCTGGCGCGCCCGGAATCGCTGAAATCCTGCCGACCGATCAATCCGAACTTCGCCCGCGTTGTCGTCATGCAAAACCCTCCGAACTGGGCGGCCCGTCGCCAACATTCTTGCGCGCTGTCCACCCTGGCTGCGCTGACTCTGGCAAGTTTGGCGGGCGCCCAGAGCGTCCCCGTCAGTTTCAACAACAACTTTGACACGGGCCATCTGGCTTATGATCCGGCCGGCGCGCCGCTGGTAGGCACCAACTATCTTGCCCAGCTTCTCCTCGACACACCAACCGGATTGGTAACGGTCACCGGACCCGGGAGCGGACTCTTCCGCCAGCCCGGCACCACTGTCCCCGGAACCTGGACCGGCGGCACCCGGCAGTTGCCCGGCATCGGCTACGACCAACCCGTGCAATTGGAAGTGCGGATCTGGGACGTGACACTCTATACCACCTACGAGGCGGCCGTCATCGGGGGCGGCATCACCGGCACATCGGGATTGTTCGCCTACACCTTCAGTCCCAGCGCCCCTCCGTCCCCGACGGATACTTGGCTCAAGAATCTGCCGTCCATCCGCCTAGTTGACCAACCGTCAGCCCCGCCCCTGGTCGAGAGCATCACGCCGGGCGTAGTAGGCGAAGGTGAACCGGCGGAAATCGTGCCCAAGATCAGC
>JBEISV010000412.1:0-4411 GCA_040375265.1 Verrucomicrobiales bacterium
AGCCCGAGCTTCGAGGTCCCGCAGGTTGCCCTGCTTGTCCAGCAGCCACATGGTCGGAACGCTGTTGATGCCGAACTCCCGGCCGAACTTGTTCTTCCAGCCCTGGCCGTCGAAGAACTGCGCCCATGGCATCTTCTTCTTCTTGGTGAAGCCCTTCAGCGCGTCCTCGTCCTCGTCGAAGCTGATGCCAATGATCTCAAAGCCCTTGGGATTCAGCTTTTCGTAGGCGGCCACCACGTTGGGCACCTCGGCCACGCACGGGCCGCACCACGTCGCCCAGAAGTCGATCAGCACAACCTTCCCCTTCAGCTCGGCGAGGTCCACCTTGCGGCCGTCCACCGCGGTGAACTGGAGGTCCAGCGGCTTGCCCACCCGGTCATATTTCTTCTTCAGGCCGAGGGCGTGCTGCTTGAGTTCCGCCGGAACCTTCTCGGCCTTGGAAATTTCCTCGATAATGGCCTTGGCCTTGTCGCCGCCAAGGTTCTCCGCGACTTCCATCAGGGCGCCGTAAATTTCCGGCCGTTCCGGGAACTCCTTCTGGATCTCCCGGACGCTCCTTTCGAAGTCCTCCAGCACGGCCTGCATGCCCTGGTTCTGGAGCTTCTTCGCCTTCTCCACGGCGGCCTGCATCTTCTGCTCGAACGGTCCGGCCGGCGTGGGCGCCGCGGGTTGTTCGGCGTTGCCGCCCAACTCACGCAATTCCGCCTCGCGGCCTTCGGCGCCCAATTGGATGGCCGAAATCAGCATCTCGCGCTGGATCGACTTGGCCTGGCCGGCCTGCGCGTGGTCCTTGAAGCGCGCCTGGAATTCCTTCGCCTTGTCGGCCGTCACCGCGGCGGCTTCGCCCATCTTCTTGCGGAAGGCGGCAAACTCCTCGTCGGTCGGTTTCTTCTGGTTCCATTCCGCGGGCGGCAGCGGCGGCCGGGTGGAATCCACGAGCGCCTTCCAGGCTTTGTCCGCGTCGTCCGGTAGGAGGTTCTTCACGGCGGCCGGCGCGGCGGCCGG
Organism: Verrucomicrobiales bacterium; assembly: GCA_040375265.1. Classification (GTDB taxonomy): domain Bacteria; phylum Verrucomicrobiota; class Verrucomicrobiia; order Limisphaerales; family UBA9464; genus CAIWAH01. The sequence continues at coordinate 1,006 of JBEISV010000412.1, forward strand.
AGCCTCCGCGGCGATGAGCGTTCCCAGTGAAAGGGCGACTCCGACGGCGACCGGCAACAGGTGCTTGTGAATCATGGCGGGAAGCTGGCCGCCGATATTCCCTTTGCCAACGGAATCTTTCCGCCGGCCGGCAGCCGGTTTGGCGGGGCGGAAAATGGCCCAAGAAGAGGCTTTGCCACCGACGGCGGCCGACTACTTTTCACCCGCAACGCCCTTGAATCCGCCCGGCCCTCCGGGCGTCGGCCTTGCACGTCATGCCGATGAATCACCATGCCTTCGAGCCCGCGCACCTGGCGCTTACCCGCCGGCAGTTCCTGAATCGCTGCGGCATGGGCATGGGGGCGCTGGGCCTGGCCTCGGTGCTGGGCCCGGCCGGTGGCTTCGCCGCGCAGGCGACCGAAGGCGGCGCCATGATGAGCCCGCTCGGGGCCAAGTCCCCGCAGTTTCCCGGCAAGGCCAAGCGGGTGATCCACCTGTTCATGAACGGCGGTCCGTCGCACGTGGACACGTTCGACCGCAAGCCGGCGCTGGAGAAGTATCACGGCAAGGAGATCCCGGTTCACTTCGCCACCGAACGGAAGACCGGCGCCGCCTACCAGTCGCCCTTCAAGTGGCAGCGCTACGGGCAAAGCGGCCTGGAGGTCAGCGAACTGTTCCAGCACACAGCGCAGCACGCGGACGACCTGTGCGTGATCCGGTCAATGCAGGCCGACGTGCCGAACCATGAGCCGTCGCTGCTCCTGATGAATTGCGGCGAAGCCCGTCTGCCGCGCCCGAGCTTCGGTTCCTGGGTGACCTACGGCCTCGGCACGGAGAACCAGAACCTGCCCGGCTTCATCTCGATGTGCCCCGGCGGTTATCCGATCCAGGAATCGCAGAACTGGCAGAGCGCCTTCCTGCCGGGCGTCTTCCAGGGCACCTACATCAACACCGAGCACACCCAGCTCGACAAGCTGATTGAGAACATCACGAACCACTACACCGCGTTGCCACAGCAGCGCGCCCAGCTCGACCTGCTCCAGCGACTGAACGAGCAGCATCGCCGCGCCCGTTCGGCCGACGCCCAGTTGGAGGCGCGCATCCAGAGCTTTGAGCTGGCCTACCGGATGCAGGGCGACGCGGCGGACGCCTTCGACATCAGCCGTGAGCCGGAATACATCCGCCAACGCTACGGCGAGGGCACGCAGGCCCGGCAGATTCTCATCGCCCGGCGCCTGATCGAACGCGGGGTGCGCTTCGTCCAAATCTGGCATGGCGCCGGTCAGCCGTGGGACAACCACGACGATATCGAGGAAGGCCACCGCCGCCTCGCCGGCCAATGCGACCGGGCCATCGGCGCCCTGCTCACTGACCTCAAGGAGCGCGGCCTGCTGGAGGACACGCTGGTGATCTGGGGCGGCGAATTTGGCCGAACCCCAACCGTCGAGCTGCCGACACCCGGCGCCAATGCCGGCAAACAGAACGGCCGCGACCACAACAACCACGGCTTCTCCATGTGGCTGGCCGGCGGCGGCGTGAAGGGCGGTAGCGTCTACGGCGCCACGGACGAGTTCGGCTTCGCCGCGCTGGAGAACAAGGTCCACGTCCACGACCTGCACGCGACCATCCTCCACCTGCTCGGCTTCGAGCATGAGAAGTTCACCTTCCGCAATGCCGGCCGAGACTACCGCCTGACCGACCTGCACGGCAACGTGGTCAAGGCGCTGCTGGCCTGATCCAGTAATCGGGGCTTTGGGGCTGGCGCGACCCAGCTTGCCGGATCGCTGGGTCAGCGAGTTCCCCCGAAACGGGTCGGCGCGAACAGCCCGATGTCGTGGTTCGTCCCGCCCCGGGTCACGAGGTCGGCCAGCACTTGGCCCACGACGCTGCAAAACTTGAAGCCGTGGCCGCTGAACCCCGCCGCGACCTGCACCTGCGGATGCGCCGGGTGCGGCCCGATCACGAAGTTGAGGTCCGGCGTGAGCGTGTAGAGGCAGGTCACCGCCTTCACCAGCAGTCCGTCGAGCGCAGGCAGTAGTTCGCGGATCGCCGCCCGCATGTCGGTCACGTCGTCGTCACGAATCCGACGGTCCACCGACTCCGCGGTGGAGGGCTCGGCGACGGGTTTGCGGTAGAAGGCAATCTTCACGCCGCCGCCGGTGCCGTCCATGGCCGGGAAACCGTAGGGTGTGGCACCCGTCGGATGCTGCCAGATGTAGATCGGGAATCGATCCGGCGTGAAGGGCGCCACGCCCGCCGGCGGCTGGAACCAGAACAGCACCTGCCGTTCGACCGCGAAGGGCACGCCCAGTTCCGCCAGCAATGCCGGCGCCCAAGGCCCTGGTGTGATGACCAGTTGCGCCGTGGAATAGGAACCCTTCGCCGTCGTCACGGTCACGCTGCCGCTGGCCGTGGGTTGCCAACCCAGCACGGGTTCCTCGAACCGCAGCTCCGCTCCCCGTCGACCAGCGACTTCCAGGTGGGCGGTGACAGCCTGTTCGCAGAAGACCAGTCCGGCGGCGCGCTCGAACAACGCGACCGTGTCGTCGCCGATCCGGAACAGCGGAAACCGGCGGCGGATCTCCCGGGTGTCGAGCTCCTCGTGGGGCAAGCCGTGGGCCCGGGCGCTGCGGAGGCTGCCTGACACCACCTCCGACTCCGGCGCGCCCAGCATCAGGCCGCCGCACAGGTGCAGAAGTTCGCGACCGGTATCGTGCTCCAGTTCACGCCAGAGTTCGTAGGCGCGCAGCAGCAATGGCACGTAGGCGGGATGCTCGAAGTAAGCCTGCCGGATCACCCGCGTATGGCCGTGGCTCGAACCCCGGTCATGCGGCGCCGTGAATTGCTCCAGTCCCAGCACCCGCCGGCCGCGCGCCGCCGGATGCGCCGCCGCGGCGCTGCCCATGCCGCCCAAACCCAACACGATCACGTCGTAGGAGGTCACCCGGGGAAACTGACGCGCCAGCGCGGGTTTGGGAATCGGACTGTGGTGGCTGGTCGGGTTAGTGCCGGGACGAAACGGCGGTTTACCGATTCAGAATGAGACTCGTTACCTCGTCTCCTACGAGGGGCGGCGCCCGCTGGGCGACGTTCGTCATTCGGCCGCGGGTTCGGCCACTTCGAGGGTTTGGTCGGCCTTGGTCTTGCCCAACCGCGAAACGCGTCCCGACGGCCAGCGCACGGTCACCGCCTCGGCTTCCGGCGCGCGGCCCAGGCCGAAGGTCAGCGGAAGTTCGCTTTGCGAGAGGTAGCTCTTGGTCGGCATGACCTGCAGGGCCTGGCGATTGCCGCGCGCCTCGACGGTCACCCACGCGCCGATGCCCGCGCGATTGGCGCCGCGGCCGCGCAAGTTGACGCGGAGCCAGTGATGGCCGAGCGCCTGATCGTTGCGCAGCAGTCGCGGCGGGCCCGCGAGGCTCATCAGCAC
>JBEISV010000166.1:0-8894 GCA_040375265.1 Verrucomicrobiales bacterium
CGGGAATCGTTGATCGCCGAGAAGACGCGGGGCACCAGCATGCCGGCGAGGACGGCGATGATGGCCAGCACGCCGATCATTTCGATCAGGGTGAATCCGCGTTGGCGACGGGCTTGGTTATTACGGGTAATGTTCATTTTGTGTTCGGTGCTAGTGGGTGTGCGTTGTCAGGCTGTTACTGTCCCCCCGCTGCTCAGGAGAACCAGGCCGACAGCCGGCAAAGGACTGTCGGATTTCGTTTTCCGGCCGCGGCATGAGTCTCCGCGCGAACCCAGCCTATCTCGGTCCGCGGACAACAGGGGCCATGCACCGCTCCGACCTTCCCTGGTCGAGCTTTGCGTTAACAGCTTACGGAGGCGCACTCGCGTCCCGCGCCGCACTGCAGACGACAACCAGCAGCAAGCGGCCGGCCCTTCCTTGGGTCCGGTCGGCACGATCTTAACATCGCGGTGCGGTGTCATGGCGAGCAGACCATTCCCACGTCACCGCCTCCGCGATACTTCCCGAATGCCGTATTTTGGCCTCAGGTGCTTCCGGTAGGCACCCTAGGGTGAATCCCCTACCCCTCCGGCGCGGACACCGCGGCGAGGCCTCAGCCCGCGGGCCGCGGACGGTGCTTGCCGGAATGGCCCGCGGCCATTTTCTGGCGAATGGCCCCGAGCAAACGCAGGGCTCCCGGCGTGTCGCCGTGGACGCACAGGGTTCGCGGCGCCAGGCTGACCCAGCCGCCCGAGACCGTGGCCCAGCCGCCGCGCTCCAGCAGGCTTCGCAGGCGGGCACGGACCTGCGCGGGCGAGGTCAGCAACGCGCCCGCCTCCGAGCGGGGCACCAGGGATCCGTCGTCCCGGTAGCCGCGATCGAGGAAGGCCTCCTCCCACACAGTCAGCCCCCGGCTGTGTCCCAACGCGGCCAGCCGCCCGCCGGCCAAAGCATAGATGGTCAGGCCCGTGAACTCGCGACTCACCGTCTCCACATAACACCGCCCCAGCGCAGGCTCTCGCTCCACGGCGTGATACAAGGCACCGTGCAGCTTCACGTGGTGCAGGCGCACCTCGTGTTGCTCCGTGCAGCGCCGGAGCTCCCCCACCTGCGCCCGCAGCAACCGGCGCAACTCGGCCGGCGTCAGGCGCACCTCCCCGCGCCCGAAGGCGCCCGCCACGCCCGGGTGGGCGCCGACCTTGACCCCCATCGCCTTCGCCAGCCGGACGCAGCGTTCCATCGTGGCCGCGTCACCGGCGTGGACACCACACGCCACGTTCACGCTGGTCACCCGGCGCATCAGCGCCCGCGTGCGCGCCGGCGGTTCACCTTCGCCGAGGTCGCAATTGAGGTCGAAGTTCACGCCGGCAGGGAAACACAGTCATGGCTCGTCGGCGAAGCCGGGAAACCCGGCCGTTCCCACGGCAGTCTCGACCCAAGTGTTTGACTAAAGCCAAACTGTTGCCACCGTTACCGCTGAGCTGCGACAACCCATGAATCCCTTCAAACGTCTGCTGGATTGCGTCGTCTTCGCTTCACTGGTTGCCGGCGGCGGACTTCGGGCGGCCGACTGGCCCCAATACCGCGGTCCCAACCACGACGGTTCCTCCACCGAAACCTTGCGGACCAACTGGGCCGCAGTTCCCCCGAAGGTCGTCTGGAAGAAGTCCATCGCCCCGGCCTGGAGTTCGATCACCGTCAGCGGCGGCCGGGCCTTCACCCAGGCGAATCGCCGGGTCTCCGGCAGCGCCCGCGAAGTCTGCTTGGCGCTGAACGCCGACACGGGCGCGGAACTGTGGGCCACGGCGCTGGATGACGCCGACTATCCCGACGCCGGCACCGGGAGCACCGACGGACCCCGGTCCACCCCGACGATCGAAGGCGACCGGGTGTATGTGCTGACCTCCTACCTCAAGCTGTTCTGTCTCCGGGCGGACACCGGGGCCGTGGTCTGGAGCCGGGACTTCGTGGCCGAATTCCCGGGGACGGAAGTGATCGATTGGCAGAGCGCCGCGTCGCCGTTGCTGGTCGGCGACCTGATCTTCCTCAATTCCAATGTGGCGAACCGGAAACTCATGGCCGTGCGCAAGACCGACGGCGTCACCGAGTTGAGCGGACAGACCGACACGATGACGCATGCTTCGCCGACCTACGCCACCATCGCCGGCACGCCCCAGGTGGTGTTCCTCACGGCGCGCGGCCTGGTGGGCGTGACGCCAGAGACGGGCGGCGTGCTGTGGCGGCACGGCTTCACGCCGTCGGCCACGTCCACCGCCGCGTCGCCGGTCGTGGCCAGCGACTACGTATACGCCTCGTGCGCCTATGCCCTCGGCGCCTGGACCGCACGGGTCACGAAGTCGGGCAGCACCTTCTCGGTAGGGCAGACGGACTACAAACGCAGCAGCTCCTACCAGAACCACTGGGCCACGCCGGTGCACCACGATGGTTACCTCTACAGCGTCATTGAGCGAGGCTCCCATAGTTTCGCCTGCTTCAGTCTCGCCGGCCGGACCAACACCTGGATCACGAACACCGTGGGCTCGGGCAATCCGGGTTACGCGTCGCTGATCAAGGTCGGCGGCAAGCTGCTCGTCCTGACCGAACCTGGCGAACTCGTCCTGCTGGAGCCGAACCCCGCGGCCTACACCGAGATCGCCCGTTACCAAGCCCTGTCCGGCACCTCCTGGAATCACCCGGCCTTCGCGAACGGCCGCATCTACGCCCGCAGCGACACCCAGATCGTGGCGCTCGACGTGGCCGCGGCGGTGGCGCCCTTGCCGGCCCTGCGTTTGTCCGTGGAGCTGTTGCCTGACCTCGGTCGCTGGAAGCTTCGCGTGACGGCCGAGAACCAGTTGCCGCTGACCGCCGCCGAGGCCGCCCGCGTGCAGCTTCTGCTGGCCGCCCCACCCATCACCGGCGCCCTGGCTTGGAAAAGTTCCGCGACCGCCTTCACCGCGCAGGGCGGCGGCCTGGAAGCCGAATTACCCGTCCCCGCCGACGCCACCTGGGTCCGCGTGGTGGAACGCACCAGCCCCTGAACCCGCACCCGCCCACCGCATGAACCCCTTCCCGCCCGCGCGTCGCCGCATCGCCTTCACGCTCATCGAGTTGCTGGTCGTCATCGCGATCATTGCGATCCTGGCGGGACTGCTCCTGCCGACGCTGGCCGGCGCCAAGGAACGGGCCCAGCGCACCGCCTGCCTGAACAACATGCGGCAGTTCACCCTGGCGTCGCTGCTTTACGCGAATGACAACCAGCAGTTCCTGCCCCAGGGCGGCACCGACAAGGCCGACCAGAAGGACACGCACACGCCGGTGTTCTCCACCATCAACCAGACCAACCTGCTGCGTTACACGACCCAGCTCAAGGCGTTCGACTGCCCGAACCTGACCCGGTGGATGCAGAAGCCTGAGTGGCGCAACCATCCCGACTACGGCATCGCCATCGGCTACCACTACCTCGGCGGGCACCCGAATTCCCCGTGGGGACTCATCGACGGCGTGACGAACACCTGGGTCTCGCCGCAGAAGGCCACCGAGGATCCGTCGCTCGTGCTGCTGGCCGACCTCAACGTGGATTCGCCGGCCTACCAGCGCATCCTCGCACCCCACACGGCCCGTGGTCCGCGCGTCGCGGAGAACCAATATTTTGACGACCACCCCGAGGCCTACGAACAGCGACCGGCGGACCTTGGCGCGAAAGGCGGCAACGTCGGCCTACTCGACGGTTCGGTCCGCTGGAAGGACATCCGGCAGATGGGTCGCTATCGCGGTTCCCAGATCTGGGGCGCCGACGGTTGCTACGGTTACTGGTGACTCGCCGCAGCCTCGGTCGGCTCCGGTCCCGGGCCACGGATCAGGGTCATTTCCCGACCCGGGGCGACAGCGCCCAACCAGCGGCCGCCGGCGGAGAATTGCAGCCAGCCGCCCCCCACGCCGCGGGGCAGTCGTTCCGCGCCCGCTTCGCGGCTGGCGGCCAAACTCCAGAACGTGAGCCGGCCCGCGCCGGAGAGCACGGCCAAGGTCCGGCCCAAAGGCGCGAAGGCCAGATCCTGAACTCCCTCGGTCAGTCCGCTGAAGGCGTTAAGCCGTTCGCCGCTTTGGGCGTCCCAGACCTGGACCGTGTCGTCCCAACTGCCCGTGGCCAACAGGCGGTTGTCGGCCGAGAACGCGACGCTGCCCACCGCCATGCGGTGGCCGGTGAAGGCGCGGATTTCGCGCCGCGTCGCGAGGTCCCAGAGCTTCGCAACACGGTCGATGCTGCCCGTCACCAACTGCCGGCCGTCGGGCGAGACAGCGAGCGCCACGATCATTTCCTGGTGGCCCACCAAGGAGAAGGTTTCACCCCCGCGGTGCAGGTCCTGGACGACAACTTCGCCGGAATTGAAACCCGAGACATACCAATGCCCGTCGGCCGTCAGGATCCGCTTCGTCAGGCTTCCCGACAGATTGGTCAACGGCAGGCTGGATTGGCGTTCGCCCGTTTCTAGCGAATAGGATTCGTAGGCGGGCCCAACCGCGACGACTTGCAACGACTGGCCATCCGGGCTGAAGCCGCCGAGTTCGAGGATATTGGTCAGGCGCAGCCGCTCGAACCCGGAACGCGCCTCCAGCACGGCGACCGTCTCGTCCCCATGGCGAACCGCCACCCAGCGTTCGTCGGGCGAGAAGGCCGGCCGGGCATTCACGTCGCCCCGGCGCGGCAGGTTCCGCGTGTGGACCGCGTCCCAGACCCGGATGGTGGCGTCCTTGCCGGAGGAGAACAGGCGTCCTCCGTCGGGCGTCCACACAACCGACCACACCTCGCTGCCATGACCGCGGAAGACGCGTTCCTCGGCCAGCGTCCCGGCCTGCCAGATCCGGACCGTCTGATCGTTACCGCCGGTGGCGATCCGTTGCCCGTCCGGCGAATAGGCCACGCACCAGACGGCCGCACCGCCATGGATGGTGGCGCGGGCCGCCAGACGACCGGCGGCCACGTCCCAGACCATGAGCTGGCCGCCGCGCGACACCGAGGCCAGCCGGCGACCGTCCGGCGAGAACGCCAGCGCCAGCACAGTGCCCGCGCCCGGCAGTTCGCCGATACGTTCCAGTCCGGGCCAACGCCAGAGGCGCACGGAAGATCCCCACGGACCCGTGGCCAACGTCCGGCCATCGGGCGAAAACGCGAGCCGCCCTCCCGCCTCCTCCAAGGTCTGCCGCACGGCGAAGTTCCGGTCCACCCGCTCGATGACGCCATTGGTCGCGAAGAGCAGCGCGCGCGCCCCGCGCACCAGCTCCCCGTCCGGCGCGAAGGCCACACTGGAGGACCAACTAGACCGGTTCGTGGTCCATCGCCCGGTGGCCAAATCGAGCAACGCGGAGGCCGGGCGATTGCCGCCTTCCAGGGCCAGGCTTTGTTCATCCGGGGCGAGGGCGAGCGCAGCGAACAGGATTCCCGGCAACCGCCATTCGCGCAGCGGTTGCAGGGTGTCCACCGCCCATTCGCGGACGCTGGAATCGAAACTGGCCGAGAACAGCCGCCGGCCGTCGCGGGTCAGGGCCAGCGCGGAAACCACTTCGCTGTGCCCCCGGATTACCCCCAGGCTGTCGCCCTGGAGCCGGTCCGTGAAATGGAACCATTCGAAGCCGCGCAGGTCGGGAGACCCGCCGCCCGGCCGGTAATCGTTCAATAGTTCTTCGGCCCGCCCGAAGTTGCCCGTCTCCAGCGCCTGCTGGGCCAGGTTCATGTCCGCCGCGTAAAGATTCTGCCGCGCCGCCAGTTCCTTTTCCTCGATGAGCCTGCGTTGGCGGGTCTCGGCTTCCGCCTGGCGCTGCGCTTCCCGGCTTTGCTGCCGCTCCACCGTTCCCACCGCTAGGGCGATGAGCGTCAAGCCCACGGTGACCAGGCCGAAACGCCGCCACCACGCGAGGCGCCGTTCGTTCAACCGCAGGCGGCGCACGGATCGGCCGGCGTCCACCAGCAGGAGTTCGCCGCGCAGTTCCGCTGCGGTCGCGTGCCGCTGGTCCGCCGCCGGCGAACAGGCGCGGAGAATGATTTCGTTCAGCTCCGCGAAGGCCGCCGCGTCGTCCGCGTCGAGCAGTTCGCGCGGCAGGTCCGGGAACACATGGCGGCTATTGCCCGTCGCCATCTCGTAGAGCACGCGGCCAAGGCTGAACAGATCAGCCCGGGTCGAACCCGGGCCCTCAGGCGGGATATAACCCTCGGTGCCGACGAACGACCGCGCCGCCCCGAGGCTCGCCACGAGTCCCACGTCCGCGAGCTTTGGCTGGCCGCCGACAAAGACGAGGTTCGACGGTTTGATGTCCCGGTGGGCCAGCCCCGCGCCGTGCAGAAATTCCAGCGCCTCGGCCACCCCGGCGCCGAGGCGGGCGGTTTCCTGCACCGGCAGCCGGCGCCGTTGACGCAGCAATTCCGCGAGCGTCAGCGGGACGTATTCGTCGTCTCCCTCCGCGGCCGGGTCGGCCGGGTCCGCCAGCTCCATCACGTAGTAGAAATAACCCTCGGCGTCATTCCGGCCCACGTGGAGGATGTCCACGAGGCCGGGATGCTGCCGGGAAATCGGCTCGAAGCGCAGCAGGCCGGCGAACTCGCGCTCGTAGGTGCGCTCGTGGTCGAAGCTGCGCCGCCACACGATCTTGATCGCCCGCCGGACGCCCGTGACGCTCCGGGCCAGCCACACTTCGCCGTAGGCCCCGACGCCAACCTGCCGGATCAGCTCATGGTCGGCCACGGCCGGGGGCGGACCCGGGTTGGCGGCGGCACTGGGCGGCTGGGACGACACGGCGCGTAGGCTAGGGAAACGGCCCGGCGCGGGAAGCCCCGAAGCAAACCCGCGGCGGACCGCCGAAAACAATTCCTTGGCCGATGTAGCCCGCCTTCCCACGCTGTTCCCCGTGAGTCATCAAGCCAGTTCTCCCCGCACGTTCCCCGAGGCGGCCGCCATGGACCGACTGGTCGGCGCCTTGCTGAAGTCCGTGCCGGCCGAACTCCGGGAGCTCCTGACCGCGAGCGGCCTCGACCTGGACACGATGCTGCGCCTCCAGCCACTGGCGGAACTCTTCGTCCTCGCCCGCGAGGCGCGGGGTTGGAATCTCCGTCAGGCCGCCAAGCTCGCCGCGGTGAAGCCGAAGGCGCTGCGCACCTTGGAAGACTGCGACCCGGCCGCCGTCGGTCCGTGGGTCGTCCCCTACGCCGTGCGGGTGGGCCTGTCGGCGCTGGTGGGCGAATGGATCACGGCCAATCCCGCCGCGGCCGCCCGCTTCGGTTGGCCGGCCCCCAACCAGTTGGCCCAGATCTTCGGCGCGCTGATGCACGCGACGGCAAATTCCGCGCCGCCCGCCGGGCCCGGTGCGACCCAGGGACCGCGGGACATGTTCGTCGCGCCGCCCGACTTCGCGGACCGCTTCAGTCCGGGGCGCCTGAACGTCGCGGTCGAGGCCGTGACCACGACGGCTCCGCCCGTGGCCCTCGCCGCGCTGCTGGAGGAATTCCTCGCCGACGAGGCGCTGCCCCCGGTGGCAACGGTGACGTTGCCGGGCGCGTCCGTGGCGACCGCGACCTACCAATTCAAGGTGTCCCTCGGGGCGGTCCGCCCGCAGATTTGGCGCCGCTTCACCGTCCCGTCCACGCTGACCTTCGCCCAATTCCACGAGGTCCTGCAGGCCGTGATGGGCTGGACCAACGCGCATCTGCACGACTTCGCCTTCCGCGGCCAGACGATCGGCCAGCCCGACCCGGAATGGCCCCGGCCGACGCTGCGGGAAGATCGCACCCGCCTCGGTGAGATCGGGCTCAAGCCCCGGTCCAAGCTCGTTTACCGCTACGACTTCGGCGACGGCTGGGAGCATGCCGTGGTGCTGGAGAAGGTGCTGCCGCCCGACGGGGAAGACGCCTTGGCCTGCCTGGATGGCCAGCGGGCGTGTCCGCCGGAAGACTGCGGCGGCGTGCCCGGCTACCAAAACCTCTGCGCCCTGCTGGCGAAGCCGGAGCGCCAGGATCCGGACGGCGTGCGCGAATGGGCCGGCAACTTCGACCCGGACGCCTTCGACCTCGAACGCGTGAACGCCACCCTGCAGCGGCTCGCCAAACGCTGGCGCCCGGCCACCCCCCGTTCCCGGCCAAAGAAACGGCCGCCACGCTAGCCCGCGGGCGCGTGGCATCTTGCCCCATCCGGACCGTCCGCCGGCTTGCTCCGCCCGGGGCGCGCTGGGACGCTGGCCCTCGGTGATCACTGACTTCAGCCCCGTCCAATGGCTGCTCGCCGTCCTTGCGGCGACGGGCATCGGCATTTCCAAGAGCGGGCTGCCGGGCATCAGCCTGCTGCACGTCGCCATCTTCGCGCACCTGTTCCCCGGTCTCGCCTCGACCGGCGTGGTGCTGCCGATGCTCGTCGCGGGCGACATCGGCGCGGTGCTGCTGTTCCGGCGGCACGCGCAGTGGCCGCACGTCTTTCGCACGCTGCCGCCGGCGTTGGTCGGCGTGGCCGTCGGCTGGGCGGTGATGGGCTGGACGCAGCGGCAGGGCATTCCTGCGGCGCGGTTCAATCCCGTCATCGGCGGCATCGTGCTGACGTTGGCGCTGGCCCAGCTCGGGCGGGACTGGAAACCGGAATTCTTCGCCCGGGTGCCGCACACGCGGGGTTTCGCGTGGTCCATGGGGTTCATCGCCGGCGTGACCACCATGCTCGCCAACGCCGCCGGGCCGGTCATGGGCCTCTACCTGCTGGCGGTCGCGTTGCCGAAGGACGCCTTCGTGGGCACGGCCGCGTGGTTTTTCCTGCTGATCAACCTGATCAAGGTGCCCTTCAGCGCCCAGCTCGGGCTCATCCAGGTGTCCACCCTCACCTTCAATCTCCAGCTGGGGCCCGCGCTCATCGCGGGGCTGTTCCTCGGCCGGACCGCCGTCGCGAAGC
>JBEISV010000548.1:0-3070 GCA_040375265.1 Verrucomicrobiales bacterium
CCGTCTCGCGGATTTGAATCGGTTAGCCCCACGTCGACTGACCGTCGGGCGCTTGGCGCAGTTTCAACTGAGCGGCAACCGAAGTTGAACCGCCTCTGCCGGCGCCAGGCCACTGACTCCCAGGCCGAGCAACCGCAGCGGGCGGGAAACCAGCCGATGCTGGGCGAGCAGCCAGCAGCCGAGCCGGTAAACGTCCCGGGCCTCGCTGAGCGGTTCCTCGACGCTGAACTGCCGCGTGAGCGTCGTGAAATCGCCGTAGCGCACCTTGACCTGCACCGTCTTGGCGCACAGGTGGCGCCGGTGAAGCCGCCGCGTGATGTCGTCCGCGTGTTCCCGCAGGGCGGCCCGCAGCGTCGGCCGGTCCGCGGTGTCGCGGTCGAAGGTGGTTTCACTGCTGATGCTCTTGATCTCGTCGCCGATCTCCAACGGACGGTCGTCCTCGCCTACGGCGAAGCGTTTCAGTACCGGTCCCCACGAGCCAACCAAGTGCCGAAGGTCGCCCGGATAATCCTGGAGATCGCCGATAGTCTTGAGTCCCGCGCCGACGAGGGCTTCCTCGGTGACCTTGCCGACGCCGTGGAGGGTCCGCACCGGCAGCGGCCGGAGGAAGGCGACCTTCTCACGCTCACGGATGAGCATGAGGCCGTCCGGCTTCCGGAAATCGCTCCCGAGCTTCGCCAGCAGCTTGTTGGCGGCGATGCCGATGCTGGCCGTCAGCCCGCGTTGGCCGCGGATCTCGCGCTTCAGTTCCTCGGCCAGCGGCAGCGCCCAGTCCAGCGCCGCGTCGGGCTCATTCCTCAGGTGGCGGGGAACCATCTCAGTGGCCTCCAGGTAAGCCTCATCGACCGAGACCTGCTCCACGATCACGCCGGTCGCCGCGACCAGCCGGAAGATTTCCCGCGACTCGTTCCGGTAATCGTCCATCCGCGGGCGGACGAACACGCCGTCCGGGCACAGGCGTCCGGCCGTCCGGCTGGGCAGGGCGGAGCGGACGCCGAACTTGCGGGCCTCGTAGCTGGCCGCGCACACGACCCCACGTTGGTCCGGCGGCGCGCCGACGATCACCGGTCGGCCTCGCAGTTCGGGCCGGTCGCGCTGCTCGACCGACGCGTAGAAGGCGTCCATGTCGAGATGCAGGATCACACGGCCGGCCGGCGGGGCAGGGGCGGGCGTGGACGGTGATCCGGCATTCATGCGGCGGACAAAACCTCCGGCGCGAAGCGGCGCGAGGCAAGCGTTCGCGGGCGCGGCCGCCTTTCCCCTTTGAGCCGGCGGCGGAATCGTTACTTTGCCGGCACACAATGACGTCCGCCAGTTCCGTCCGTTCCGATGCCGCTCCGTCCGCCATCCCGTCGCTGCCGCCGGGAGTGAAGTTCTTCACGCTCGAGAACGGCCTGCAGATCATCCTGCGCGAGGACCACAGCGCGCCGGTGGTGAGCGCCCAGGCGTGGTGCCGGGCCGGCAGCATCGACGAAGGCGCCTGGCTGGGGGCGGGGTTGTCGCACGTGCTGGAGCACATGCTGTTCAAGGGCACGGCGACCCGGGCCGGCGCGGAGATCGACCAAGCGGTGCAGGCGGCGGGCGGTTACATGAATGCCTACACGTCGTTCGACCGCACGGTTTACTACATCAGTGCGCCGAACACCGGGGCGAAGGTCGCCGTGGACATCCTCTGCGACATCATGCAGCACGCCACGCTGCCGGCCGACGAACTGGTCAAGGAACTCGACGTGATCCGGCGCGAGATGGACATGGGCAACGACGACCCGGGCCGCCGTTCCAGTCGCCGGCTGTTCGAGGTGGCCTACATGCGCAGCCCGTATCGGTTCCCGATCATCGGCCTGCCGGACATCTTCAACCGCCTCACCCGCGAACAGATTTCCGGCTACTACGCCGAGAAATACGCCCCGAACAACTGCTTCTTCGTGGTCGTCGGCGACTTCAGCTCCGACAACGTCATCGGGCAGATCAAGACGGCCTACGCCGACAACCGCGCGCGCCCGATGCCGGCGCACGTCCTGCCGCCGGAACCGCGGCCGACCAGCGCCCGCGAAGTGGTCGAGGAATCGTCCGTTGAGCTCGGCCACTTCCACATGGCCTGGCACATGCCGGACGCCCATCACGCCGACACCCCGGCGTTGGACGTGCTCTCGACGCTGCTTGGCTCGGGCCGCAGCTCGCGGCTGTATCAGGCCGTCCGCGAAAAGGCGGGCCTCGCCCATTCCGTCAGCGCGTGGATTTACACCCCGGGGCAGACCGGCCTGTTTGGCCTGAGCGGCGTGTGCGACGGCGACAAGTTTGCCGCGGCCCGGGACGCGATGCTGGCCGAGGTCGAGCGCGTGAAGACCGAGCGGGTTTCCTCGGCGGAACTGGCGAAGGCCGTGAAGCAGTTCACCGCCGGCACGCTGGCGACGCGGAAGACGATGGAAGGCCAGGCCCAGGACCTCGGCGGCAACTGGATGCTGACCCACGACCTGAATTTCTCTGAGCGTTACCTCGCCGCGGTGCGGCGGCTCACCCCCGAGGATCTCCGGCGCGCGGCCAACGACTACCTCACCGACACCGGTCGCACCACCTACGCCCTGCTGCCCAACGGCACCGCGCCGAAGAGCGTCACCACGGTGGAAACCTCCACGGACCTGCCGGTGCAGAAATTCGAGCTGTCGAACGGCCTGCGCCTGCTGGTGAAGGAGGATCACCGGCTGCCGTTCGTCGAGTTCCGCCTTGCCTTCAATGGCGGCCTGCTCGCGGAAACCACCCGCAACACCGGCATCACCTCGCTGCTGTCCCGGATGCTCGTGAAGGGCACGCCGACGCGGTCCGCCGAACAGATCGCCACCGAGATCGAGAGCCTGGGCGGCAGCCTGGACCCTTACGCGGGCAACCACAGCTTCGGCCTCACCGCCGAGGTGATGCGCGATGATTTCGAGGCCGGCCTGCATCTGTTCACCGACGTGCTGCTGCGGCCCACGTTTCCGGCCGAGCCCTTCGAACGGGAACGCCAGGTGCAGCTCGCCGGCATCCGCGGCCAACGGGACCAATTGCTCCAATGCGCCTTCAAGGCGATGCG
>JBEISV010000056.1:0-16629 GCA_040375265.1 Verrucomicrobiales bacterium
CACCGCGCCGACTTCGTGGAAGTGGACCTGTTCCAACGGCACGCCGTGGATCTTGCCCTCGGCCACGGCGACCCGGCGGAACACCGCCACGGAGCGTTCCTTGACCCAGTCGGACAGCGTGCTGGCGTGGATCAGGGCCTGGATGGCGGCGAAATCACGGCTGTCGTCGTGTTGATGAGGGTGCCCGTGGTCGTGGTCATGCGGGTGGTCGTGGGTGTGGTCGCAACCGTGGCCGCAGTCGGCGCCGGCCGGGTGCGGGTGTTCGTGGCTGTGGGCGGCTTCGAGGTGAACGTCGAATTTGGTGCCGGCGATGCTGGACTTGGTGCCGCGGGCGACATGCAGGTGGTAACCGTCGAGCTTCAGCCGGCGGAGGCCGCGTTCCAATTCGCGGAAATCAACGCCGAGGTCCAGTAGCGCGCCGAGGAACATGTCACCGCTGATGCCGCTGAATACGTCGAGGTAAAGGGTCTGCATGGCGGCCGGAGAGTGGCGGGGAATTCCGGTCAGGCAAAGCCCTTCGGGCGCGGGGGGCGGGGAAGGTTAAGCCCGGAGCCGCCGACGTCAGCAGGCTCGCTTCAAACAGGGAAGCCATCAACTCACGAGCGGGTCGCCGGACGTCGAGGCGCGTCTAACGACGCTTGAGATCGTGCATCGTAGCCCGCTTCACTTCGCGGTCCGATTCGCGCTTCTTGATGTCGTCGCGCTTGTCGAACTCGGCCTTACCTTTGCCGACGGCGAGCTGGACCTTCACGCGGTGGTTCTTCCAGTAGAACGACAGCGGGACGATGGTGTGGCCCTTAATCTTGGACCACTCCACCAGCTTGCGGATCTCGTTCCGGTTGAGGAGCAGCTTCCGTTTGCCCTTGGGGGCGTGGTTGAACTGGTTGCCGTGCGAATACTCGTCGATATGCGAGTTGTGGAGCCAGACCTCATCCTTTTCCACCCGGGCAAAGGCGTCGGTGATCTGGCCCTTGCCGGCGCGCAGGGCCTTCACCTCGGTGCCATGCAGCACGATGCCCGCCTCGTAAGTGTCGAGGATGTGGTAATCCCGGCGGGCTGTGTGGTTGGAGAGGATGTCGGCCATAAACGCAAACAGCCGGAGAGCGTCGCCCTCCGGCTGCCTAAAAACTGGGCGCTGACCTCAGGCGGCAGCCGCGGGAGCTGCCGCGGCGGCGGCGCGGCGGCGGCGCTTGGGCGCGGGAACGGCGACGGGGATGGCCACGCCGGCGTCGTCGAGGTATTCGACCCCGATCTTGTCCTCGATGATCTCCAGCAGGGCGACGTCCGCGGCGCCCATGGTGGCGTCCACGTCCACAAGCGGTCGGGCGATGCCGCCGCCGCCGCTGTTCAGCTGGCGGACACGGCGCGAAACCATGTTAATCAGCACGTGCGGGTTACCGATTTTTTCGAGGGCTTTGCGACAGAGTTCGACGTTCATGACAAAATCTCCACGGACGGAGCGGCGCAAAGTATGGGATGGCGGGCTTCCGGCAATAGATTTTTCTGGGCAATCTGCCGTCGGGAACCCGGTTCCGGACGCAAAAACCGATTGCATCACCCGGCTCCTCTGCTACACACCCCGCTCCGTTCGGCCCGGCCGGCGGGTTCAACACAGCTTTCAAAAGGTTTATGTCTCAACACAGAAGTCTTCGCGCGGCCAGCTCGGCCGGCGGTTCCAAGCGCAGCGTGCTCAAGCGTTTTGAGCGGGTCGCCCTCCTCAAGGGACGGGGCCAGTGGAAGGAAGGGGACCGCATCACGGGTCTCCGCAAGACCAAGCCCCCGGAGTAAGCGTCCGTCTCCTTACGGGTCCCCGATTGCCAATTGCGGCCACCGGCGAACTGGTGACCCGATTGGCAATTGCCGTTTTTTACCCCCCAATTTTCCCGATGGTCCGTCTCCAGAAATTCCTCGCGGATGCTTCCGTGGCGTCCCGCCGTGCGGCGGAGCGACTCATCACGGACGGCTTGGTCACGGTCAACGGCAAGGTCGTGACGGAACTTGGGACCAAGGTCGACGAAGCCTCGGCCCGCGTGGTGGTGGACGGCGTGGTAGTGCGGCCGCGCCGCAAGATCTACGTTGCCCTGCATAAGCCGCGGGGCTTCATCTGCACCAAGCATGATCCGGAAAGCCGGAACGTGGTGGGCGATCTCCTTCCCGTCGAATGGGCCAAGGCCCTGCATCCGGTCGGCCGTCTCGATTGCCACAGCGAAGGCCTGATCTTCCTGACCAACGACGGTGACCTGACGCTGCGCCTGACCCATCCCCGCTACGGCATCCACAAGCACTACCGGGCGACCATCGTCGGCAAGCTGCAACCGGAAGACCTCCGCCCGTTCACCGCGGGCATCCGGCACGAAGGCGACCTGCTCCGCGCGGACCGGGTTCACCTCGTCTCGTCGAACAACTCCCACAGCATCGTGGAGCTGGAGCTCGGCGAGGGAAAAAACCGTGAGGTCCGGCGCATGTTCGAAGCCATCGGGTTCGAGGTCGAGCGGCTCCAGCGCACCCAGATCGGTCGGATCCGGCTCGGCGAACTGCCCCTTGGCAAATACCGGGTGCTAACCGAGCACGAGATCAAATCACTCTTGCAGGACACCGAAGGCGCCCGAATCTGACGGCGTCATGGTTGACGTCGTCCTGCGCTCCTCTTCCGGTTTCCGTTCTCAGTTTCGTTCGCTGCTCGCCGTGGCCGCGCTGGTGCCGGCGCTGGCCGGCTTCGGGGATTCCATTGCCCGGGTCAAGGCCGACCGGACCAACGTCCGGGCCAAACCCTCCTACGACGGTGAAGTGCTCGGCACGCTGCGGCGCGGTTCCGAGGTCAAGGTGATTGCCGAGGTCGAAGGCGCCGAAGGTGAACCCGGTGGCAGCCGCAAATGGGCGAGAATCCGACTGCCCGCGGAAGTCGCTGCTTGGGTCTATGCCCCGCTGGTGGACGCTTCGGCCCACCAGGTGAAGAGCGAAGTGATCAAGTTCCGCGCTGGTCCCGGTCGCAACTACAGCGAACTCGGCGAGTTGAAACGAGGGGATGCCGTCACCGAGATCCGGCGAGCCGACGACTGGATCCAAATCGAACCACCGCCCCAAGCCGTCGCCTTTGTCGCGGCAAGCCTGCTTGAGGCCGGCGAAGCGGCGCCGATCGCAAAGGTCCCGGAGCCGGAGGTCGTGCCGGTTCCTGAACCCGCGCCCCAGATTGTGCCGGCCATCCGGCTGCAGCCGGCGTTGAGCCGGAATCCCGCACCCTTGCCTGCCTTGCCCCAGGCCCGGCCGGTAACGGAAGCGCCGGTGGCACCGGTTGCCCCGCCCCCGGAAAGTCCGGCTCCGAATGCTGCGCCGCCTCCGGTGGCCGGGCCGGCGTCGAGTCCGGAACCCGCGCCCGCGGTCGAACCGGTTTCGGCAGTGGCCGAACCGCAGCCGGAAGCGCGCGCCGTCGTGCGGGAAGGGGTGGTGCGTCGCACAAGCAAGCTGCAGGCGCCCGGGTATTACGAGCTGCGCAGCACCCGGCGGGTGGGTGGCCTGTTCAACCGCGACGAGGGCCTGATTGATTTCCTGATTGTCGAGGACCCCGCGGTGAAGCTGGAACGGTTCGAGAACCAGCGCGTCTTCATCCACGGCACCGAATGGCGCGACGAGCGCTGGCGGACGCCGGTGCTCAAGGTGGAGCGGCTTTCCACCTCCGCCTACTGAAATCCGGCGTGCCGGGCCGCGCCATAGGCCCCGGCCAGTTCGCCCAAGCCCGCCGGCACTAACTTCATGCCTTCACCCCCGGCGCGCCATTCCATCGCGGACAGGTATTCCCGGAGCGACCGGAACAGCGTCTCCCCGCAGCGGGCGATGCCGCCGCCGATGATGACGACTTCCGGGTCCAGCACGTTGCCGAACGAAGCCAAAGCGGCGGCCAGCGCCTTGACCGATTTCAACCAGACTTCCGTGGCGAAGGCATCGCCGGCCTCATGGGCGCGGATCAGATCGTGAGTAGTGGCGAACCGGCCGCCCGTGCGTTCGGCGATGTTGTAGTTGCCCAAGGCTGCTTCCAGCGAACCAGGGCAGTTGCAGATGTCCGGCGCCAGGTCCGGACCGAGCGAGACGTGGCCCAGATGGCCTGCTTTTCCGGTGTTGCCGCGGAGCAGGCGTCCGTCCACCAACGCGGCGCCGCCGACGCCGGTGCCGAGCGTGAGCAGGATGGCATTCGTCGCCCCGCGGGCGGCCCCGAGCCAGACTTCGCCGAGCAGGGCGGAATTGGCGTCATTGAGCACTGGCACGCCTTCGGGACGGTTCAGGTAGTTGGCCCAGATCAAACCTTCGAGCCCGTCAAACCGTCCGGGCATGAACGCAATGCTGCGACCGTCTTTCGCCGCGATGCCCGGCGCGGACAGTCCGATTCGCGCGGGTCGGCCCAACTGCCCCTCGGCCAACGCGGCGACCTTGGCCACACAGCGGGCAAACGCCATCGGCTCGGCCAGCAGGAAGGTTTCGTGGAACTTGGCCAACGTCTCGCCGTCAGGCGTGACGGCGACGCCTTTGACGCTGGTGCCACCGAGATCGAGGCCGAGGAAGTAGTTGGATGAGTTCAAGGGAAGGTTGGCAAGTTACAGCCCAAATCCGGAATACCGAGGGCGAGACCAATCACTGGCGCCACATTGCTGGCACGTTCGTCTGCGATATCGCAGCGTTGTCAGCCACCGGGGTGATTCCCAAAACAGCCAGGAAACAATTAGCCACACTACAATCGATGCTAGAAGCACGGCCCATCCCGGCCATTCCCACCCGTGTTTTTTGGCCCAAGCAGTCCCTATTCCAGAAAAAACACCGGTTAGCATTGCGGCGGCGAGAAAGATAACAGCCGAGATTGGCGCGGTGGGTGATCCGCACTTGGCGTGGCATCGGTTACATTCGACGATCATGTTTCAGTTCAGCCAAGCGAACACCGTGTGGAGGTCAGATTGCGTCAGTTTTAGCGCCCAGCCTGCCCCTCACTAACGCTCCACCCGCCATCCACCGCGATTACCTGTCCGGTGACGAATCGGCTTTCGTCCGAGAGCAGCCAGACCACCGCGGCGTCGAGATCCTCGGGTTGGCCGATGCGGCCGCCGTCGAGGGGTTGCTTGGTCTTGATGAAGTTTAGGATGGCTTCGTCGCCCTGCGCACGTTGGGACATCGGTGTCGCGACCAGGGCGGGCGCGAGCACGTTCAGCCGGATGTTCTGCGGCGCGTAGTAGGCGGCGGCCGACTTTGTAAGGCCGATGATCGCGGCCTTGGCAGCAGCGTAAGCGTGGGTGGAAAAGAACTTCGGCGAGGGCGAGAATCCGAGCACCGAACCGCAGTTCACAATGCTGCCGCCGGTGCCCTGCTTCAGGAACTGCCGGAGTGCGGCCCGGTTCGAGTTGAACAGCGAGGTCAGGTTAAGCTGGAGCGTAAAGTCCCAGCCTTCGTCAGTGATTTCGTGCAACGGGCCGTCACCTCGGCGGCGTCCGCTGCCGCCGGCGACGTGGTAGAGTCCGTGAAAGCCGCCGAACTCCGAAACTGCCAGCGAGATGGCTTTTTCGGCAGTCGTTGGGTCCGCGGCGTCGCCGGCAAGCGCCCGCACGCACTCGCCGAGTTCCGTTGCGACTGCGGCCGCCTTGTCCGGGTCGCGACCGACGGCGACCACCCGTGCCCCTGCGCGCACGCAGGCCCGCGCGGCGGCCAGCCCGAGCCCGCTGGTGCCGCCGATGATGACGAGGGATTTGTTTGCGAGCGACATGCTGCTCATTGAGCGATCAGTTCCCGGACCTTGGGCAGCCAAAACCGCTCAATCCAGGCATCTCTGAACGGGCGGATTTGGAAAGTCTGCCAGCCGCCGTCGCGCAATTCACGATCCATGGATTCGACCCGAAGGTAGTTCGTCGTGTGCAAGACCACGGGACAGCAGGGAGTTTGGGTTGCGAGAAATGCCGCCGCTTCGAGGCCGGTCAATGGATCAGGTGAATCGGGATGCTGTGGATTCAGATCATGATCGAGGGAAATCAAACGCGCACGTCCCAACCAGTCCGGTAGCTCCCGGATCATCGCCGGGGCGTCCGGCCAAACTACCAGCGAAATGCCCGGCAATGAAGCCACCGCCGACGTGAAATGGGCCCGCCGTTCGGCGTTGTCTTCCAGAATCAGGATGGCGTCCCGAGGCATCGCAGCTCAGGAGAGGACGCCCTTCACCACCTTCCCGTGGATGTCGGTCAGGCGGAAGTCGCGGCCTTGGAATCGGTAGGTCAGGCGTTCGTGGTCCACGCCGAGCTGGTGCAGCATGGTCGCGTGGAGGTCGTGCACGTGGACGCCGTTCTCGGCGACGTTATAGCCGAAGTCGTCGGTGGAGCCGTAGGTCGTGCCCGGCTTGATCCCGGCACCGGCCATCCAGATCGAGAAGCAGCGCGGGTGATGGTCGCGGCCGTAATCGGTGGCGGTGAGTTTGCCCTGCGAGTAATTGGTCCGGCCGAATTCGCCGCCCCAGACGACCAGCGTGTCGTCGAGCATTCCCCGTTGCTTGAGGTCGGTGATGAGCGCGGCCGCGGGCTGGTCGGTCTCCTTGCACTGCTGGCGGATGCCATTGGGTAGGCCGCCGTGCTGGTCCCAGCCTTGGTGGTAGAGCTGGATAAACTTCACGCCGCGTTCCGCCATGCGGCGGGCGAGCAGGCAGTTGGCGGCGAAGGTGCCGGGCTTCTTCGCGTCGGGGCCGTAGAGTTCGTAGGTGCTTTCGGTTTCCTTCGATAGGTCGGTGACGTCAGGGACGGAACTCTGCATCCGGTAAGCCATCTCGTATTGCGCGATGCGCGTGTCGAGGTCGGCGTCGCCCAGGCGGTCGCGATCGAACTCGTGCAGTTCGCGCAGCCGGTCGAGCATCTGGCGGCGGCTGGCGGCGGAAATACCGTCGGGATTGTTCAGGTAAAGGACGGGTTCCTTGCCGGCGCGGAACTGGACGCCCTGATGTTCGGCGGGCAGAAAACCACTGCCCCAGAGGCGCGAATAGAGCGGCTGGTCCACCTTGCCGCGGGTGATGAGCACGACAAACGCCGGCAGGTTCTCGTTGGCGCTGCCGAGGCCGTAATGGACCCAGGCACCGATGCTTGGCCGGCCAGAAACCTGCGAGCCGGTCTGGAGAAAGGTGATTGCCGGGTCATGGTTGATCGCCTCGGTGAACATGGACCGGATGACGCAGAGTTCGTCCGCGACCTTGGCGGTGTGCGGCAGCAGTTCGCTCATCCAGATGCCGGCCTTGCCGTGCTGGGCAAACTTGAAGGCGGATCCGGCCATGGGCAGGGAAGCCTGGTTGCCGGACATGCCGGTGAGGCGTTGGCCGCGGCGGACGGAATCCGGCAACTGCTCGCCGTTGCGTTCGTTGAGCAGCGGCTTGTAGTCGAAGGTTTCGAGCTGCGACGGCCCGCCGCTCATGAACAGGTAGATCACGCGCTTGGCCTTGGGCGTGAAGTGGAGTTTTCCGCCGAGGATGCCAAGGTCGGGACCCGAGTTGGCCGCGAGCGCGGATGACGGATTCAGCAGATGGCCCAGCGCGATGCCGCCGAGGCCGAGGCCGAAGCGGTTGAGGAAATCACGGCGGCTGAGGCCGAAGGCGGGCAGAGGACCGGAGCAGGGGTTCATGGCGTCGAAATGTTCAGCGTTTCATCACAAACTCGTCGTGGTTCATCACGGCGCTGGTCATCACGGTGGTGGCGGCGACCTGTTCCACGGGCAGGGCGGCGTCGTGGGGGCGTTCACCGATGGCTAGATACTTGGTCGCGGCTTCGGGTTGGGCTTTGAAATAGTCGAGCTGTTCCGTGAGCAGGCGGGTGAGGATTTCCTGTTCCCGCGGTTGCGGGGTGCGGCCGGTCAGGCGGCGGAACGCATCGTCCACCCGGGCTCTCAGGTTGTCGCCGTGGGTGCGGATGGTCTGTTCGGCAAGCACGCGGGCGGCTTCGAGGAACTGCGGATCGTTGAGCAGCACCAACGCCTGGAGCGGCGTGGTCGTGGTTTCCCGTTTGGCGGTGCAAATCTCGCGCGACGTGGCGTCGAAAGTGAGCATGGACGGCGGCGGGGCTGTCCGGCGCCAGAACGTGTAAAGGCTGCGACGGTAAAGCTTGTCGCCCTTGTCCTGCGTGTAGGATTTGCCGGTGCCGGCTTCTTCCCAGACGCCGGCGGGTTGGTAGGGCTTCACGCTGGGGCCGCCGACCTTCTCGACGAGCAGTCCGCTGGCGGCGAGGGCGTGGTCGCGGATCACTTCGGCGCCGAGCCGGTGTTTGGGGCCGCGGGCGAGCAGTGAATTGTCCGGGTCCCGCGCGACCAATTCGGGCGAAGCCACGGAGCTTTGGCGATAGGTCGCGGACATGAGGATGAGCTTGTGCAGGGCCTTTCGGTCCCAGCCGATGCGGATGAATTCGCCGGCCAGCCAGTCGAGCAGTTCCGGGTGCGTGGGCAGGCGGCCTTGCGCGCCGAAGTCTTCGACGGTCGCCACCAAGCCGCGGCCGAAGTGTTGTTTCCAAATCCGGTTCACGGCGACGCGGGCGGTGAGCGGATTCTTTGGATCGGTCATCCATTGCGCCAAGCCGAGACGGTTGTGCGGCGCGCCGGCGGGCAGCGGGAAGATGCGTTCGGGCGTGCCGGCCGACACGAGGTCGCCCTTGGCGTCGTAGGCACCGCGCTTCAGGACGTGGGTTTCACGGGGAGTCGGCAGCTCCTGCATCGTCATGATTTCGCGGACCGGATTGACGAGGTCGTTCTCGGCGTCGCGGGCCAGCTTCAGCGCGGCGAGGGCGGTGCGATACGGCGCGTCGTGACGGGCCAGGTAGGTGGAGAAGTCCGCTGTGGCCGTGCTTCCGGCTTCCGACTTCCGGCTTCCGACTTCCCAAGGAGTCAGGCAGGTGTCGAAGACCTGGAATTCGTCGATGAGTCCGTCCTTGAAGCCGTTGTCGCGGAAACGGCCGGCCAGGGTAAGGCGGATGCCACCGGCTTCGCCATCACCCCACTCGCTGCGGTGCTGGATGTCCTTGAAGAGGTTGTCGCGCACGACCTCGGTTTCGAGGGCCTTACCGTTGCGGTAGAGCGCCAGGCCACCGGCCCGGCTGGAGCCATCATAGGTCACGGTGAGGCGGGTCCATTCGCCGAGCGGCAGCGCGTCCTTGGCGCGGATGGCAATGGCGTTCCCGGGCCAGAAGTGGATCAGGGCGAAAGTTGGGTGTCCGTGGTCGAGGACAAGTTCGTAACCACGGCTGCCGGAGTCGGTCCAGGCGCGGGAGAAATGAAACACGACGGCGCGATCCTGTTTCACGGTGGGCTGGAGCCACAGGTCGAAGCTGAACGGATCGGTGCGCTTGAAGTTGCCGGCGCCTTCGATGGTTGCCGAATTGTCCCCGCTGAACTTCAGCGCCTGGCCGAACTTGCCGGCGACGAGTTCCGGGTTGTCGGACAACGACGCGGTCGCGGTGCCCACGGAGCTTTCGAACTTGTTGCTGACCATCGCGTCGAGCGGGAAGGCGGCGACGGGCTTGGTTAATTCCAGTACCTTGGCCGGGTCAGACTGCATCCATTCGGCGAAACGACCGCGGGCTTCCCGGGCGACCTGGGCGATTTGGTTTTCCG
Source organism: Verrucomicrobiales bacterium (assembly GCA_040375265.1). Lineage (GTDB taxonomy): Bacteria > Verrucomicrobiota > Verrucomicrobiia > Limisphaerales > UBA9464 > CAIWAH01. Next base: position 9,601 of record JBEISV010000056.1, read on the forward strand.
CCGTCTTGATCTGCTGTTTGGCCAGTCGGTGTTTCGCCTCAACTCCGTCGCCGTAAAGCAGGAGCGTGGGCGTGGGCGTGGCTTGCGTGAAATGCGAGTAGAGGCCGGATTCGTCGATGGAGTTGAAGAAGGCGAAGAGCGAGTAGTAGTCGCGTTGGCTGATGGGGTCGTATTTATGGTCGTGGCAGCGGCAGCATTCCAGCGTCAGTCCGAGAAAGGCGGTGCCCATCGTGTGGACGCGGTCGGCGACGTATTCGGTGCGCCATTCCTCCTCGATGCTGCCGCCCTCGTTGGTCTGGCGATGCAGTCGGTTGAAGGCAGTCGCGAGGCGCTGCTCGCGCGTAGGTTGGGGCAGGAGGTCGCCGGCGAGCTGCCAAGTGAGGAACTGGTCGTAGGGCAGGTTTTCGTTGAAGGCGCGGATCACCCAGTCGCGCCACGGCGAAAGGTCGCGCTCGACGTCGGCCTGAAAGCCGTAGGTGTCGGCGTAGCGGGCCAGGTCCATCCATTCCTGGGCGGCGCGTTCGCCGTAAGTGGGCAGCCTGAGCACGCGGTCGAGGAGCGCTTCGTAGGAATTGGGCGAAGGGTCATTCACAAACGCGTCCACTTCCGTTGGCGTCGGCGGGAGGCCCGTCAGGTCAAAATACACGCGGCGAATGAGCTGGGCGCGGGCAGCCTCGGAAGCCGGCGCGAGCGATTCCGCGGCGAGCCGGGCCTGGACAAACTGGTCAAGGGGATTCCGGACCGCCGTCGTCGACGAGGCAACCGGGGGCAAAGGAACGGGTTGAAGCGGTTCAAAGGCCCAATGTTTTCCCCAAGGGGCGCCCTCCGCGACCCAGCGTTGCAGCAACTCCTTTTGCGCCGGGCTCAAGGCGCGATGCGATTCCGCTGGCGGCATCAATTCGTCCGGGTCGGTGCTCGAAAGACGTTTGACCAACTCACTGTCCGCCGGCCGACCGGGAACGATGACGGACTTGCCCTGTTTTACCCGGAAGGCGCCTTCCCTGGTATCGAGTCGTAAGTCCGCTTTGCGGCCCGTTTCCGAAGGCCCGTGGCAATGGAAACAGTTATCGGACAGGATCGGCAGAACCTCACGGCTGAAGTTCACCGGCGCTGACGAAAGGGCAGTCCCGGCCGCTAGGCTGGCGGTCAGGCAAACAGTGACTCTGAAGATGGAAAACATTGGGCCAATTCTTGGCTGGAAGCTTGGGACGATTGCAGGCGCCTCGCCACGATAAACTGCCGTGCGACGTGGGTTTCGGGCCGTGAATTTCCGGGGCAACATTCACGGATCTCCGGCGCCGACAAGGCCGAATGAGTGCCGAGGGAGCGGGGAAGCAATCGGTAACGCTAGCCGATTTGGAAACCGCCTGTCTTCAGAATTTTGTGACGTTGAATTGGGTGAAACAAAGCGTTCGTGAACACTTGTGAACTTTTTTCCGGCCGAAGGGGTTTTTATGTTTGACCCGCCCCATCAACTTCTTTAGGTAGCCACAAGCTTAAGCCGATATCGCCTCCTTTCGGGCATGCCGTGAGGGGCGTTTTTTGTCGGCCGGGTCGGGAAAACGACACGAACAATGCTCAAGTCTAAAACATTTCTGGCAGTCGACTTCGGGGCCGGCTCACTGAAGGCCGCCGAATTCGAGCCATCGGACGATGGTGGGCTGAAGTTAATTCGCTTCGGGGTGAAGTCGTTGGGCTTGGCCGGTTCCCAGGATGCGGCCCGCGAAAACGTCATCAAGAAGGCATTGCCGGAGCTACTCAGCGAAGTGGGATTCACGTCGCAGCTTGCCAGCATCTGCGCCCCCGGCTTTCAGGTCTTTTCCAAGTTCGTCAAGTTACCTCCGGTTGACACCTCCAAGGTTACCCAGATCATCCAATACGAGGCTCAGCAGAACGTCCCGTTCCCGCTCGCGGAGACCGCGTGGGATTACCAAATCCTAGGCACGAACGCGGCCAGTGAACTCGAAGTTCTGCTGGTGGCGATCAAATCCGAAATCGTTGAGAAGCAGCTGTTTGGCGCAGCGGAAGCGGCCAAGCTAAAGACGCAGACGGTTGATTCCTCGATTGGGGCCTTGGCCAACGCATTCCGTTTTAACTACGCCGACCAAGAGGGTTGCAGTCTCCTGATCGACATTGGAGCGAAGACCAGCAACGTCCTGCTGTTCGAAGCCGGCAAATATTACGCCCGGAGCGTCAATGTCGGGGCCAACGCGATTACCCAGGAATTTGCGGCGGAAGCAAAGTTGCGCTTCGACGAGGCGGAGAAGTTCAAGATTGCCGAAGGATTTGTGAGCTTGGGTGGGGCCTATGAGGAGCCCGACAACCCCAAGGTGGCCGCGGTCTCCAAGGTGGCCCGTAATGTCCTGACCCGTTTGCACTTGCAGGTCAATCAGACCATCCAGTTCTACCGCACCCAGCAGGGCGGTGGCGCTCCGGTTCGAGTTTTCCTTTGCGGCGGCGGTTCAACCATGCCGTATGCCACCCAGTTCTTTCAGGAAAAGCTCAACTTGCCGGTGGAGTTCCTGAATCCTTTCAGGAATGTCCAAATCGATCCTTCCGTCAACGTGGAGGATCTTGAGAAGGTTGCCCAGTGCTTCGGCGAAATCGTCGGTTTGGGTCTGCGTAACGTGGCGCAGTGTCCGGTGGAGCTCAATTTGGTGCCCAAAGCCTCGCTGGCGCGGCAGGAATTCAACTCCAAGAAACCCTACCTTTTGGCTTCGGCGTTCGTTCTGGCCTTGGGTGTGGGGGCCATCGGGGTGTTCTTCCAGCAGACCGCCAAAGTCCTGCAGGACGGTGCGGCCAAGATTTCCGAACAGTTGGACCCGCTGGACCAGATCAAGACTTCGCTGGAATCAGAGGAGGGCAAGCTGAAGGCTCTTGCCGATGAGGCCGGACAGTTCGGCAACTGGATGCAAGAGCGCATCTACTGGGGCGACATTTTGGTCGAATTGCGCAAGGTGTTGCTCGACACCGAGAAATCCGCCCGGGTCAAGTTGGGAGCTGACGTTGGGATCTGGATTGACAAGCTTTACTCCACCGAACCGGTTCAGGAAGTGGCGGCGCAAGAAGAGGAGTCGCCCCGCATGAATCCGATGCGAATGGATCCTGCGTTAGCCCGCCGCTACGGCCTGCTGCCCAAGGCGGGTGACGCGGAAGGTGACGGCGCCGGCGGGGAGTCGCCTGCCAAGAAATCCACGGCCTCAACCAACGAGGTGGCGACCATCAACATCACTATCCGTGCGGTGAACCTCAAAGCCAAAGCCAACAGCGAGGTGGCCTACGAGCTCGAGCGGGGCATGAAGGCCAGCCCGCTTTTTGATGAGAAAGAGACCCAGCTCTCGGGCAATCTCGAACAGGTGGAAGATAGCACGGCGTCGTTCACTTTCCCTCTGAAAGTTAAGCTTAAACGCCCCATCAAACTCTGACATGGACTGGATCAAAAAGAACCTTCTGTTCGTCGTCGGGTTGGCGGTCTCCGTAGTTTTGCTGATTGGGGCGGTCGTGTTCCTCATCCAAGCCAGCGACGCAAAGGAGCAGGCTGGTGCCTTGCTACAGGAGAAAAACCAGCAGCTCGACGCGCTGGTCAAGCGCGAGGTCTATCCTAACCGAGCCAACGTTGAGGCGGCCAAGGCTGAACAAAAGCGAGTTTCCACTTTCATAAGCACCGCCCGTGCGTCTTTCGGGGCCTTTGAAACGGCGACATCCTTGGACAACGCGTCGTTCAAATCGTTGTTGGAATCAACCATCGCAACGCTGGAGCGCCAAGCCGGTCAATCAGGGGTAAAGCTACCGGGAGATAAGTTCAGTTTTACGTTTGGTGAGCAACGGAAGCAGCTTCAACTTCCGTCCAATACTTTGGCGCCATTGGCGCGGCAACTCTCCGATGTTGAGCATCTCTGCCAGATCCTTTTCTCGGCCAAAGTTCATTCGGTTTTGGGCCTTAAGCGCTCATCGGTCGGGACTAACGAAACATTCGGTAATCCCGATGTTCTCTCGAAAAAGACCACTACAAATTCGGTCGTTGGTGCGGCGATTTTCCCCTACGAGGTCACGTTTCAGTGTTTCAGCTCCGAACTATCCGACGTGATCGACGGCTTGCGCTTGGCGGGAGATTTTTACCTGCTTAAGACGATCAACATTGAGCCCGCAGGTGCAGCGGATCCGTCGGCTTCCGCCAATGCCACTGCGACAGCCGGATCCATCGCCGGCCCGGGCGGAATGGACCCCGCCTTGGCGTCCCGGTATGGACTCGGGGGCCGATATGGCGGCCGATATGGAGGTGGCGCCGTCCAACCGGCCCCTGCGCCAGCGGTCGCGCCGACCAAGCCCAACGAACCGGTGCTGGATGAGAAACCCCTTAAGGTGACGATGGGCGTCGAAGTCATCAAGCTGGCTGCGAAATCCGACGGCAAAAAGCAGAAGGCAGAGTAACCATGCAATACCTCAAAAAGCATTACGAAAAGGTCATCTTGGTGGTGGTGTTGCTGGCGGTTGCGGGTTCGGCGTTCTGGCTGACCAACCAGGTCGAAACGGTCCGAACAACCTTGGCAGAGCAGCTGCGGCAACAGATCGGTGGCAAGCAGAAGGAATTGAAACCGGTTGACTTGGCCGCGGCGACCAACGCGATGAGTCGCTTGGGAGCAGCCCAGTCGTTGCAACTGTCTGGCGAGCACAAAACGGTCAACCCCGTTGCTTGGCTCAAAAATGCCGCCGGCTTTGTGCGAGCAGGCGACAAGGGGCATGGGCTGAGCATTGGCAAAATTTCCCCGTTAAATCTGTCCGTAACTTACACCGGCGTGGTGGGGACGGGGGATCCCTATCGATTTCAGTTTATCGTGGAGAAGGCCTACGAAAAGCAACCGGCCAAACGTCGACCGCTGACAACCTCCCTGACCGAAGGAACCAAGAACGACACATTTCTTCTGCGTGAAGTAAAGGCGCCGAAAGAGGCTGCGACCGAGGTTCTAATCGAATTGGCTGGAGAGAAGGCCACGTTGATCAAGGACAAACCCTACCTAAGGGCGATGGCCTATTCGGTTGATTTCAGGTCCGATACGACCGGTCGGGACCTACCGACGAAGCGGCAGGATGAAACGATCAGCAACAATGGAACTTCTTACAAAATCATTTCCATCAGTGAAGCCGAAGTGATAATTGAAGCTCCTAACAAGACTCGTTCCTCCCTGCGCTCCACGACTGCAAAGTAGTTCAGAATTTCATTTGTAACCGTTACCAGCTCATGACCAAAGCGTCTCATCTCCTAAGCCTTGCGCTTCTCGTGGCCGCAACCAATGTGGTCCTCGGGCAGGCTCCCAACCAAGTAGCTGAAGAGGAAGCAGTTCGCCGACAGGAGAAGGCGATTCTGCTCCGCAAAACGTTGGAATCGGCCCAGTCAGCTTCGGCTGCAAAGGATCAGGTTGGCGCCGCGAAACTCTACGAGGAAGCCTATTCGCTCGGCGAGCAACTCGGCGCAGCCGGGGCCGATGAGCGGGACGTTGCCGCCAAGGGGTTGGCTGCCAGCCGGCTCAACCTCGCAATCCAGGCGCAACGAAATGGCGACATCCGTGAAGCCGACGCCCAAGTGTCAAGGGCGGTCAAGATCGACCCGTCCAACTTGAACGCCAAGGCGTTCAAGGCCGACAATGACAAGCGATTGGCCGATCTCGTTGGGAAATTGCCGAGCGAACAGGTTGTCGCGCTGCTCCCCGAACACCGCACCAACGTGGTGCAGGCTGCGACGATGGTTCAGGACGGCAAACTGCTGTTCGAAATGGGCAAACTCGACGAGGCGGAGACCGTCCTCAAGAAGGCATCCGAACTGCAGCCCGACAACAACGCAGCGTTTTACTACCTGAGCCTGATCCGCGAAGCTCGGTATGGCCGGCTGCAGAAGAAGAAGAGTGTCACCAGCAAGGATCGGCTGCTTGAAGTGGAACAAGCTTGGGAACTTCCGCCCAGCAAGCTGAACGATGCTAACCCATTTGCGACGACCAACCTGATCTACACCGGAGTGGGGCGGCAGGCCATTCAGCACAAGCTGGATCGTATCATTCTGAACGAGGTCAAGTTTGACGGACTGCCGTTGAGCGAAGTCGTCAAGTTCTTGGATGAGCAGGCCCGCCTGCGGGATCCGGACCGGAAGGGGGTCAATTTCATCATCAATTCGTCCATCGACATTCCGACGGCCGCCAATTCGACGACGATCGATCCGACCACGCTACAGCCTGTGGCGGCCGTTCCCACGTCGGAACCCTTGGACCTCAATAACGTGATTGTTCGGCTGTCACCTCCCCTTCGTAACGTCCGGTTGGCGGATGCGATCGACGCCATATCCAAAGTCGCCGAAAAACCCCTAAAGGTTTCAGTCGAAGATTACGCCATCGTCTTCACCCAAAGGCTGCCGGAGCCGCAGCAGTTACATTCTCGGCAATTTCGGGTTGACCCTAATACGTTCCTTCAGGGTCTGGAATCCGTCGGGGGGCTTATCATTGCCGACTTCGCAGGACAAGGCGGCCAGGGCGGTGGCGGTGGCGGCGGCGGTGGTGGTGGTGGACAAGGCGGTGGCCAAGGTGGTGGCGGAGGTTCGACCGTTCCAACTATACCTCGAATCGAAACCTCGCCCGTGGGTGGCCAGCAAGGTGGTCAAGGCGGTGGTGGGCAGGGTGGTGGCGGCCAAGGTGGCGGTGCAGGCGGCCAGGGAGGGCAAGGTGGCCAAGGTGGCTTCGGCCTTTCCGGGGTCACCCGCCAGAATCTGATGGGCAATGTCCAAGTCCTCGTTCGGCAATTCTTCCAAGCCGCCGGCGTTGACTTCCCGACGACGGTGATTCCCGGCCAAGCCGGCGGTGTGGGCGGTGGCGGCGGGTTTGGTGGGGGCGGACTTGGGGGCCTTGGAGGTCAAGGACAGCCCGGGGCGGGCGGGGATCAAAAGGCGCTCTTCTTCAATGATCGAACCGGCATCCTGTTTGTGCGTGCCACGCTGTCCGATTTGGACATCATCGAGAAAGCCATCCAAGCGCTCAACGTGGCTCC
>JBEISV010000513.1:0-3345 GCA_040375265.1 Verrucomicrobiales bacterium
GTCCGCGCGGCGGAACCGTTCTTTGCCGTGCTCGCCGCGCTGGGCAAGACGGACCTGTTCCGCACCCACGAAGTCCCGCGCACGCGGGCCGTGCTGGAGACGTTGCAGCGGTGGTAGCGCCGATTTCTGCGACCGGCGCGGGTCAGTGCCCGGCTTCCAAACTCCAGCCGGGCTTGGGTTCCACGTCGAAGGGCGTCGGGGGTAACCCGGCGCGGATCTGACGTTCGGCGAGAATGCCGATCATCGCGGCGTTGTCGGTGCAGAGCCGCTTGTCGGCCACCCGCAGCTTCAGGCCGCGTTTGGCGCAACGCAGCTCCAGTTCCCGGCGGAGGCCCGAGTTGCAGCTCACGCCGCCGCTTGCCGTGACGCACGCCACGCCAAATTGCCGGGCCGCCCGGACGGTCTTCGCGGCGAGCACCTCGACGATGGCCGCCTGCACGCTGGCGCACAGGTCCCGCAACGCCTGCGGGTCGTCGGCCAGGCCGGGACGCTTTTCCAGGAAGTAACGCACGCTGGTCTTCAGGCCGCTGAAGCTAAAGTCGAAGTTCGAGTCGGCCAGCAGTGGGCGCGGGAAGTCGAACGCCGTCGGATTCCCTTCCGCCGCCAATCGGTCGAGCAGCGGTCCGCCCGGATACGGCAACCCAAGGAGCTTGGACACCTTGTCGAAACATTCGCCGGCGGCGTCATCCAGCGTGGCGCCGATGACCGAGTGGTCGAGTTCGCCCCGGACATGGACCAGCATCGTGTGGCCACCGCTCACGATCAGGGAGACGTTGGGCTCGAATTGGTCAAACTGCGCCGCGGACGGCTGGCCGCCGATCCACGGGGAATACAGGTGCGCCTCGTGATGGTGGACGCCGTAGAGCGGCAGGCCGCGGGCAAAGGCCAATGCCTGCGCGGTGGTGAAGCCCGCCCGTAACGCTGCCGGAAGTCCAGGCCCCCGCGTGGCGGCCACGGCGGTGAGATCATCCAAAGTCGCGCCGGCCTGGCCCAAGGCTTCACGGACCACCGGGAGCAGGTTGCGCAGGTGTTCGCGCGTCGCGAGTTCCGGGACGACCCCGCCGTATTCGGCATGCAACCGGATCTGGGAAGCGACGACATTGGCCAGGATCACCCCGTCGCGCAGGACGGCGGCGCTGGTTTCGTCGCAGGACGTTTCGAGGGCGAGCAGCACGGTGAGGTCAGTGAAGGAAGCAGCCCAGGATCAGCGTCACGACGAGCCACAGGAAAGCGAGCAGCGTCGTCACGGGCAACGACCTTCCGCCGCGGGCGACTTCCCAGGCGGCCCGCCCGAGGATGCCCAGCCAAGGCACCCCGATGGTCAATGCCGTGCCCCAGCGGCCGGACCAACCGGCAATCCCGGCGACCACGAGCGGACCGAGCACGACCGCCAGCAACGCGAGGCCGGCACCGAGCGCGAACTCCAGTCGGTCGAGCGCGCTGAACACCGTGGCGATGCCTTGAAGGATGGTCCGCATCACCATCAGTTCAGCGCGGGCACATTCTTCTCGGCCGCTTTCTCGCCCTTGCGCTTGCCGAACAGGTTCTGGCCACGGAGGTAATCGACGGCGCGTTCCAACTGCGCGTCGCGGTTGTTCTTGGCGAGTTCGCGCAGGCGTTCGCGGCGGTCCTCGGGAAAGGCCTTGAGCGTATCCTCCAGCGAGGCTTCGCCGCCCGGCTGGCGGCGCAACTGGATGGCGGCCTCCTCGTCGTCGTTCAGCGTCACGTTGATGTCGGGCTTGATGCCGTGCTCGTGGATGACCTTGTGGCTGGGCGTGTAGTATTTGGCGGTCGTCAGCCGCAGCGCCGAGCCATCGGGCAGCGGCAGGATGCTTTGGACGGAGCCTTTGCCGAAGGTGGTCTCGCCGATGACCATCGCGCGCTTCAGGTCCTGGAGGGCGCCGGTGACGATCTCCGCGGCGCTCGCGCTGCCGCCGTTGACCAGGATCGCGATGGGGAGCGAGGTCCGCTTTTTGCCTTGGCCGGAGGATCGGCGATGGAGGTCGCCGCCCGGCGTGCGGCCTTCGGTCGAGACGATGGGCTGGCCCGCCTTCACGAATTTCTCGCTGACGGCCACCGCCTGGTCGAGCAGGCCGCCGGGGTTGCCGCGGAGGTCGAGCACGAGTCCTTCCAAGCCCTGCTGTTCGAGCTTCTTCAGGCCGTCCTCCAACTCGTCCGCAGTATTCTCGCCGAACTGGGTCAGCCGGATGTAGCCGATTTTGTTGTCCGGGAGGGGGAACTCGCGCTGGTTGTTCACGTCCTTGGCGGTGAACAGCTTGATCTCGGCCCGGGTCAGCTCGACGTCGCGCGGTTCGGCTCCGGGGCGACTGATGGTGATGGTGACCTTGGTGTCGGCTTCGCCGCGCAGCTTGCTGATGGCATCGTTCATCGTGAAGCGCTCGGTGGACTGGCCGTCGATCTTCACGATGTGGTCGCCGGTCAGGATGCCCGCCTTGTAGGCCGGGGTGTCCTCCATTGGGGCGACGACCGTGAGCACACCGTCGCGCACGCCAACCTGGAGGCCCACGCCGCTGAAGCTGCCCTGGGTGTCCTCCTTCAGCTCGTTGTATTTCACCGGCACCATGAACTCGCTGTGCGGGTCCAGGGAATCGAGCATGCCCTTGAGCGCGGACGAAATCAGGTTGCTGTAGGTGACCTTGTCGCCGTCCACGTAGTCGCGGCGGACGCGTTCCAGCACCCGGGAGAACATCTCCAACTGCTGGTAGGGATCGTCCTTGGCGTCGGCGGCCGTGGCGCGGTAAAGCTGGGCGCCCGTGAAGACATAGGTGCCCAACAGGGTGACCAGACCGGCGTAGAAGAGCTTCTTTTTCATGCCATGCCGCGCTCAGGCAGCGGACGGAGGCTAGGCACCGATCCGCCGCGGGGCAATGGTGGGGCGGCGGAAGAATGACCAATGACCAGTGGTCTTAACGCGAAGGCAATTATGCAGGACGGCACCCTTGCCCCTTGCCCCCCGCTCCCCGCTTTTAACTTTGCTTCCGCCTTCCCTCGTCACCGCGGGCGCCGCTAGCCTTGCGCCGTGAACGCGCCTGGTCCCGCCAACGGCAGCACGCTCAGCGAAGCCCAGCTTCGCGCGCTGCTCACCCTGTTGGGCGACGAGGACCCCGCCGTCTCCCACCTGGCCCGCCGGCGGATTACGGACACCGGGGAGGCCGGCATCGCCTTTCTGCGGCGCCAGCGGATTCATCCCGATCCCGCGGTGCGCCGCCGGGTGCTGGAGCTCCTCCACGACTACGACGCCGGTCGTTTCGACACGGAATTCTCCGCCTTCATCCTCACCCACGGTGAACACTTCGACCTCGAGGAGGCCGTGTGGCTGTTCAC
>JBEISV010000405.1:0-4451 GCA_040375265.1 Verrucomicrobiales bacterium
AGGCTGGCGAGGTGCGTGTCCACGGTGCGCGTGGTCGGAAACGCGTTCACGCCCCACACCACGTCGAGAAACCGTTCGCGGGTCACGGGTTCACCCGGCGTTTCCGCCAGCAAGCGGAGCAGGGCAAATTCCTTCGCGGTCAGGTGCAGCGGTTGGCCGGCCCGACGGGCTTCCAGCCGCGCGAAGTCCACTTCCACCTCGCCCAGACGCAACACCGACGGAGTGGCCGCGCCGCGCTGGAACCGCCGCAGCAGGGCCCGCACCCGCGCCAGGAGTTCGTCGCCGCTGAAGGGTTTGACGAGGTAGTCGTCGGCGCCGGCATCAAGGCCGCGCACGCGGTCGTCCACCTGTCCCTTGGCGGTGAGCATCAGGATGGGCGTGGCCCGGCCCAGCCGCCGCAGCTCCTGGGCGAGGGCAAACCCGTCGAGCCGCGGCATCATCACGTCGAGCAGGATCAGGTCAGGTTGCTCGGCGAGGGCACGATCCAGGCCGTCGGCGCCGTTCGCGGCGGTCAGCACGCGATGCCCTTCGGACGCGAGCAGGTCGCCCAGCACGGTGCGCATGGGCAGCTCGTCTTCGATGATCAGCACGCGGGGCATGGGGGGAAGTAATCAGTATTCAGTCGTCAGTATTCAGTCGGCGGCGGTCGTGGAGCGCGACTCTCTGAGCCGCGAGTTTTCTCCTGCAAGAATGGAGGAACGACACAGGCGGCTCGGAGAGCCGCGCTCCCGTCGGGGTAGCGCCCATAGTTCGTTGGCCGTGAGTTGGGTCATTGGACATTGCTCATTGGTCACTCCGTCCCGCCGACTGATTACTGGCCACTGAACACTGACTACCTTCTCCGAGCGGCAACTCCACCACGAACCGCGCCCCCCACCCCGCGGCACTTTCGACCCACACCCGTCCCCGGTGGGCCGCAATGATGTGTTTCACGATGGCCAAACCCAGACCGACGCCTTGCGTTTCCCGGCGCAACTCCGAGCCGCGCCGGAAGAAGCGTTCGAAGATCCGTTCGTGATCTTCCGGCGGGATGCCGGGGCCGGCGTCGCGGACACTCAGACAAATCCATCCCTGCGGAGCGCGGTCAGCTCCCTCCAGCGCGACGGTGACCACCGAGTCCGCCGGGGCGTGCTTGAGCGCGTTGTCGAGCAGGTTCACCAACGCCTGCTGGAGCGCGGCGCCATCGGCGTTCAATTCCAGGCTCCGGCCCGGTTCCGCCGAGCCCGCCGGCAAGTTCAGCTCCAGGCGAACCTGTCGCTCGGCCGCCAACGGTTCGAACAACCGGACCGTTGCCGCCACCAGCCGGCCGAGGTCGGTGGGTTCGAACTGGTATTGTTTCCGGCCCTGCTCGATGCGGGCGAAATCGAGCACGTTTTCCACCAGCGCGCCGAGCCGGCGGGTTTCCTGCACGAGGAAGCCGGCGTATTCGCGCCGCTTGGACTCCTCCTCGACCCGGCCGGCGGCCAATCCCTCCGCCAGCAGGCGCAGGCTGGCCAACGGCGTCCGCAGCTCGTGAGAGACGCTGTCCACGAAGTTGGACTTCTCCGCGTTGAGCGCGAGCTGCCGGCGAAAGGCGCGATTCATCTGCCACGCCCCAAGTCCCGCGACGCCCGCGGTGACCAAGATCATGCCACCGAAGAGCCACTGCTGCCGGCGCTGCGCCGCAAACAGGGCCGCGGAATCCGCGAGGTGGACCCGCACGGTGAACTGCGGACGCGACGGCCAATCGTCGAAACGCTCGCCCGTCTGATCCCGGACCGCGTCGTGGCGGAATTCATCCGCCGCCGTCGCCAGCACCGGGGACGATCCGGTCGCGTTATCAACGGCCCAGGGGGCGGTGGGTAGCCGCAGTTGACGGCCTTCCAGTTCGAGCGAAAGCCCGAGCCCGACCGGCAGGCGCGGCGGGGTAACGCGCTCCCTTCCGTTCACGGTGACCACCATGTGCAGGCCGTTGAAGGCGGCCAACGCGAGCGTGTCGGCGGAGAACAGCCGCACCCGCGTTTCCTGGTTGGTAATCGTAAGGCGGCGCCCATTGGTGGACGTATTCACCATCGAAATGGACGGCTGGCCGACCGCGAACCAGACGCCCGCACGGTTCGTAAACCAAAGGTTCCGCCCGGCACTTGTCCCAAGTGGTCCCATGTCCGTCAGCGCAAGGCTGAGTTCGCGGAGCCGCTCGGCGCTGCGCCAACGCGCCCGCACTTCACCCATCAGCCGGACCTCCGCGGGTGCTGAGGACCGCGCGGCCAGACCATCACCGACATCCAGCACCCAGGCGGTCAGCGAGGACGGCTGGGTGAACGTGAGTTCGCGAAGCAGCGCGAACCAGTTTCGGTCCAGCGTGGCGGCCGGCGCGCGCCGGGCGGCCTCGGCCAGCGCAACGGCGCCGAGCGGCAAACCGCTCTCGGTCTCACATCGGTCCACCACAGCCCGCTGACCCAGCTTCAGCAACGCAGGCACCGCATTGGTGTCTTCTCCGGCGGCGTGCCGGAGGGACAGGAACTCAGCCAGCCGGTTCGGTCCTGGTTCACGCGTCAACCGGCCCACAGCCTGCGCGGCGGCAGCCACCTCTTCTGGAGAACCTGCCTCGGCATCCCGTAGATTTTCCCACGCGGCGGCCACCTCGTTGGTGAGCCCGAGAAACCACGGAGGCGGGGTGGGCACGGCGCGATACGGGCGCGGCTCACTCAGGCGACCATCGGCGGCAAAGCGGAGCGCCACTGGCAGCACCTCTTCGGGCGCGCCGTGGTAGTTTGGCCGCCCGCGTTCCAACAGCAGCGTTGCAACCCCGTTGGGGTCCGCATTCGTCGGAACTTCACCCGGCCAGTGAACCGTGGTCCCTCCCACCACGCCGTCGCCGTTCCAGACGTTGCCAGCGATTTCAACTTCGCCGAGCTGGCCGGGCCACGCCTGGCTGAGTTTGCCGGCCAGTTCCCCGGAAAGTTCTTCCGCCTCCCGCCTTGCCGCGGCCTCCACGGCGGCACGGTCACGGGCCAGCGAAACCATCCCGACGACGGCCAGTCCCACGACCGGCAGGAGGATCAGGAGCAACTGCCCACGCAACGAAGGTGCCGAAGACTCACCCGTCGCGTTCGCGGCAAGGCGCTCAACGCGAGCCGCGCGCCACAACGTTGGCAGACGCCACAAGTGCAGGCCTGCCAACGCCGCCATCAAGGTAAGCCAGGCCCAATCGCCCGCGGTCGCCGCCCATTGACGGTCCCGGAGATCCACCAGCCGCCAATTGACCTGCGGCCCGACCACGAACAAAAGGAACATCAGGCTGACCCTCAGCTCGGTCCGTTTGGCTCGGGCGGGCTTCCAGAAACGCCGCCAAACCCCAAAACCCGCCAGCGGCATCAGGCAGAGCCCCACAATGAGCAGGACCGATTCGGTGAGCGTGCCAAGCAGCGGTGACATGAAGGTGGCCACGAGTTGTTAGCCCAGCCTGCCCGGCGACGGCAGCCGATTTGTCAGGGAATTGTGAAATCGTTGCGGGTCGCCGCGTCACGGTTCTTCGCGCGACCTTGAAACCTTGCGCCCCGGCGCAGCGTCAACCCCAGCGTATGTTGACCGAGCTGCCTGCCTCGCGGTGGAACTTCGGGGCCGCCGCCCACCTGCTGAATCGCGCCGGCTTCGGCGGCTCGCCGGCACAGGTCGAAGCGTTGGCCCGGCTCTCCCCCGCCGCCGCCGTGGACCAGCTACTGGCCTTTACGGCGCCCGAGCCCGGTCAATCCGCGCCGGGATGGGCCAAGCCGGACCCGGATCGGGCTGAACGATTCCGCGCCTACCGCAAAGCCGACGCGGACGAACGCAAGCGGCTCCAGCAGGAGCGCAACCGGCTCCACCGGGAACAGATGCTGGAGCTGCAGCACTGGTGGCTCGACCGCATGCTCACGGACGAACATCCTCTCCGGGAGAAACTCACGCTGTTCTGGCATGGGCACTTCGCCACCAGCGTGCTGAAGGTGAAGGAGCCCTACCTGATGTGGCGCCAGAACGACCTGTTCCGCCGCCACGGCGCCGGCCGCTGGGAAACCCTGCTGACCGAGGTCACTCGCGATCCGGCGATGCTCATCTGGCTCGACCAGGCGCAGAGCAAGCCGGACCACCCGAACGAAAACTACGCTCGGGAGCTGATGGAACTCTTCGCGCTGGGCGAGGGCCATTACACGGAGCAGGACGTCACGGAAGCCGCCCGCGCCCTCACCGGACTCACCCTGGATCGCGAAAAACTGGAACCGACCGAACGGCGACGCCTGCGCGACGCGAGCCAGAAGACGGTGCTCGGAGAATCCGGCAATCTCGACGCCGGCGACCTGCTAACGCTGATTGCCCAACACGCGCAAAGTGCCCGCTTCATCACGGGCAAGCTGTGGACCTTCTTCGCGGGCACGCCGCCTGACGCCGCGCTGAACGACGCTTTGGCGGCGGAGTTCCGGCGGCACAACGGC
>JBEISV010000408.1:0-4423 GCA_040375265.1 Verrucomicrobiales bacterium
GGGCCGTCCCCTTCACCGTCGGCGTGCTGTTTTTCTGGGCGGAGATGAGCCGCGCGGCCTTCGCGGAGAACCACCTCTTCACGTCCGCATGGGGACTCGCCGCCCTCTTTGGCTGGCTCAAGACCTGCCAAGCCGTGTTCGGGTCGCGGCTGCTGGCCCGCGCTTCCGCCGGTGACACCGAAGGCTGGACCTTGGGCCGCTGGGCGCGGGTGTTCGTAACCCAGGCGACGTGGCAACCGCTGGGCCTGTTTATCCTGCCGGTCTCGTTGGTGATTGCCGTCCCGTTTGGGTGGCTGTTCGCCTTGGTGCAAAATCTCGGGGTGCTGGCCGACCGGGCCGAAGGGCGCCCCGGCGAATGCCTACGCCAAGCCTGGCGGCAGTGCCTGCTCTGGCCCGGGCAGAACCACGCCCTGCTCTCGCTGCTCACCGTGGCATGGCTGGTGGCCAGCCTCAACGCGGGCATCGCGCTTTACACCCTGCCGCACCTGCTCAAGATGCTGTTCGGCGTCGAAAGCCGGCTCACCTTGAGCCCCGGCGCGCTGCTGAACACGACCTTCCTCGCGGTCGCCTTCGCGCTCGGTGCGCTGGCCGTGGACCCGTTGGTCAAGGCGGCCTACGCACTTCGCTGCCTGCACGGACTGGCCCGCCACAACGGCGACGACCTGCGCGCGCGGCTGAAGCTGCTGCGCCGACTGGGCACCGCCGCGGTCGTCGCGTGGCTCGTGCTGGCGCCACCCCAGGGTCTCGCGGCCGAAACAACTTCCGCCCCCCTGCCCGGCGACCGCATCGAACGGGCGGCCCTCGACCGCGCGATCAGCGACGTGCTGGAGCAGGCCGAATTCACGTGGCGCTCCCCGCGCAACTGGCAGCTGCCGCGCCCCGACGCCGAACTGTCCTGGCTCGACCGGCAGATGAAGGCCCTGAATGAACAATTCACCCGGGCCACCCGCTGGCTCGGTGGACCCTTCAAGCGCCTGCGCGACTGGCTCGACTCGATCTTCGCGCCCCAGCCAACGCCGTTGCCCAAGACCGGCAATTGGTCGCTCGACGTGGCAGCCTTGGTGGAGTTCCTCATGTGGCTGCTCGTGGTAGTCGTCGCGGCGGCGCTGCTCTGGTTCGCTTTCCGGATTTGGCGGCCACGGGCGCCCGCCGCCGAAGCGTTGCCCGCCGGCGCCCCGGTCCCGGATCTGCGGGCGGAATTCGTAGCCGCGGACCAGTTGCCGGAAAACGAATGGATCACGCTCGCGAGCCGGCTGATGGACGAAGGTGACTTCCGCCTGGCCCTCCGGGCGTATTACCTCGCCGCGCTCGCCCACCTCGCCCGGCGTGAATTCATCCGCCTAGCCAAGTTCAAGTCCAACCTCGACTACACCGGCGAATTGCGGCGCCGGGCCCGGGCGCGTCCGGATGTGGTGGAACTGTTCGCGGGGGCGGTGCGGGAATTCGACCGGGTCTGGTATGGCAGCCACGAGATCACGCCGGAAGGCATGGTCGCGTTTGCCGCGCAGGTGGAGGAGCTGCGGCGCGCATGAACCGCGTGCTGCCACGCCTCGTGCTGCTGCTGGCCGGACTCGGGCTGGCCTTCGCCGTCTGGCGGTTGCTGGACCTGCGCTTCAGCACGGGCGACGTCTATCCGCCGGCGTCCACCTTCCGGGCCGATCCGCTCGGCGCCCGGGCCTATTTCGACGGCCTGGCCCGCCTTCCCGGCCGCAGTGTCAGCCGGCTGCTCGAACCGGTCCGCCGGCTGGGCAACGGCGCCAAGACCACGCTCTTCCTGCTCGGTTGCGACCCGCAGGACACCGATTGGCTGAACTCACGCAATGCCGGTGAGCTCGACGATTTCCTCGCGCAAGGGGGCCGCATCGTCATCACGATGGACGATCGCCAAGCGGCCGATTTGTTCCCGGGCACGAACGCCTTCACCGCGCCGTCCGTCGTGCCGGGCACCACGAACGCGTGGCAGCCGCGCCGCTTCACCCTGGCCAACCACTGGCACTTTGGCCTTGCCGTCGCCCCCACCACCGCCGCGGGTGAGACACTGACCAATGCCTACGCCGTCTCCGCCACCGCGGCCGCGCCGGCCGAGCTGCCCCGTGAATTGCTCTGGCGGTCCACGTTGCGGCTCGCCTCGCTCGGCACCAACTGGACGACGCTCTACGCCGACGCCCATGGGCCCATCGTCGCGACCAAGGCGATCGGCGCCGGCGCGCTCATCGTCGCGACCGGGGCGCGGTTCCACGGCAACGCCGCATTGCGGGAAGAGCGCGAGACCGCCCTGCTCGCCTGGCTCCCGGGGCCGTCCACCCGGCTGGTCTTCGACGAGACCCATCTCGGCACCGAGCTGAATCCGGGGATAATGACGCTGGCCCGGCGTTACCGGCTCCACGGCCTCGGGCTCGGCCTGCTGCTGCTCGCGGCGCTGTTCATCTGGCAGCAGGCCTCCACGCTGGTTCCCCGACGTCCCATTTCCGCTGAGGCCGCCGAACCGGTCGCGGCCCATGCCACGGCCGACGGTTTCGTGAACCTGCTCCGGCGTGCCGTGCCTGCGAGCGAACTGGCCGCCTACTGTTTTCAGGCCTGGCGCGAATCCGCCGGCCGCACCCGCCCGGACCTGGCCCCGCGGGTCACCGCGATGCAGGACCTCGTCAATTTGGAGAACGCGCGGCCGCCCAAGGAACGCAATCCCGTCGAAGTTTACCGCCGCCTCACCGAAATCCTGAACCGCCGCTGATTTCCCATGGATGTTTCCCTCGACCACCTGAAGGACCTGCTCGTCTCCGCCCGCCGCGAAATCGGCAAGGTCATCATCGGCCAGCAACCTGTCGTGGACCTCACGCTGGTCGCCATCGCCACCAACCAGCATGCGCTCATCGAGGGCGTGCCCGGGGTCGCGAAGACGTTGCTGGTCCGCACGCTCGCCGCCGTCCTCGGCTGCGACTTCGGCCGGATCCAGTTCACGCCCGACCTGATGCCCGCCGACATCACCGGCACCCACGTTTTCAACTTGGCCCGCAACGAGTTCACCCTTGTGAAGGGGCCCGTGTTCACCACGTTCCTGCTCGCGGACGAAATCAACCGTGCGCCCGCGAAGACACAGTCCGCCCTGCTCCAGGCCATGCAGGAACGCACGGTGACCATTGACCGGGACACGCACGCGCTCCCGGAGAACTTCACGGTCTTCGCCACCCAGAATCCCATCGAAAGCGAGGGCACCTACCCGCTGCCCGAAGCCCAGCGTGACCGCTTCCTGCTCAAGATCGTGATGCCGTGTCCGGACCGCGACGACGAACTGACGCTCGTCCGCCGAACCCTGGGCGCCGACGCGCCGGAAAACGTCCTCGCTTCCGGTGAGGTCAAGCCGGTCACCACCGCGGCCCGGCTCACCGCGCTCCGCGCCGAACTGCGCCACGTCACGGTGCAACCCGAACTGCTGGGCTACGCCGTGGATGTCGTGCGCGCCACCCGGGCCAACGAAAGCGTGCTGGTCGGGGCCGGCCCCCGCGCGTCGCAGGCGCTGCTGCTCGCCGCCCGGGCGCTCGCAGCCTTGCAGGACCGCGACTTCGTGACGCCGGACGACCTCAAGTTCCTCGCCGGCCCCGTGCTCGGCCACCGCCTGGTGCTGCGGCCGGAGTTCGAACTGGAAGGGACCAGCGTCGGCGAAGTCGTCACGCGCATCCTCGAAACGGTCGCGGTGCCTCGCTGAACTGCCTGCCCCGTCCGACGCCATGCTCGCCCCCGCCCCCAAGTTGCTGCGGCTCACGGCCATTGTGGTCGTGCCGCTGGCGACCTTGGCCGGGCTCTTCCCCGACGTGGCCGGCCTATGCGTGGGCGCCGTCGTCCTGTTTTTCCTGCTGGCCGGGATCGACGCCCTGCGGGCCCACGGAGCCTTGGCCGGGCTGGCGGTCACGCTGCCACCGGTGTTGCGCCTCACCCGTGGCCAGCCCGGCACGTTGGCGGTGCAATTGCATAACCGCACCAATCGCGACCGGACCGTCCGCCTTGGCCTCACCCTCGAACCGGCGCTGGTCTCGGCCGAGGAGACCCGGAGCGTGGACCTGCCCATCGCCAGCGTGGCCGTCACCCTGCTCTGGCCGGTCACGGCCACGGTCCGCGGCCGCTTTGCGATCGCCCTGGCGCACGTCGGCACGCCGTCGCCGTTTGGGCTGTGGGAAGTTCGGCGGGCCATCCCGACGGCATGCGAGGTCCGCAGTTACCCTGACCTGCGCTCCGAACAACGGACGGTGGCCGCCGTCTTCCTCAACCCCGGGGGCGCCGGCAGCCACGCCCTGCGCCAGGTCGGCAAGGGGCGCGAATTCGAGAAGCTGCGGGAATACCTGCCGGGCGATCCGGCCGACGACATCCATTGGCGGGCGACCGCCAAACGCCAGCATCCGGTCACGAAGGTCTTCCAGCTCGAACGGAC
>JBEISV010000409.1:0-4421 GCA_040375265.1 Verrucomicrobiales bacterium
ACGAACCGGCTGCCGTCCGGCGACCAAGCCACGGACGTGATCGCGGCCGGCAGCTTGAATTGGCGCAGCGGTGAGCTCGATTTGCCTGCGTTCCAAAGAAAGACGCAGGCATCCGTCCCGCCCGAAGCCAAGAGGTGGCCGGCGCTTTGGTAGCTGAGGGCGGTCACCTTGCCGCTGTGGCCTTGGAGAATGCGCGGCGTGCTGCCGGCGGGGCCTTTGCCGTTACAATCCCAGACCATGATTTCCGGGCCGCCGCCGGTGGCGAGGTAGCGGGATGAATAGTGCCACGCGAGTTCACGGACCTTCGCCGGATAGCCCGACATCGCCAGTTCTTCGCCGGGACGGAACGGCAGTTCCCAGATTTGGACGGCCAGTTCCTGAGTGCCGGCGACAACCCAGCGTCCGTCCGGCGACCAGGAGAGCGAGACCAACGAGGTCTTCCAGGGCAGATGTTCCAGGTGGCGGCCGCCTTCCACGTCCCACAGTTCAACTCCGCCGTAGCAGGCGCTGGCGAGCCGGGTTCCGTCCGCGACGAAAGCAAGCGCGCCGACCGTGCTGCGGTGATCGGCGGATTCGTGAACGACACCCGTCGTCGGGTTCCAGAGCCGGAACTTCTTGCCGGCGCTGAAGGCGAGCCATTTGCCGCGGGGCGCCCAAGTGAGTTGCTCGACCCAGGCGCTACCGACGGCAAGTTCCTTGATCGGTTCGCCCGACTGAGGATTCCACAGCTTGGCCAAGCCGTCCTGTCCCGCCGTCGCCAGCAGCGGCTGCGTGGGGGAGCAGCGGCAGCGGAATAGTCCGTTCGCGTGGGCATTGAAACCGTGGCGAAGCGGGCCGCCGGCCGCCGCGAACAGGGCGACCCGGCCATCCACGCCGCCGGCCGCCACGGTGCCGCCATCTGCCGACCAGGAGACTTCGGCGACGGCATCGCCGAGGTTGGCTTGCCAATCAGGGGAACGCAGGGGCACCAGCGGATTGCTCATCGGCATCGAGCATAGCGGGAGCCGTCAAGCGGGGCAGGGCAATTGGCGCGAATAATTCTCGGCCGGGCTCACTGCGGGCGCACCCGATAGACGGCAGACTGTTCTTGGTCGGCCGCTGGAACGACGAATTCGAACGAACCGGTGGCCGGCGCGTTTGTCTGGATTGGCGTCCAGTTGGTGAGGTCAGCCGAACGTTCAAGCACCAGCCTCTGATTGGGGGCGCCGGCTGGCAACAGGCGCAGGCGGCCGTCGCAGAGCCACACGAAGCCCGTGCCGGTTTCGCCCGGATCGACCGTCCGCACCTTGGCAACGGGGCGGACCGTCTGGCCAAACCGGGAGGTCAGGCGCATGGCGTAGTCGCCCGACCGTGGCTCGGCCAGTTGCAGCACGGGTTCCTTCTTACCCGCGATGACCTGGCCTTCGTGCATCCATTCCAAGGTGTAGGGCGGCTGGTTGAGGATTTCCGGGGCGAGGACCAGCTGGCCGTTCGAAGGCAACACATGCAGGGCCGTGCCTTGCTGGCATTCCGAAGCGGCGAGTTCGCAGGTGGAATTGTCGTTCGCCATGCTGAAGTTGAGTTTGACCGTGCCGACAGCGCCGCCCACGCCATCCACCTGGATGAAGTAGACCGTTCCCGCTTGGGCGCAGAACTGGACCGCGCTGGTGGTCACCGTGGCCGAGGCGTTGTCGTTGCACGTCACTGGCCGCAGTCCGTCAAAGAGGCCTGGGCCTTCGCCAGTGTCGGTGTAGACGGCGATGACCGTGTCAAAATTGCTGCCGACGGTATTGACCGAGATGGGGCCGTCCGCCTCGGCCTGGAGCGCATACCAGCTCGTCGCGGCGCCCACGACCCCGCAGGTGGCCGGTTCGCCGTCTTCGCGGGTCGACCCCACGGAACTGAAGACTTGGGTTCCGGAAGTGCCGCGACTCAGGCCGGAGCGTTGGATTCGGGACCGATTGGCGACGCCCGCCCGGGTTGGAACATTGGCCCGGCTGAGGGAAAACGTGTCCCACGCCAGCACTTGGTCTCCTTCGTTGTCGCCGAGCCGCATCTGGATGTCGAAAAGTCCGACGCGCACCGTGCGGGTGTTGCCGTTGGGATAGGTAACCAAAGCCTCGGCGAAGTAGCGTCCGACTGCCGCCTCATCGATGCCGGGGAGCGAAAGGCTGCCCCCGAACACGCCCGAGAACAGGGCTCCGTCGGGCATAAGCCGATACCAACGAATCACGGCGGTCGCACCGGCGGGCAATGAAACTTGGGTCTCCATCCGGACAGGATCTTCCGGGCGGACTTCGACATTCGGGGCGCTCTGGCTGGCGATGGGCAGCCGGTCGGGGGTCAGTTCCGTGTCCCAGGACAGCATGACCCGGCCGCGGCCGCCGCGATCCAGGCTTGCCTTGCCGTCCACTACGATCAGGTAGGTATTCCCGGCGATGACGTTGAACTGCACTTCGCTCGCGTGGGTAAACGCGACCGCCTCGTCGTTCGCGGCGATGCGGACCAACCCGGGGAAGCCTTTGGCGCCAAACGGGGGTTGCTGGTAGATGGCGAGGACCGTGTCGAAGTCGCTGCCGAGGGTCGAAAACGTCGCGACCCCGGAGGCCTCGGGACGCCACGAAAGCCAGAGACTGGCATGGGCGGGCAGGGGACCATGGGCCGGTTCGCCGGTTTCGGCGGTGGCCAGCAGGTTGGCGCCTCGGCCGGTGCCGGTGAGCCCTTCGATGACCGCGCCGTTGGAAACCGCCCGGGAGAAGTTGTCTGTGAAAGGCAGGATCGGCACTTCCGGTTGGACGGTCACGGGATCGCTGAAGACAACCCCGGTCCCGTCGCTGATGGCGACTTCGTAGTAGCCGCCTTGCTTCGCCCGCAGGGCGCCAAGGTCCAGCGTGGCGGAAGTGGCGCCCGGAATCACGACGCCATTCCAACGCCACTGGAACACCAAGGGGCCGCGGCCCGTGGCGCCGACCGATAACGCAACATTTTGGCCCAGCGGGATGGGACCGGCCGGTGCTGCTGGAGGCACCACGATCTTCAGGTCGCCATCGCCGGTGCCGTCCCGGGTGAAGGATGCCGACTCCCAGCCGCGGGCGGTGTTGATCAGGAATCCGGGCTCGGAGGTGCCAATGCTGGGGAGCCGGTTGGGCACGATCAACCCGGCGGCGTTGCCGGCACCGATGCCGGAGAACTGGAGAGTGTAGATGAAGTTCGCCGGCAACACGTTGGCGGCGTGGTAGCTGAACTGGATGCTCGCGAAGGCGCCGCCCGACAGAATGTCGCCATTGCGGGAATCCAACTGGCGTCCCGGCCGGCCGGTGACGGGGTTTTTCTCGTAGATGCGGACGGTCCAGCCGTCGGTCAGCGCGTAGTTGGCGTAATACTCGAAATTGAAGTTCGCGATCACGCCGGCACCGGCGGCCAATTCGACGTCGTCGCCGTATTCCCAACCGGTATAGAAGGTCAGGTTTTCCCCGGCGGGCACCTCGTAGCCCACCATGGTGGTCGTCGGCGTGGTGTAGGTGTCCACGGATACGTGGAAGCCGGCCTCGATCTGGGCCGTCAACCGCGACGCCGCCAACAACGCCAGCGCTAGGAATCGCCAATGCATGGGCTTAAATTGGGTTTCAGGACTGGGCATACGGACATCCAACGGGACGGCGAAAGGCTTCGGCCCCTCCGTCGTGCGGAAGATGCACCCGTGGGGAGTCGGCGCGTCAAGCACCGTGACAGGGTTCCGGCGTTCCGCAGAGGACATCTCCAAATGCTGACGGACGGGTCAATTCCGGGGACTGTGATTGCGAACGGCGGCATTCACGGGTCCGACCGCAGATTGAATGCCGTTCGCCAAACTGCGAATGGCCCGATAGTTGTTTCGCCTCCGGCAATCTGTTTCGCTAACCCGAGACAGGACGCTCATGACACATTTCCGCCCCTTCTTCCGGATGTTCGGTGCCCTGTGGCTGGCACCGGCGGCGCTGCTGGCCGCTGACCCTGCCGCGCTCACACCCGCCTACGAACTCAAGATCCTGTCGGTGCAGGGCGAGGTGTTCGTGCTCCGCAACGGTGAGAAAACGGAGACCCTAGTGAAGCGGGACGAGGTCGTCCGCGCGGGGGACCGGGTCCGGACCGCGGAATTCAGCCGGCTCGAGTTGCAGCGCCCCGACGGCACCCCGTTGGTCTTCGACGAATTGACCGACCAAGTCATCCATCCCCCCGGGGACAAGTCGGCCGACTACGAGATCGAGGTGAAGCAGGGCGGCATGTTCCTACGCGACCTTGGCAAACCCAAGGAGCAGAACTTCCGCACCCCATTGGCTTCCGGGGCGATCCTGGGAACCGAATTTTCGGTCCGCGTGGGACCGGAGGGCCGCACCGAGGTGGCGTTGTTCGAAGGTAAGGTCGGATTGACCAACAGCCTCGGCGGACTGGAACTGGCTCCC
>JBEISV010000360.1:0-5023 GCA_040375265.1 Verrucomicrobiales bacterium
CAAATACAAAAAAAGCGGCCGGGTGGCAATGCCCCGGCCGCCGTCGCGCCGCCTCCTGGTCGTCCGGCCCCGAACCGACCGGGCCGGAGGCGATACCGCCCTGGCTACTCCAAGTCCTTCGGCGAAATCCGCCAGACCGAGCCAATTTTCTTGGCCTTTATTTCGCCCTTACCGATCGCCACGAAGACTTCTTCCTCGGAAATTTTGAGCAGCTCCGCCACCTCCTTCGGCGTCAGCCATTCGGCAGTCCCCTTCGCCGACTTGGCCGGGGCGGCCGGCGCCTTCTCGGCGGCGACCGGGGCCACGGCGGGTTCCTGGGGGGGCTCGGCCGCGGGCACCGGGACCGGCACCGGGGCATTCGTGGCCACGGCGGGCGCATTCGCCGCCGCCACCGGAACATTCGTCGCCGGCGCCGCGGGATTTGCCGTCGGATTGAGGCCCGGAATGGGCAGGCCGCCGGTGAACAGGTTCAGGTTGCCTTTGACCACATTGAACAGGCCACCCCCGACATCGGCGGCCTTGTTCACGAAAGCGGCGCGGCTGGCCTGGGCATGGGCGGCAACGGCGGCAGTGGCCGCCTTCTGGGCTGCGCCCCACACAGTGTCCCCCTGCACCGGCAGTTCCTGCTGCTCGGCGCGCAGGTAGCCCAGCTGCTCCGCGTCAAAGGCAAGAATCACCCCGAAGGTGCCGTCCGCGAGCACGCTGAAGCTGCCGCTGATCAAACCGGTGGGTTCGGCCCGGCGCCACTTGGGTGCGAGATAGCGGGTGGCCACGCCGGCCGCCTTGAGCTGTTCCGCCACGGCCGCCGGCAGCGGCCGCTCGTCGACCGTCAGCTGCCGGACGACGTAACGCGGTTCCGCACATTCGAACTCGACGGCAAACTCGACGACCCGGCGGCGGTCCTCCTTGGTCACGAGCGTCACCGTGGGCTCGTGCAGGAGGGCCAGTCCCTTGGGCGTGCTGGCCCGGAGGTGTTGGCGGGCCTTTTCCAGCAGCGCGGATTCAAGGGCCGCCGGCTCCTGCCCCCAGGCGAGCAGCGACGCCGCCAGGAGGGTGAGTCCCAGCCACCAGGCCAGGGCGCGACGAAGCCAGGTCGGAAGTTTGGCCCCAACGGCGTCCCGCCCCGGGGTCAGGGGGCACTTCGTGGCGGCGTGAGGAGAAGTGGTTTGCATCGGCGTGAATCTCGGAATCGGCTGGTGGGTATGGTCCGGCGCATCTTGGCGGGGCCGGCTGGCTCATCGGGACTGGCAAACCAACCCACTTGCGGGCGGAGCTACCGCCAAACTGCTGAACGGCATCGTAATCATTTTGGCCGGCCAAGGGCCTACGGTGAATCTTGGGTAGCCAGCCCGACCCGGGCGGCACTTCGGCCGCCTTTCAGGGGGAATTCAACCGGACGGAGCCACCCATAATTGCCTTTGGTCACTGGGGCGCCGGCTCACTTCGCGAACGGCGGCGGCACGGCGTTGATTGGCCGGCAGCGTTCGCGATGGCCGGGACGGGCGAACGGCTTGCCGCGGTGGGCTTGGACCGTGACCTGAGGCGCCGGGCTGCCGGACACCGCAAACATTTCGGAAACATGTTCGCCCCGGCGCCGGATCCGCGCCCAGACATCGGCCGGCCTGGCCACCGAAAGCCCGGAATTTCAGGCTTTTGCAGGGGAATGGCTGGCCAACCGAGGCTGGCATCCCGTTAGCTATAGCCGTCGCACCTGTGCTGAGTCCCCATGAAACGTCCGTGCCCGCCCCGCCCGCCGGCAGCCCCCTGGGCTCGCCGGCCGAATCGGTCTCGTGGCTGGATTTTTTCGCCACCACCAGCTTGGGGCTGGTCGTGCTCGGGGCCGACCTGACCGTGCAGTCGCTCAATCCGGCGGCCGAACGAATGACCGGATGGCCGACCACGGAAGCCGCGGGCCAGGACGGCCGGTTGGTCGTGGTCGTTCGTTCGCCCCGGCACCTCCGGCTGCGCAGCCTGCTGAACCGGCTGCAGGCGGGCCAATCTTATCCCTGCCATGGTGAGCCGGGGCAGGTCGCCCGGCTGCTGACGCGGGAAAAAACGGAGCGCTCGGTAACCTTGCAAATGTTGGCGCACCGGCCGGACGCCGTGATCCTGCTGGTGCTGCAGGAAGTGCCCCACCGCCGGCTGACGCCCCACTGTGCCCGGGATTTCCTCGCCGCGGCCGGGCACGAGTTGCGCACGCCCCTGACCGCGCTCCGCGGCTTCGCCGACCTGCTGATCGCCAAACCGGACCTGCCGCCGGAAACCCGGGCGGAATTCCACCGCATCCTGGGCGGCGAGGTCACCCGCCTGACCGAACTGGTGGACCGCGTGCTCGAAATATCGCGCCTGGAAGTGGGCGCCGTGTTGCCGAAGCCGGGCCCCGTCACCCCGGGAGCCGTGTTGACGGCCGTGCTGAAGCGGCACCAGCGCGGCGCCGCCGGGCGGCAGGTGACGTTGGAGGCGAACATCGACCCCGGGGTGCCGGATCTGTGGACCGACCCGACCCGCATGCATCGCATCATGGACGAACTGCTCGGCAACGCGGTGAAGTTCACCCCGGCCGGTGGCCGGGTAACCGCCAGCCTGCGGGTGGCGGAGAAGGATATGCTCCTCGTGGTCGAGGACACCGGCCCGGGCATCCCGGCCGGCGATGAGGAACGAGTTTTCGAGCAATTTTACCGGGGTAAGGGCAGCTCCAAGGGCAGCGGCCTGGGGCTGGCCCTGGTGCGGTCCAACGTGGAACTGCTCGGTGGCACGGTCACCGCGGCCAATGTCCCGGGCGGCGGTGCGCGCCTCGCGGTTTGCCTGCCGTGGGAAGATCTCCTCCCCGAGTGAACCCTGGGCCCACCCGGCCGCCTCAGGCCCGCGGGGACTGGTCCGGCGGGGTGGCCGGCGGGTTGGGCTTCTTGCCGGTGGTCGGCGGCGGCGGTTCGGCGGCGACCTGCTCAATCTGGTCTTGGACTTCCCGGGAGGCCCGCTTGAATTCGCGGATGCCGGTGCCGACGCCCTTCATGAGGTCGGGGACTTTCTTGGCGCCGAAGAGGATGAGGACCAGGACGCCGATGACGATGATTTCGGTCGTGCCCAGGAAGGCGAAACAGGGTGGATAATTCATGAAAAAAAGACGGCAAACGGGCGACCGGCACGGGCGGGCGCGTCGACCGTCCGCGCACCACCGGGCCTAGAACCCCCAGTTCATCCCGAAACCGAGCGCCAGGCGTTTCGGGGTATTCTTGCCATCGAAAGTGTAGGCCGAGAAAATCTGGTAGGTGCGCGGACCGTCCACCCAGCCGAAGCCCAGCTCGAACTGGTCCACGATTTCCTTGAGCTGCGGCCAGCGCGGGCGGCCGCCCCCCAGATTCTGTCCGCTGACGGCCTGGGTGTGCCGGATGCCGGCGGACAGGACGACTTCATCGATGCGTTTGAACACCCCGAGGACCGCAAAATACTCGTCGGCCACGGGTTCTTCCCGCACCCGATACCCCACCTCGGCGTGGAATCCCACCCCCAGGCCCGGCAGGATCTTGCCCAGCAGGAGCGAACTCTCCCCCCCGGACGCGCCATCGCCCGCGGGCGAAAGGTAGGAGTAGGTTCCCGCGGCAATCCCGCCCACGCGGGCCGTAACCGTCGGCGCCCAGGCGGAGGCCGACTCAAATTCATTGGCCAGGCCATAACGGAGGCCGAAACGGGAATCAGCCAGGCCGCTGTCCGAGGAGAAACCCGGACCGAAGGCGGTGGTATCGGTGGTCACATACCCGATGGTGGCATCCACCGCCCAGCGGGCGCCGAGCCCGTATTCGCCGGTCAGGGAGAAGGTGTGTTGGTTGACGTCGTCCCGCAGGCGGACGGGCTGTCGGCGGGCCCCATGCAACTCCCGGTAGGTTTCGAACACATACTGGGTGCCGACCACAAATTGGCCGGCCGGAGGCAACCAGGCCGCCTGCCCGCGCGCCGGACTGGGGGCAAGCAGCAGCAGGGAGGCGCCCGCCAAGGTCAGGTTCAGGCGTTGGCCGGCGAGGTTGGGCTTCATTTGTTTTCGAACTTTTGGCGGAACCGGTTTTCGAGGTAGTAGCGCAACGCGGCCTGGTGGGTCGCCGGCAGCTGGCCCGCCCAGTGATCGAGCGCGGGTTCAGGCCGGACTTTCTCGGGCACCGCGGCCTGCCACGCCCGGAGAACCGCCCGCTGGGCCTCGACCTTGGCGGCATCCATCGGCGGTCCCGCCTCCCACTTCGCGCGGCCCAGGAAGACATTCTTGCCCAACTCGTATTGGGTGGGATCGATGCGCAGGGCCAGCCCGGGCAAACCGGCCCCGTAGCTGCCGGAGGCGAGGATGGCCGAGGGCGCCGCCCACAGGAGCAGGAGCAACACCAGGGGGAGCGCCGGGGGGAGCGGGCAAGGACGGGCGATCATGTCAGCTCAGGTCGGGGTTTCCATGGGCACGGGATCCAGGCTCGCGGCGCGGCGCCGGCTCCAAAAGAGCCGGTTCAGGCAGCCGAGGATGCCGAGGGCGGCGCGCCACGATCCCCGCCAGGTGCCGGAGATCTTGGAGCAGCCGCGGAGCCGCGGATGATAACTGGCCGGCAGCTCGGTGATGCACCAGCCCGCCTCAAGGGCGCGGACCTGCATCTCCGCATTCCAGCCGAATTGAAATTCCCTCAGTCCCAGCTCCTCCCAGCGGGCATTGCGGATCAGCCGGCGCGACCCCATGTCGTTGAAGCGGTGAGCCCAGGCCAGGCGGACCACGGCGGAGAACACCCGGCTGCCCCAGAGTTGCGGCGGAGTCAGGTGCGCCCGGGCGGCCCGGGTTGCCGTCCGATCCCCCAGCACCAGGTCGGCCCGGTGGGCGGCCTTAACCCAAAGTTCGGCCTCCCCGGGGGCAAATGCGTCGCTGCCGTCCGCGCTGACGACCAAGGTCCAGGCCCAGCGGCGATTCAGGTGGGCCTGCCCGGCGGCCACGGCCCGGCCGTAACCCGCCGTGGGCAGTTGCAGCACGACGGCGCCGGCGGCGAGGGCCAGCTGCACC